>JABXHV010000130.1 GCA_013373445.1 Paracoccaceae bacterium | reverse complement strand
TAATTTCGATATCGATGAGAATTATCTGGATGTATTGGGAATCAACCTCAAAGAAGGAAGAAACTTTCTGCCTGAAGATTCAGACTCAGCCAATGTGGTATTGATTAATGAAACAGCAGCCAAAAACCTGAATTTTGAAGGAGGGGCGGTAGGGAAAGCCTTAAACCTGGGTAAAGAACTTCGTATTGTTGGTATTGTTGAGGATTTTCATTTCAACTCAAAAAAGGAACCTATTGAGGCTACACTCTTCAAGCCATTGGATGGTACTGGTTCTAGCCTCGTTCTTAGATTGACTCCCCAGGAAATAGGTACCACCATGGATGCCTTAAAGGCTAAATACAGATCTATTACAGGAGGAGATGAGATGAACTCATACTTCCTCGAAGATCAAATTAACTCTCAATACAAACAGGAAAATGTGATGATTACGATGATCAATACATTCGTTGTGGTGGCGGCTCTGGTTGCTTTTATTGGTCTTTTCGGAATCTCGGGTTATACAGCCAGAAGAAGGTTGAAGGAAATGAGCATTAGAAAAGTACTGGGAGCCAGTTTTATGGCTATTCAGAAAACGCTCAACCTCAGCAGTTTATTGAGACTAATCTTGGCTACGATCATAGCCATTCCTGTGGTCTATTACTGGATGGACTCATGGCTTTCTTCTTTCGCCTACCGAATTGACTTACCTCTTGGCTTAATTGTTTTGGCCGTAGCTGTCGCCTGTGTTGTGGTACTCAGTACCGCCTTGCTACACAGCATCAGAGCCTATTTGATTAATCCTGTAGATGTACTGAAGGAAGAATAAATCAGTTCAAAGTTCCATGTTTAAGGTTCAATGTTCAAAGTTGAGCTAACATGAAACACAAAACCTAGAACATTAAACAAACGACCTTAAACCAAAAACACATGATTAAGAACTACCTCAAAACAGCCATTAGAAACATTAGAAGAAATAAGCTCTATGCTAGTCTCAATATTCTAGGATTGAGCATTGGCTTGGGCTCATTCTTTATCATTTATCTGTTTTTGCAGAATGAGCTGGCCTATGATCAGTTTCACGAAAAGAAGGATAGAATTTATAGAGTTGTCCAGAACTACGAAAGCGACTTTGGTACCGAGAAACAAGCAAGCTTTAGCGATGCATTTTCACCAAAGTTTGTTGAGCCCATTGCAGGTATTGAAGCTTTCAGTCGTGTATTTAGCACTTCTATGGCTTTTACCTTCAATCCTAACGAAGACAAATTAGAGACTGCAACGGTTTCAGTAGACGGTGATTTTATGGACGTCTTTTCCATTGATATTATTAGCGGAGCAGAGGCTGATGCACTGCAGTCTCCCAATAATATCCTTATTAGTGAGTCAGCAGCCTTAAAGAATTATGGAACTACTGATGTTGTAGGAAAAGAAGTTTCTTATTACGAAAAAGACACTTATGTAATATCTGCGGTCTTTAAAGACTTCCCCAATAGTTCTTCTATTAAGGCAGATGTAATTGGCTCATATGAAAAGATGCATGGGTATAAAGGGGATGGTATTTGGAGTATTACCAGAAATTCATTGCAGGCATATATATTGTTGAACATTAACACCGAATCTAGCGATGTCGAAAGTAAGCTCACAAACCTCTATTTGGAAAACAATAAATATGGAGAAGGTAAGACATTAAGCTTGCAGCCACTTGGTAATGTCCATTATTCTCTTGATGTAAGGGATGTCGTAACGGAGAAGACAGATCGCCAATATATTACCATTTTTTCTCTTGTGGCTTTCTTTATTCTAGTCTGCGCCATTATCAATTATATCAGTTTGGCAGTTTCTCAGTCTGTTGAAAGGTCGAAGGAAATTGGGGTTCGAAAGGTGGCAGGAGCTAATAAAAGAGAGCTTTTTAGCCAATTTATTCTAGAGTCAGTTTTACATGTTTCTGCAGCCTTTGTTTGCTCCATGATCTTGGTTGAACTACTAATACCTCAATTGGAGTCGCTCATCGAAAGAGAACTGAATATTAGTGTTCTCAATCAGCCTATTCTGCTGGCAAAAGGCGCAATATTCTCTGTTTTAATAGCTGTAATCAGTTCTTTGTATCCTGCCTATTTGAGTACAAGACTCAGAGTAGTAAGTGCTTTCAAGAATGGCTATGGGGCTTTCTCCTCTCAAAGACTCATAGGGCTTGTTAGTCTTTTTCAAATTGCGGTATTCATTGTGCTTATCTGTGTTTCTGCTACCGCAAACAGGCAAATGCATTTCATGCGGAATGAGAATCTGGGCTTTAATAAGAATCATCAGTTGGTCTTAGAATACATGCCTTGGAAAACCAGACAGGCTGAAAAGAACGAATTACTAAAAATACCTGGTGTAAATGCTGTTAGCGGTGGAGGTCAACTTCCAAATGATGTCACTAGTTCGATGAGTTTCCCAGGATTCGATTTTAACTTTCGCTTTTTTGAAATAGAAGGAGATTACTTTAAAACCCTTGAAATAGATTTTTTGGCAGGGAGAAACTTCTTGCCTGAAGACCCTGACTCTTCCAAGCTGGTAGTAATCAATGCCACAGCAGCTCAGCAGCTGGGCTATGATGCCGAATCAGTTGTAGGCAAAACCTTAGGCACTGGTCGTTCAGCGCATAGAATAATTGGTGTGGTTAATGATTTTCACTTTGCTTCTAAGAAGCAGGTTATTGAACCTGCATTGTTCAAGCGTTTCATTGAAGGCTCAAATGGAGAGTTCTTAGTTAATCTGGATGGGGCTAATTGGCCTGAAACTACAGCAGCTGTTTTAGAATATTACCACAGTATTCCAAATGGTTATCAGTACTCTTATTTTTTTCTAGATGACCGTATTGATGCTCAGTACAAGCAAGAGAATGTGATGATTACCATGCTCAACACTTTTACGGTTATTGCAGCTCTGGTGGCCTTTATCGGCCTGTTTGGAATTACTGGCTACTCAGTAAAGCGAAGAATGAAGGAAATGGGTATCCGGAAGGTTCTGGGAGCAAGTTTTATATCCATTCAAAGAACATTGAATACCAGCAGCTTCTACAAGTTTTTGTTAGCAGTTTTGATTGGGATTCCCATTGTAGTCTACTGGATGGAACATTGGTTGAGATCATTTGCCTATAGGATTGAAATGCCGGTATTTCTGATCTTGGGAGCCATAACCTTAGCCTCAATAGTCATTTTGCTGACCGTTTCAATCCACAGCATCAAAGCTTATAGAATTAATCCTGTAGATATTTTAAAAGACGAATAGGTATTCTTGATTAGGGACGAGATTCTTCCTTAAACGTTAAAAATGGATAAAGCCAATTCTGTGGAATCACTCAAAGAGGAATGATTTTAAACCGCAATAATTGATACTCCTGTTTTTGTTCTAATCTCAAAGGCTTGATGGTCAATAAACTGGTGCTCTTCAATTAATGAAGAGGCTAATGCTCTGAACAATACAAAAGCATCGTATATCTCCTCACAACCTAACTGGAGATATGAGAACAACTTCATCCTATTCAACTAACATGGTGCTCAGCTTACTGATACTCTTTTGTATCAGCTCTTGCACCTGGGAACAAATGAGTCCTGAAGTCGAATGCTCAACAACACCTGTTCAACTAGAACTGCTTATTAGTAACAATACAGCTTGCGGTGACTCAAATGGTAGCTTCAGCGTGAGAGCTTCAGGAGGAGAAGGCCCTTATACCTACACCTCAAACCAATTGGGGAATAATGGCGATGGCGTATTTGAGAATGTTGCTGCCGGAAATTACACTGTGTTGGCAACCGATGGTCTCGGCTGTTCTGCAGAGCTCAACATTGCTGTTCAAAATGAAGAAGGAGTTAATCTGCAGAACCTGGCTGTAACCGATGCCGGTTGTGGCACCAGCAATGGTAGCATTCAGGTAAGCGCTACAGGCGGAACTGAGCCTTATGAATTCCGCATCAATGGTGGAGCGGCTCAAACGAGCAATCATTTCCAAAACCTTGGCTCTGGTTCATATACTGTAAGTATCACCGACCAGACCGGTTGTGAAACTATAGAGAATGTAGAGATTCTGTCGGGAATAAGCTATCAGGGTTCTATCAGAACCATCATTGAGACTAACTGCGCTATTTCCGGATGTCATAATGGAAACATCTTCCCCGATTTTAGGTCGCTTTCGAATATTCAGGCCAATGCCGGAAGAATCAGAACTAGAACCGGAAATCAAAGTATGCCACCAAATAGCTCTTTAAGTCAGCAAGAGATTGATATGATCGCATGCTGGGTAACAGATGGCGCTTTGGACAACTAAGATTTAACCCAAAAGAAAATGAAAACTAGAACCATATTTATACTCATTTCGGCTTTCTGTCTGGGAAACCAGATCATAGCTCAAAGTCCATTAGTAGACCGAAAAGGGGAGATTCACTTCTTTTCTAATGCGCCATTGGAAGACATTGAAGCCACCAATAAAGAAGCCCTTGGAGCCATAGATTTAGAAAAAGGCACTATCGCAGTTTCTATGCTCATGAAAGGGTTTGAATTCGAGAAAAGCCTGATGCAAGAGCATTTCAACGAGAATTATATTGAGTCTGATAAATTCCCTAAAGCAACTTTCAAAGGAACGCTAAGCAATTTTGAGTCCTTGGACTTTAAGAAAGCAGGAAACTTTGAAGCTGAAGTGAACGGAGAGATTGAGATCCATGGCGTAACCAAGCCATGGAATGCCACAGTACAGTTTGAGGTTACTCCAACCAGTATGAGTGCTAAAACCGTGTTTATGGTGGTTT
>JABXHV010000010.1 GCA_013373445.1 Paracoccaceae bacterium | reverse complement strand
GAAGATTTCCGCGACAAGGGCCAGGACGTTCTGTTCTTCGTGGACAACATCTTCCGCTTTACCCAGGCTGGTTCTGAGGTGTCCGCGCTTCTCGGCCGTATCCCGTCTGCTGTGGGCTATCAGCCAACACTGGCAACCGATATGGGCGGAATGCAGGAACGTATTACAACGACGCATAAGGGATCGATTACATCTGTTCAGGCCGTTTACGTGCCTGCCGATGACTTGACCGACCCGGCACCTGCTTCGACATTTGCTCACTTGGATGCAACGACGGTTCTCAACCGCTCGATTGCGGAAAAGGGCATCTATCCGGCTGTTGATCCGCTCGACTCCACATCCCGTATGCTCAGCGCCAACATCATCGGCGAAGAGCACTACAACACGGCTCGTGCGGTTCAGGTGACACTGCAGCGCTACAAGGCCCTTCAGGACATCATCGCCATCCTCGGCATGGATGAATTGTCCGAAGAAGATAAGATGACCGTGGCACGTGCTCGTAAGATTGAGCGCTTCTTGTCCCAGCCATTCTTCGTGGCTGAAGTCTTCACTGGTTCCCCAGGCAAGCTCGTTGCTCTGGAAGACACCATCAAGGGCTTCAAGGGTCTTATCGAAGGTGAATACGATCACCTTCCAGAAGCGGCTTTCTACATGGTTGGCTCTATGGATGAGGCAATCGAAAAAGCTGAAAAGATGGCTTCTGAAGCTGCCTAATTGCTTTACAGATCGGGCGTCCCTTGTCGGGCGCCCGGTTCTGCATGTTTGATGACCAAAATGTTGGTCAATGCAAGTTCAAGACTGACAAGGAATGCGCCAAATGGCTGAACTTTTCCAGTTTGAGTTGGTCTCGCCAGAGCGCCAGCTCCTGTCCAAGAAGGTCGCGGAAGTTACTGTTCCAGGCTCTGAGGGCGAATTTGGCGTTCTGAAGAACCACAGCCCGTTCATGTCGACACTCAAGCCGGGTGTTTTGACGGTCCGTCTCGAAGACGGCAGCAAGCTCGAGTATTTCGTTGCAGGTGGCTTTGCTGACGCTGCACCGACCGGTTTGACAGTTCTGGCTGAAGAGGCAGTACCTTTCGACGATTTGACTGCAGAGATGCTCGACGAGCAGATTGCTGCAGCCGAAAAGATCGCTGGCGAAACCAACGATGACCTGATCAAGCAGAAGGCCGAAGAACTTGCTTCGCGTCTCAAGGTCGTCCAGGGAACTCTCAAAGCCGCATAACTCGGTTTTCGATTTTTGGAATTTTATGAACGCGGTCCGAAAGGGCCGCGTTTTTTTTGTTGAATCCACTTCGAGATGACCGCCCGATCTTCCCGAAGCCGTAGACCTGTGCGGCGTCTACCTCATTGAATTAAAACTATATTTTCAGTGCCCTGCTAGTTGATATACTAATATACATATTTATTAAATGTGATAAACTTATTATTAACCAAGACCTCGCAAATATCAAAATCACAACACGTAAATGTTACTTACATAACTGGGGTTTTGAATTGTCTGTAAAATTGAAAATCGGCTTTGGCTTCGCCTTGGTCGCGCTGCTACTGGCGGCTGTCGGCCTTTGGTCGCTCTATAACTTTCACATGGTCGAGACGGAGGTCGCTAAACTCGAAGACATGAGCGGCGATGCTTTGATTGCATCAGAACTAAATGCCGATATGGCCAAGGTTCTCCTCGGCACCAACCGCTATCTACGCTCCCGCAAGCCGAGCGATCTTGAACAGGCTCAGCAATTCATCCAGCAGGTCGAAGACGGCGTCGAACAAGCGAAAGTTGAGATCAACAAGCCGGTTCGCGTTGAATTCCGCAACACCATCGAAAGCGGAATCCAAACCTATGCGACCACGCTTGGCGAGGTCGAGACCTTGTACGAAGAGCGCGACGATCTTGTCGAAAACACGCTCGACCGCATTGGGGTGCAGGCACGGACAAACCTGACGGAAATCAACCAGACGGCAACTGCGGACGGTGACTATCAAACCGCCAATCTGGCAGGTCAGGTCCAAGAGAACTTCATGCTCGCAAGGCTCTACATGACCAAATTCCTTGCCTCGAACCTGCAGAAGGACATCGATCGTCTGTCGGAGGAATTCCAGGAGGCCAGAGCTGGGCTGAGAAAGCTGGATGCCAGCATCGAAAATCCAACGCGCAAGAACCTGCTCTCCAAAACGATTCCGATGGTAGAGAGTTATGAAGCGGCTGCCCTGCGGGTTCGGGATATCATCTGGAAACGCAATGCCCTGCGCGACGATGTCATGCTCGCAAGTGGTAAGACGATCAATGAGAGCGCAACGGCAATGAAGGACAGCGCCGTTGCAGACTTTGAGCAGATCGCCAAAGCCTCCAGAGAGCATATGTCCTCGACAGTGGTGCAGATCGGCGCTGTTGCAGGTGCTGCGTTCCTGTTGGCTCTTGGCCTTGCGTACGTCATCGCTATGGGAATCACCAAACCACTTGGGCGTCTCGTCAAGGACGCCAATGAACTGGCAGGCGGCAATACTGACATCGCGTTTGAAGAAGCTCAGCGCAAGGATGAAATCGGCACCGTCGCGAAATCGATTGCCGGCTTCCTCGATACCGTCAAGGAACAACAACGCCTCGAGGCCGAACAAAAGCTGGCGCAGAGCGCCCGTGAGAAACGTAACGAACGGATCGCGAAAGCGCTTGAAAGCTTCGACCATGACGCGACACAGATGTTGAACAGCATCACAAGCGCGTCAGGCAACTTGCAGGCAACCGCAACGCAGATGACTGCAACGGCGCAGGACACCTCCCACCAGGCAACGACTGTTGCGAGTGCATCCGAGCAGGCAAGCGTAAACGTTCAGACGGTTGCTTCTGCGACGGAAGAACTCTCTGCATCCCTCGTCGAGGTAAGCAGCCAGGTCGGTCACTCCGCAACGATTGCCGGCAAGGCAGAAGCGGAAGCCAATAAGACCAACCAGCAGATTGCCGGTCTTGCGACTGTCGCCGAAGACATCGGTGAGGTGATCGCTCTGATCTCCAGCATCGCCGAACAGACGAACCTTCTCGCGCTCAATGCGACCATTGAAGCGGCGCGCGCCGGAGAGGCTGGCAAAGGCTTCGCGGTTGTTGCTGCTGAGGTAAAGGAATTGGCAAGCCAAACCGGAAAGGCGACGGAAGAAATCTCCAACAAGATTTCGGCGATCCAGAACGAGACCAAAGAGGCCGTGAACGGGATCCAGAGTATCGCTCAGATCATCGGTCAGATGAACGAGGTCGCCTCGGCCATCGCCTCTGCCGTCGAAGAACAATCGGCAGCCACGTCGGAAATCTCGCTCAATGTAGACCAGGCTTCGCAAGGCACCGGTGAAGTGAGCCGGAGTATCGTGAACGTGTCACAAGGCGCTTCCGAAACGGATGCAGCAGCAGGAACAGTTGTAGAAGCTGCCGAGCTGCTCTCAGAGCAAGCCGATACGATGCGTCAGGTGATTGAAGCATTCCTCGGCGAGGTCAAGGCTGCTTGATCTAACAGCTGACAGGTGAGTTGTTGAAACGCGGTCCGAAAGGGCCGCGTTTTTTTTGACTGCCTTGCACCTCTAACTTCAGGCAACAAAAAACCCGGCTCGAAGCCGGGTTTTTCAAAATCAGAAATGTAGCAGCAGTAATTAAGCAGCAATGCGCTTGAAGGACATGCTGATACCACCGCCGGAGCGGCTACGACGGCGCTCTTCTGGCGGGATATAAACGATGGAGCTGTGCTCCTCGCAGTATGACACGCCAGCTTCAACGCGAGTGTTGCAAGGGAAAGTGTAGTTTCCTGCGTCGCCTTCAGCCCACTTACAACAGCCAGCACGTGGCAAACTCAAGTTGTCCATCGGGTTTCCTCAATCTTTCTTGTACCCAAAAGCGCTCGACCATCCAAAGCTTGGATCCGAGCAGCATCGTCAAATAACGGATAATGCGCCTTCGTGGCATGAGAACGCCAAGTAGCAAGGGTTCATGCAAAAGCTGCCGCTTACATAGGCGTATTGTCACCAAAATGCAATAAAGGAATCGACATATGAGACGTGCAAGGACTGCATAGCAGGAAATAGTGGTAACAAAATACAGTAAAAAGTATAAGTTGGCGACCAGTTTTACTTAATGTTTTGTTAATACTCTACTTGAGCGTGCAATAGTGTCGGTAGTCTTCAGGCGTGTCGATATCCACCTGGCGGTTGGCCGGAAATTCAATCAGCTCCAATGCCTCTTCATTGCGTTGCAGAAGATCACGTGCGCCGCGGTCTCCCGTTGTTAGGCGAAGACCTTCAAAGAATGTACTGTCCCAAAGTACAGGGTGTCCGCGGTGTTTGCCGCTTGCACCGGCAAAGATCCGCTTCTCAGGCGCCATGGTCTCATAACATTCTATAAGACGATCAATCATTGAAGATGTGATCAGTGGCATATCACCCAGAAGGATCATTGCTGCCCGGGTTCCAGCCGACATTGCGTTGACACCGGTGCGCAGCGAACTCGACAGGCCGTCTGCAAAATCCGGATTGTGCACGATGCAAATTGCACCTGCCGGAGAGGCCTCGGAAATTGCGGTGGAAATCTCCTGGTGCATGTGACCGGTAACAATGATGATCTGTCCGGCACGGGAGTGTAACGCCGCCTGAACCGCATTCAGCAAGAGGGGTTTGCCACCGGTGTCCAAAAGCAGCTTGTTTTGTGGGCCCATGCGGCTCGACCGACCTGCCGCCAAAATTATGGCGGCAATGTCTTCGCGCTTGTCGTTGGGCCCGGATGATTTTGACATCAGCTTGTAGGCTTTTGGCGCAGGGCGCTGATCACGCTCCCAAGGATCGATACCGCAATTTCGGCAGGTGAACTGGCTCCGATATCAAGACCAATTGGCGCGTCGATACGTTGAAACGCGTCTTCACTCACGCCTGCGGAGAGCAGGCGATCCTGACGTTTGCCATGTGTCTTGCGGCTGCCCAGAGCGCCGACATAGAAACAGCCGGCCGAAAGCGCGGTTTGCAGCGGCAGATCATCGATCTTGGGATCATGGGTGACCGCAGCAACCGCTGTGAATGGATCAAACGGCTTGTCGCGCAAATATGCCTCAGGCCACTCGGCACACAGGTCCGCGCCCGGAAAACGATCCGCGCTTGCAAAAGCGGTTCGCGGATCCACCACGCTGACATCGAACCCTGCCAATTGGGCCATCGGCACCAATGCCTGGGAAATATGAACTGCACCGATTATCACCAGACGGGGTGGGGGCACAGAAACGGTCAGGAAAAACGCCTGGCCGTTCTCGTCCTCGATCATTCCCGACTTGCTTGACCGGAAACGTTTGTCCAGTTCGTCGAACAGAGGATCGTCGCCAAAACCGTCGTGCTTCTTGATGAGCCGTTGGACACCTGACGACATGTCCGTCACCACGATGGCAGCGCGTCGCGCAGCCCGCTCTTCATTCAGCGCAGTGAGCAGCTCGAGTTTCATGCTGGGCTTTCAACTGGTTCAACATACACACGGATGCGACCGCCACACGACAATCCGACCTGCCATGCTTTCTCATCTGCGACACCGAACTCCAGTGTCGTCGGTTTTTGCGTGCGAATGACATCAACCGCTTCTGCGACGACGGCGCCTTCAACGCAGCCACCAGAAACCGATCCTTCGAAGTTCCCTTCGTCGTCGATCACCAGATGGGAGCCGACGGGACGAGGCGCCGAGCCCCAGGTTTCTGTAACGGTTGCCAAAGCGATCTGACGCCCGCTTTGCGCCCATGTGGCGGCGGTTGCCAAAACATCGTCCGTGTCTGAATAGGTGGCCAACGTCTCTACCTCATGTGCTCCTTGGCGTTCATCACATCATGTCAAAAACACGCTCATCTGGAAAGCAATAGATCAGTGCGCAGGCTCAAGCGCGGATCGGAACGTGAGTTTGGATCTTCTTAAAGACAAAGGGCGCGGCACCGAAGTGCCACGCCCTTGCTTCTATTCAGAGACTGCTCGCAGCGGCCGAATTTATTCGGCGGCTGAGTTCAGGATCGGAGAGGCATCCTTGACGGTGCTGTCCACATGCGGTTCGAAAATCGCAAAGTTTTCAATGAACATCTGCACCAGCTTGGCTGCCTGCGCATCATAGGCGGCCTTGTCTGCCCAGGTTTCACGCGGTGTGAGAATTTGGCTGTCGACGCCATCCACTGCCACGGGAACCGCAAAGCCGAAGTTTGGATCGGTACGGAATTCGGCATCGGCCAGCTTGCCG
>JABXHV010000071.1 GCA_013373445.1 Paracoccaceae bacterium | reverse complement strand
CGATCATCGATTCAAACCTGACGGTAAGATATGGCGTCAGAGCGAATGAGGAAGGTTTGTCGGACCTGATCAAGTCGTTGTCGGTGTTTGTTGCTGCTGACTTTTCAGGAGGTACGCAGACAGATGAAGTCTACTATGGGGCGCTGACAAGCGAGATGTGGGGGATCTTGGCGCCTCCCGGCGTTGATGAATCCGGTATCGCGAACATCGCGACAGAAATCGCAATTGCCCACAAGACGGCTGCCGATACAGACATGCGGCACACTCAAACCAAGTCGACTTTTCAAACAACCATTGATGAGATCGAGGGTGTGGACAAGGAGCTTGTTGCTGCCGAAATCCTGCAGCTCAAGACCAATATTGAAGCCTCTTACAGAGCCTCTTCTATTGTTTACAACCTAAGCATTGCGGACTATCTCTAGCATGCGTCCTAGCGCTACTGGTTGATAAAGCAAAAAAAAAGCCGCCTTATGAGGCGGCTTTTTTCTTTTTGAAACTTGTGGATCAATCAGGTCGGCTGCGAAGACCTTCAGCTATGTTCCTATTGATCGAGATGAGCGTGTTCAGTTTTTCTGGCGCCGGATCGATCATCACATTCATTGTGTGCTTGAAAATGAAGAGTGCCAGGTTGGTCAAATTGTTCTTGATGTCCTGGGGGAGCTCATTTTCAGGGCTGGTGATAGAGGTTGCGAGGATCGTCCAAAGCTTCCGATTGTAAGCAAGTGCCTCGTCTTTTTCTGCAAAAGAGGTCTCTTCCCAGTCGTCCTTAATCAGCTGAAGGCGTGCTGCTGCCTTCATCAGTAGAGTTGCTTCCAGCTCCCTCGGCGAAACCGCCACTTGGCTCGTTTTCTGGTAAGCCTGCGCCGCCTGTTTGTACATGACCTATCAGCGTCCCTTCGTACTCGATGAGCTTACGTGCTTCTTTCAGTGCTTTATAAAAGGCGCCGGTTATTATCGCGTTACTAATTTTAGTAACATACGGAATTGTGCTCGGCGCAGCCTTCACAATGTCGTTTACAAGCGTGAAGTAGTTTTCCTGTATCTTCTCCACATCACTCGAAAGGTACATTAGCTGCACAGCCAGATAGACACGTTTGGCTGGTGTATTCGCGGTATCTGTCGTGAGAATATCTTTTTCTCTCAGGATCGCCGCTTTGCCTTCGATAAACAGACGGGTCCGCTGGCTATCATTGGTAATCACAGATTCGCCAATGATTATGCGTTCGCCTGGTTTTAGCTCGACCTTGAGCGCCATTCCTTGACCTCCGATTTAGTATCCAACAGGACTGTTTAACAAAGGTTAACAAGCCTGTCGGATGCTTTAACCTATCTTTAGATCGGATTAACCGAATAGGCTCAATACGCTCTGCTCGGCCTGGCTTGCCAAGGAGAGGGCGGTTGACGAGAGCTGCTGTCTTGTTTGAAGCGCCAGCATATTTGCGCCTTCTTCGTTCATATCCGCAATGGTAAGCGCGCCTGCGCCAACCTCAAGGGTATTGATCAGTTCTTCGGTGAAATCTGTTCGGATCTGGACCGTTGACAGACTCGTACCAAAGTCACTTGCGTCTGACCTGAGCACATCAAGCGCATTGTTGATCGCTTGCAGCGTTCGCTCAATGTCAGTGTCTTGGGCAAAGTCCGATGGCGTCGCAGTCAAGGAGACACTTTGCTTGCTCTGCGTGAAATCATCGATGTTGAAGTCACGGTTGGTGCTCGTGATTTCCCAACTGATATCGCCAATCAAGCTGACCTGACCTGCTGCAAATGTTGCATCGAGACCTTTGACTGTTTTCAAGAGGCTGACAAGATCGTCAACAGTGGTGTTTTCGTCGATTTCTAGCGAGGCAGCTTCGTACCCGTTGCTGTCCGTAATGTAGATAATATCTTCGATCTCAAAACCACCGGACGAAATGAGCGTCGTGCTTGCAGTCAATGCGCTCGGCGTGATTGTCGTTGTACCAGCCGTCAAACCACCATCTGTTGCGACAGCAGAGCCATTGCCTGATGAGGTGTCTTTGCTGATTGTCATAGCCTGGCCAGCAGGTAGACCCGACACAACTGTTATGGCGTCGTCGCCTTCATCAAAGGTTGCTTTGACGCCTGGTAAGTCGTTGATGGCATTGATATAATCTTGGACGGTCGTAATGTCAGTTCCAACCGTGAATGTCTGCGGTGCCGAGACGCCATCATCAATTGTCACGATGTCGCCATCGTACCAGCCTGCCATGTCGGTCAAATTTGACGATGCCTGCAGGTTAGGAAGGTCCAGTGTCTGGACACCGCTGTTCAGATTGAACGAGGATGTAGCGCCGGCACCAGTTGCGAGATCTGTCAGCGACAGACCAGTAGAAAGGGACGTGTCGGTGTAATCGACCGGCTGCACCTTCAGATTGGATGTGCTGTCTTCGTTGAAGATAACCTTTAGGTCGTTCCCGTCTCCAGCAAGCAGGTTTTTCCCCTTGTAGCCAGCGTCGCGCGCCAGATCTTCGATCTGGTTCAAAATCGCGTTGTACTGCTGTGCGTAGGTCTTGCGCTGGTATACGCTTTGGGTTTGCAAAGCTTGGTTTGCGATTGCCTTAGCGGATTCAACGAGCTTGGTCATCGATGAGATGCCATCGTCCGCTGCTCGGATCGTCTGGATTGCCTGCCCCATATTGTCCAGCAGATTGGTCAGGTCACTTGCACGTGCATTCAATGTGGCGGCAGTGAAGTAGGAGTTCGGGTTATCAAGCGCCGAATTCACCTTCAATCCCGTAGCCAGGCGGTTCTGGGTCTTTGATTGAAGCTGTGCCGTACTTTTCAATGAAAGCAAATTTTCCCGAACGGCACTCGTGAGAACAATATCGCTCATTTGGGGTCACCACATCTTTTCTTCTACCTTCCTGCTGGAAGGCTGTATTTACATCGCCCCTTCTTGAGGGCCTCATCGGACAAATGTAAATGGAAAGTTAATGCGGTTTGCAGCAGTTAATTCGGATTGGTCGGTGGTTACCAAGAGAATTCTTTTAACACATTGATAAATAATAATAAAAAATTCAATCAATCGGATTGCAGAATCTTAAAAACAAAAAATGGCGGGGATGTCCCGCCATTCTTTTTGTCAATATTTGCCTTAAACGTGCGTTTGATTCTTTTAAACGCGACGTAATTTTTAGAAGAGGGATAGAACCGTCTGGTCTGCCTGGGATGCAAAGGAGAGCGACGTGGATGCAAGCTGCTGGCGCGTTTGGAGAGCCAGAAGGTTTGCGCCTTCCTCGTTTGTGTCGGCCAATGTTAGGAGGCCCGCACCTTCTTCCAAGGTATTGATCAAATTGTTTGTAAAGTCTTCTCTGATTTCCACAATCGATAGATTGGTACCAAAGTCTGACGCTTGTGATCGGAGATTATTCAGCGCGGTCGTTAATCGGTCAATGACGCGATTGATCTTACCGTCGGTTGAGAACCCCGAGTCTTGCAAGGCGTCGATGGTAACGCCATTCGAGTCTTGAACGAAGTCGACCGCATTGAAATTGACATTGTCGCTTGTCAGGCTCAGATCAGTGTCCGACTCCAGTGCGATCTTGCCGTTCTTGAAGCTTGCATCTACCCCGTTGAAATCATCAATGAAGTTTACGAGGTCGGCAATAGTGGTGTCGGCTTCAATTTCGAGGGACCCGAGTTCATAATTGTTGCCATCGGTCAGCGTGAGCGTGTCACCCAGATCATAGGAGCCGAAACTTGTCAGCTTTTGAGTGGTTGCTGTTGCCGCCGTTGCTGCAACCGTTGCGATTGCCGCGAAAGCCGCTGCTGTTGCTGCCGCTGTACCAAGGCGCAGGGTCGCATCGGCGTTGGAGACAATGTTCAGCTCGCCTGTGCTCTCATTGAAGGTCGCACGGACACCAGGCGCTTCATTGATTTCATTGACGAGATCTTGAACAGTCGTTGTTGATGTGATCGTCAGGCTTGAACCGGTAACTGCACCAGGTGTTGCCGTCGCATCATAAAGCTTGATGATCTCGGTGAGTGCGAACGCGGTTCCGCTTGCCAGTTTTGAGCTGGATGTCAGCGTGTCGCCATTGGCATCTGTGATCGTGTATGTTGCGGTACCGCCCTCGATCGCAAAGCCTGTCGCACTGCCTTTTGTCAGGTCCAAGTCATTCAGGTTCAGGCCTGTAGAAAGACTTGTGTCGGTGTAGTCGACTGCGTTGACCTTAAGCTTGGACGTTGCATCTTCATTGAAGATTGTAGTCAGGTCGTTGCCATCGCCGGCGAGCAGATTTTTGCCCTTGTAACCGGAATCCTTTGCGACATCTTCAATCTGCTCGAGAAGGTCATTGTATTGTTTGGCGTATTGGGCACGCTCGTACTGGCTGCCAGTTTGCAATGCCTGGTTTGCCTTCGCCTTAGCGGTTTCGACCAAATCTGTGATTGTGGTGATACCTTCATCAGAAGCTTTCAGCGTCTGAAGCGACTGGCCCATGTCTTCCAGGAGATTGTTCAGATCGCCGGCGCGCGAATTCAAACCGGATGCTGTGAAGAATGAATTTGGATTGTCGAGGGCAGAATTGACCTTCAGTCCAGTTGCCAGCTTGTTTTGTACGCCTGACATGAGGTCTGCAGTTGACTGCAGTGTAAGAAGGTTCTGCCGCACAGCTGCGGAGAGCGTGATGTTGTCCGCCATCGTTGTCCCTTTCCTGGGTCCTATATACTCAAAGCTCGTTCTGAGCCGTTGAGGAGGATCATGTTCTGTTAACCCTAATCAATCGTTAATGCGTTGCAATTTTGTGGTTAACGGAACGTTGCCTTGCTGAAAGCACCCGAAAGCTCTGGGGTTCGGAAGAGGGCAGGGGTGTTGAAAAACAAAAAAAAGGCGGGGCCAATGGCCCCGCCTAAAGTTCGTAAAAGAGGTCGCTGCTGTTTTAGAACAGACGCAGCACGTTCTGATCGGCCTGAGCTGCCAAAGACAGAGAGGTCGATGCGAGAGACTGCTGTGTTTGCAGGGCCAACATGTTGGCGCCCTCTTGGTTTGTATCTGCCAATGTCAGTTTGCCAGCACCTTCTTCGAGGGTGTTGATCATTGCATTGGTGAAGTCCTGACGGTTCTGAACAATCGACAGGTTGGTACCGAACGTAGACGCCTGTG
>JABXHV010000106.1 GCA_013373445.1 Paracoccaceae bacterium | reverse complement strand
GCGCTACCAGGCTGCGCTACTGCCCGAACGCGCTCTAACTAGCCGGTTCCCTTGCCAAGCGCAAGGCCGTTGATAGGGTGCTGTCCACTGTTTGCACGTTGCTTTTTTTGAAATGCGCATCGCTCCAGCCGGTCGGCCGCGATCAGCCCCCAGGACAGACCGAACAACATGTAGACGTGGCGCCAGTGATCGGTGTCGATGATGATCGCCAGCAACGCATGGGACACGAGGACTGCGAACAGGCAATGCACGAACGGCGTCCACGGACGCGGCTTGAACAGCAGCGGGAACAGCCGGGCAAATGTCCAGCCCACCATCACCAGATAGGTGATGCCGCCCAGCCAGCCGTAGGTGGTGAAGCCCTTCAGATAGACATTGTGCTCATCTTCGGGAAAATAGTTATGGAATTCCATCGCGCCCAGACCGAGCGGACGTTCCATCACCATATGAAAGCCGAGCGAATAGCGGGCAAAACGGCCAAGGCGCGCACCATCATAGGATTGCACCAGCTTGGCGCGTTGTTCAAACATGTCGCCGATGCTGTCAAAGGACAGGGCCACACCGAGGAGCGCAACAACGGCCACCAGCCCCAGGGCTCCCAGGATGATCAGGCGCAAGCGCCGGACCGGATTGCGCTCGGTGATCAGCAAGAGCACATAGACGATCAGGCAGGAGGCGACCAGAACGCCCCATGCGCCGCGTGAGAAGCTCAGGAAAATGCCGAATGTCAGGATCAGGATGGGCAGCGGAAGCACCAGCCACCGGCTGGCGTTGCCCACCAGAAGATGACGGATCAGCAGGATGGTCGGCAGGACCAGAAACGGGCCAAAGACGTTGGGGTCTTCAAAGGTGCCGCGCGCCCGGTCATAGAGCGTAAACATCCCGGCGCCCGGAAACAGATGGAAGTATCCGGCAATCCCGAAACAGGCGACCAGCAATGCGCTCGCGACATAAGCGCGCTCGATCAAGACGGTTCGGTCGGGTCGCTCGGCCAGGATCGCGGCATAGAAAATTGCGGTGACGGCCAAAAAGCCGGACGTTGCAATGTAAATCGACGCGTCCTTGGTCTCGCTGGCCATCGGCAAGGCGGCCACACCGCCTGCAATATAGAGCAGCATGCAGATGATGAGCGGACCGAAGGCCGCGCGCAGCTTCAACCCGAAGAGCATCCACACGACGGTCAGAAAGGCCA
Organism: Paracoccaceae bacterium; assembly: GCA_013373445.1. Lineage (GTDB taxonomy): Bacteria > Pseudomonadota > Alphaproteobacteria > Rhizobiales > Stappiaceae > Roseibium. Next base: position 17,049 of record JABXHV010000106.1, on the reverse strand, counting down.
GATAGAGCTCATAGGGTGCCGGTTCGCGCAGAACAAAGCCGGACAGAAAGACCGCAAGCCACAGCGCCATATCCCCGACAGTGCTGGCACGCACGGCGTAGGCCGGACGACCTATGCCACCAGCAGCGCTTGCGCCAGAGCCGGTACCGGCTGAGGCCAGTTCCCCGAAACGGGCAGGATGGGTGAACGCCTGGCTCAATAGGCGTTCTCCGTGTTGAGCAGTCGGAACGGTGTCAGGAACAGGATCTTCAGATCCAGCGCCAGAGACCAGTTCTCGATGTAATAGACGTCGCAATCAACACGCTTCTGGATTTTCTCCTGCGTGTCGACTTCACCGCGCCAGCCATTGATCTGTGCCCAGCCGGTAACGCCCGGCTTGACCTTGTGGCGGGCAAAATAGCCACCGACCACCTTGTCCCAGGTGCGGTTGCCCGTATGGGCATTCACAGCATGTGGGCGCGGTCCGACCAGTGACAATGAACCGGCCAGAACGTTGAACATCTGCGGCAGCTCATCAATGGAGGTCTTGCGAATAAAGCGTCCCACGCGGGTCACGCGGCTGTCATTCTTGGTCACCACCTGCTTGGCATCCGGATCCGACATCTCATGGAACATCGAGCGGAATTTCAGGACGTCGATGACTTCATTGTTGAAGCCATAGCGCTTCTGGCGAAACAGGATCGGTCCCTTGCTCTCCATCTTGATCGCAATCGCGGTGATCAGCATGATCGGCGACAGCGTGATGATGAAGAAGGTGGCGAAGAAGACGTCGAAGATGCGTTTGGACACCATGTCCCAATCGGCAATCGGTTTTTCAACCACATCCACAAACGGAACGGTTCCGATGAAGGAGCTGTCACGGTTCCGGAACCGGACCTTGTCGGTATGGGCGGAAAGACGAATGTCGACCGGCAGAATCCAGAGCTTTTGCAGCATTTCCAGCATGCGCTCTTCGGCGCGAAGCGGAATGCAGACAATCAGCATGTCGATGCGGGCCAGACGGGCAAACTCCACCAGAGCGGCAATGTTGCCGAGCTTGGGATAGCCGGCCACCACTTCGGGAGATCGGTCATCGGCCCGGTCATCAAAAATCCCGCAGATCCGAATGTCGTTGTCGGGCTGCATCTCAAGTTCATGGATCAGGTCGGCCGCCGCCGAGCCGCCGCCCACAATGATCGCCCGACGTTCCAGTCGGCCGCTCAAGGTCCACATGCGCACCAGGCGGTAAATCACATAGCGTCCAATGCACAGGCCTATCATGCCAATGGCGAACCAGGCGCCGATCCAACCCTGATGTAGCTCCGAACCTACACCTGTTGTTGTACGCAAAAGCGCATAGGCCGCAAAAACCAGGACCCAGCCTGCGGCCACTCGGCCGATCTGGGACAGACCGCGGCGCATCATGCTCACATGATAGGCGTCGGCTGCCTGGAAGAAGGCGAGGGCGAAGACCATCGCAAGTCCGATGGCAACATGGTTTTGCCAGGTGAAGACGGTGTGCCCAAGAAGTGACAACGAAGCCAGATAGGCCGACACGCTTATCACGACCATATCAAGCGCACGCACCGACCCGGTTAGAACCGGAACGGAGATGCTCTTGTCATCGAGCGTTGCAGCGATCTCGTAGGCTTCGTCGGACAGCCGCGTCGCGTCTTCCTTCTGAGCCATTTCAAGCGAGTATTCAATTTCCGTGCGCAGATGATCGAGGTCCTGCAGGGATTCGTTTCGCTGCTGGAGACCTTCGGTCAAACGGCGACGAAGATCCTGATTGCTGCCCTTGCCACCTTTGCCGCGTTGATGTGTGTCTTTCGGAACTGCGCTGCTCATCATCTTTCACTCCGTCGTGCGAGCGCACCTGCAGTGTTCGGCGATGTCGGAGCGGAGCGCATGGACGGTCTTGAGTCCGTCGCCGGTCCATAGCGAGCATCCTGGTACAAGGAGAAAATCCTGTCATTCATGAGATCGACCGAGAAAGTTTCGGCCAGGCAACGACGCAGCAGAACCGCCGCATCGACCATTTTGCCCGGAGCCTCAAGTGCAGCCTCCATGGCAAAGGTCAGCTTCTTCGCATCTCCAGGGGTCACCAGGCGTGGTGAATAGCGTCCGAAAATTTCCGGAATGCCGCCAACCCGTGTCGCAATCAGTGGGCGTTCTGCCGCAATGGCCTCCAAGACGATATACGGCATGGCTTCAGCGCGCGACGGCACAACCACACATTTGGCCAAAGTGAAGGCCTCGCGAGCCGGAAGCGCGCCGTGGAAGGTAACCGTGTCTTCAAGACCGAAGTCGACGACCATATCGCGGTAGCGTTGCTCATCCGGACCCTCGCCAACAATATGAGCGGTCGGCGCAACGCCGCGGGTGAGTTTCAGGTTGTAAAGCGCTTCCAGAAACAGGTCTGTTCCCTTCAGATCCCGCAGCATTCCAATATAAAGAAAATCGTCAGCTGTTTCAGGGACTTCAACCGGCTCGAATTCTTCCGGCTTCAAACCGTTGTAAACAATACGTGCCGCGGTCCTGGGCTTGCAGACCTTGCTCTCGAATGCGGAATACTCGTAGTCGGAGACAAAAATGGTGCCGTCCGTGATCCGCGACAGCAGTCGCTCCAGCGTATGATAGATCTTGCCTTCGATCCGGTTGGGATCATAGTGCAGGCTACCGCCGTGCGGGCAGTAAATACGAAGCGTCTTCTGACCCTTGAAGCGCAGGGCCGTGCCGATCAGGCGGGCATAAACGCCACCTTTCGCACCATGGCCATGCAGCACATCGGGTTTGATGTCGCTCACATGCTTGTAAATCTGGCGGATCGCCGTCACGTCTTTTGGCGTGATTTCCCGGCGCATGGCAACGCGCTCGACACCCAGCGGCAACGCAGCCGCCAACTCGTCTACGATCAGATTGTCGAAGTCACTTCCAGTCGTGCTGTCGCAGATCAGTCCCACCTTGTGACCGTCCGCCACCTGGCTCAGTGCCAGGTCATGGATATGTCTGAAGATGCCACCAATGGGCGAACGCACGATGTGGATGATCCGAAGCGGATCCTGGGTCATTGTTCTAGGCTCCCGTATCGGGCCCCCCGGACTTCTTTGTGAATCCGTCAAGGCCTGTGTTCGGGACCGTAGCAGGAGGTGATGAGTCTCCGGTTAACTCCGTAAGTATCTAGAAGTATCGTTCGCGGACGTAAATTGTGTCGCCAGGACGTATTGGGTCCGAAATAGGGACACGTCCGTTTAGGATTTCACCGTTGATCTGACGGGTGATATCGACGCTCTTCTGTTGTGCACGAGGGGAGAAACCACCCGCAGTTGCAATCGCGTTCTGTACCGTCATTCCTGTGACGTAGCTGTACTGGCCCGCGCTTTGCACTTCGCCCATGACGAAGATCGGCCGGTAAGTGGCCACTTCAACAGACACGTCCGGGTCGCGCAGATAACCCTGCTTCAACTTGCGTGCGATCTCTTGGGAAAGCTCTTGTTGTGTACGGCCGCGCGCAGCGACGTTTCCGATCAGCGGGAATGAAATATATCCTGCTTGATCAATGGCATAGGTATTTGACAGATCGGTCTGACCGAAGACGATAATGCGAACCGTATCACTGGAATCCAGGCGATAGGGCTGTGTCAGCATTTCGTGAAAAGCGGCAGGCGGGCGTCTGTATCCGCTGCATGCGCTAACCGCGAAGCACATCGCAATGGCAACGAACAATCTCAAGGTCATCCAATACTCTCCTACAGGATGACGCTATCATTGCCAGCTATGGTTAATACGAGGTGAAAGCAAAGATTTAAATTTGATAATCGTCGAGGTTGCCGGTCAAATATGATTAACAGCCAAGGCCTGCGATAATTTTACTGCTTTAACACTACACTTACCATGTTTGGGCATAGTGCACTCAGTTGGTGTGGAGTAACGAGCATGAGTGAAACCCGCAAGGTGGTTTACCGAGATGATATGAGCCTGGATTTGGGGGCTCTTTTACGTGCCCTTGGAAAGTCCATGCGGTGGCTTTTGCCATTGATGGCTTGTGTCGCCATTGGAACATTTGTGGCGCTTCAATTTGTGTCTCCCAAGTATAAAGGGGAAGCACGGCTCCTGATCGAAAGCTCTGACGCTGAAGGGCTGGGTGGAAACAGGGGCGCAGCGGAAGAACGCGCGATCCTGGATTCTGAAGGCGTTGTCAGTCAGGTCCAGTTGCTCAACTCGCCGGATCTCGCGCGCCGTGTTGCCAAGAAACTCGACCTGTCCAAGGTGTCCGAGTTCGACGCTGGCGGGGCAGGGCTGGCTTCCAAGCTTCTTTCCCAACTCGGTATCATGCGTGGCTCTCCGGAAAGCACGCCTGAACAGCGTGTGCTCAAGGTCTTCTTTAAAAATCTGGATGTGTACCGGCTGGAAGAATCCCGCGTGATCGCGGTTGAGTTTTCCTCCAAGAACCCGGAACTCGCCGCCACCGTCGCCAACGCGGTGATTGACGAGTACATGCAGCTGCAATCCAGCGCCAAGCGTGAAACGACGGAAATCACCACACGTTCCCTTGGGCCGCAGATCAAACAGCTCAAAGCCGAAGTTCAATCCGCGCGCAAGGCGGTCGAGGACTATCGTGCCCGCGCCGACCTTCTTATGGGCACAGACAATCTGACATTGACCCAGCAGCAATTGGCGCAGGTCAGCACCAGTTATTCTCAGGCCCAGTCGGACAAGGCCGAAGCACAGGCCAAAGCCAGCCTGCTGCGTGAGTTGCTGAAAAACGGCGGCGCATTGGAAACCGCAAGCGATGTCCTGAACTCGCCTCTGATTCAGCGCTTGCGCGAACGTCAGGTGGAAATTCAGTCAAGCATTGCCGAGCTGTCGATTGCCTTGCTGCCGAACCACCCGCAGCTCAAGGCGCTCCAGTCCCAGCTGCGTGACTATGAACGCCGCATTCGCGATGAGGCCCGCAAGGTGCTTGCCGGTCTTGAAAGCGACGCCAAGGTCGCCGCACAACAGGCAGCGGCCATGAAGGCCCAGCTTGAGGAACTCAAGCGTGATAGCGCCAAGACGAACGCGGATCAGGTGCGCCTGGCCGAATTGGAACGTGAAGCCAATGCCAAGGCAGCCCAGCTGGATGAACTCCTCGGCAGCTTCCGTGGTGCAGAGTCTCGCCTGCGGGCCCAGGTCTTGCCAGCGGATGCCCGAGTGATTTCGAGAGCGGCAGTACCGGCTGAAAGTTATGCGCCCAAGGTGACGGCGATCACCATTGTCGCAACCCTGGTGACATTCCTTCTTGGCTGCGCCGTGGTGATTTTGCGAGCCTTCCTGAGCGGTGATGTGCTCGTCTCCAACGGTGATTATTCAGAAACGAACTCTTTCCGTCAGGACCATCAGGGGCCGGTGGAGCCTTCGATGTGGCCTGCGGGCAACTACAGCGGCTCCGGTCCGATAGACCTGAAGGCGTCTTATTCTTATGGGTCAGTCAGCGATGGCGCAGCGCGTTATGTGCGTGAAATGGCAGATGACGCTGCCATGGATGCCATGGACGATGGTCAGGACCTCAAGCCTGCAGCACGTGTCGCCCGCAAGATGGCCGAATTGGAAGAAGCCCAGTTTGGCGTTGAGGATCCTGCAGACGACCAGAAAGATGACGTTGAATACGAAACACTTGGTGATTTTGCCCGCGCCATGAACCCGGCCGCCGCTGCCAAGGCGTCAAAGCCTGCCAAGCGCGGCAAAGCAGCGAAACCTGCCCGGCACGAGCGCACCGTGGCGCAGGTCACCGAAGACCCGGACGATTGGGCAGAGCGTCAAAGCTCTCACCCCGAGGTGGCCGACAATGACTTGTCCAGTCTGATCGGTGCCGTGACGGTCTTTGTCAGTGTCGACAGTGCGGAAATTGCCCATGACCGAGCCTTTGAACTGGCACGCTTTGCGGCAGATACCGGCTCATCAACTCTGTTTTTGGAAATCTTCCCGAGCCAGGAAGAGGAAGAGGCCGCCGACGGCTTTGCAAATGTCGTCGCAGGCGAGATCGATTTTGCATCTGTTGTGTACCAGGATGCCAAGTCCGGCGCGCATATCATTGAATGCGGATCGCTTGGAATTGATGACGTGACCGCCAACTCCAATCGCTTTGGCAAGGTGCTTCAGGCCTTGCTGCAGACCTATGACACAATCGCTATTGATCTTGGCGTCATCGACGGATCACAGGCCAGTGCCCGAGTGCTGAAGGTGGCTGATGAGGTACACCTGATGTCGATCGTGCCGGGTCAGGAACGCGAACTGAGTGGCGCTGCTCGCTTGCTGGAACGCAACTCCGGTGCAGACGTTGTGATTGTGACAGGTCCTTCAGATAAGGCCGTGAAACGTCGCAGCAACCGCTCTGCCTGAACAACTGAACGCTAAAAAAAAGCCCCGCCGCTGATCTTGTGTCAACGGCGGGGCTTTTTGTTTTTAAAGAGGCTGCGTCTCAGAGAATGTGCAAGTTGACCTTACGAGTCAGAAGACGGGGCGTCTTGCCGCTGCGCCTTGATCTTGCGCAAGAAGCGTATCGCCGACCAGATGGTCTTGGATTGGCGCAGGCGGGACTTGAGCCGTGCAACCGATGTCAGGGCCTTGATAAACATCCGACCCTTTAGTGTGACCGGCAGGTAGACCGTGGCCATGGAAACCGGCTCACTCAAGGACTGCTTGTAGCGCTCGTGACCAAGTCCGAGATCGATGGTGAACCGCTCTGCGTCGGTCCAGCAGGCCTCCAGAATATCATACAGCAGGATCACGCCCGGGCTGTGCTGTGTCAGCTCGTCATGGGCAATACTGTTGGTGTAGCAAATCAGACGATGGTCTTCGTGGGTGCAAAGATAGGTTGCGCGGATGGCTCCGGCGCATTCCAGCCACCAGAGTGTCAGGCCGCTGGCTGGATCCTTGGCACCGGCATCGAGAAGGGCGGCCAGAAACTGATTGCCCTCTGGTGTTGCAAAGACATTTGGAATGCCTGTCAGATGGTGTCGCTTGGTCCGTTGGTCCTGAAAGGCTTCGAGCCCGGCTTTGCGGTCTTCTGCAGAGACTGCGCGAACGACTTTATAATCGCCTGCGTCTTGCAGGTTTTGCTTCTTCTTGCGCTGTTTCTTGCGCGAGGCCTTGCTGTGCGAGGCCAGCAGATAATCCGCAAAGGGTCCCTCGTGATTACCGATGAACACCGGATGGACAGATGGCTGTGCATCACCGCTCATCAGCGGGTGGCGCGCGCCGTCCAGTTCGGGCAGCAGATTGTCGAATATGATCAGGTCAAAGCCGCGTTCGCGGGCAAAATCACGAAGGGCATCTGCCAGCACGTCTGTGTCGATCTGTTTCAAGGCCTCTTTCGCCCAGAGACCTGACATTTGATTGGCCCGGTTGGCGCCAGCAAAACTCAGTGTCTTCACTCCGCGCCGGACGTCGCCTTGAAGCGGCAGGAAGAACGCAGGTCTGGACCCGCTCTGACCATCCACTTCGACCTCTCCGGTCACGTAGAAAAGCTCGATCCCATTGAGCGATGCATAGGCCTCTTGCCAGGCCATCAACCATGGTGCTTCCTGAGCGCAGATTGAAAGTCGGTCAGAACCGAGTTTGCCGATGAAGTCTTCAACCTGGTGTTTATCGGTAACTTGACTCAGGAAGATCTTGGGCACGTTGAATTCCATTTGGTCCGTCGCCCAAGACGTGGTTGGGCATAAATGTCTAAAGTTGTAAAACGCAAACTAACCGGAGGATGTAAACGACTTTGTAAAATTCGGACCCTATAAGGAATAATTCTTAGGTTTGACCTTTTATGCATTTAAAACCTATGGGAATGTCCTGACCTGTTTGTTTCGCTAGTTTTCGGTCGCAATTGATACATGAGCATTCGTCATCTGATTTTTAGACAGGGCCTGATCATGCTTCGGGCGACGGGTCTTGGGAAGCTGCTGTCCCCGGTGACGCAGGGTCCAGGGGTGATTTTTACCCTTCATCACGTGAATGCTGATGAGCCGGCGGCCTTTTCCCCGAATGAACATCTTGCCGTCACACCGGACTTTTTACGACAAACCGTCGAGCAGATTCGCGAGAGCGGCTATGAATTTGTCTCGCTGGACGAGGTCGTGGACCGCTTGAAAAGCGGTTATGGACACCGGCGATTTGCCGCTTTGACCTTCGATGACGGCTACCGCGACAATTTGTCTGTGGCTTATCCGATCCTCAAAGAACTGAAAGTTCCCTTCACGATTTACGTCGCCACTGGCTTTGTCGATCGCGAGGCTGAACTATGGTGGAAGGCGCTTGAACAGATCATCGGCGCAAATGACAGGATCTCGATCAACCGCAAGGGACACAGTTTCGATGTCACATGCGCCACTGTTGAGGAAAAGCTTGAATGCTACAGGCGCTTGATCAAGTGGATGACATGCGAACTAGACGAGTATGAGCAGCGCACCGCCATCCGCGACCTGGCCCGCGACTATGATTTTGACCTGAGGGCGCTTGTGGATCGCGAGATCATGACATGGGAAGAGCTCAGGACAATCTCGGACGACCCATTGGTGACGATCGGGGCCCATACTCATGGCCACTACGCCCTGGGACGTTTGCCGGCCAAGGACATCAAGCACGAACTGGATGTGTGTTATGCCCGGTTGAAAAAAGAGCTCGGCCTGAAGCCGCGCCACTTTGCTTACCCTTATGGCTATGTCCAGGCGGTATCGGATGAAGCAGCCGGCGTTTTGGCCGATTTCGGCTTTTCGTCGAGCGTGACGACGCAGGCCGGCCATCTGCAGGGGCTATATACGAGGAACCTTCAAAAGCTGCCGCGCGTTTCACTGAACGGTTGCTATCAGACCCGTGAAGCCGTGGAGCAGTATCTGACCGGAGCACCCTTTGCGCTTTACAGGCTGAGCAAATGGGTAAGAGGAGGCTTTGGCCTCAGGTCTTTGACTTCCCGCCTTTTTCCATCCACCAGATAATCGCACCGGCCGGAAACACCCAGACCAGTCCAGCAATGGCAAAATACGTCATGCGAATTCCAGTGCCTGAATTCTGCAGCGACATGTCGCCGATCACCATGGCGACCAGAGCGTAAACCACCACAAACACGACCAGAATCGCCATGCCCAGAAACTTTCGAAACGAAGGGACCATGTTGCTGTGTTTTCCTCCCGCTGCGGCCTTTATCCAAGGCCGGATGGACGTTTGTCTCTCTCCCGGACGGGCAAATTTCCCATCACCTGCCGCCCTCATGCTTGCCGTTTGCGGCCCGCAGAGTTATGTCCTGTCTAACATCAATTTCCGGGAAGACCAATGACCTCTACAGGCGATCAGACAGCACTTCTGGAACAGCAGGAAGCGGCCCTCAAACTGGCCCAGGTCCAGCGCAATCGCACGCTCGTCCGATGGTGGCTTTATGTCATTTGCCTGTTGGTCCTGGCGATGGTCGTTGTGGGGGGAGCCACACGATTGACCGAATCCGGCCTGTCGATCACTGAGTGGAAACCGATACACGGCGTCGTTCCCCCTCTGACCCTGGAAGAATGGGAAGAGGAGTTTGTAAAGTACCAGCAGATCCCCCAGTACTCGGAAATCAATCCGGACATGAACCTGGAAGAGTTCAAGGTGATCTTCTGGTGGGAATGGGGACATCGTTTGCTTGGCCGCGTCATCGGTGTGGCATTCTTCGTGCCGATGGTGGTCTTCTGGGTGCGTGGACGTCTGGAACCCTGGCTTAAGCCGCGTCTCGTGATCGCTTTGGTTCTGGGCGGTCTTCAAGGTGCGCTTGGTTGGTACATGGTGGCTTCCGGCCTCGTTGAGCGTGTCGATGTCAGCCAGTACCGGCTGGCGGCCCATTTGACGCTTGCCTGTGTGATCTTTGCCTATCTGTTCTGGATCGCACGGCGGTTGGCTCCGGGCGAAACGCCCACATCCCTGGAACAGCAACGTCTGTCAGGCATTGGCTGGCTGTTTCTGGCGCTTGTCTTCGTGCAAATTTTCCTCGGCGGACTGGTGGCCGGCCTGAACGCTGGCTTCACCTTCAACACATGGCCGCTCATGGACGGTCAATGGATCCCTGTTGGTCTTCTGGACCTCTCGCCGGTCTGGCGGAACTTCTTTGAAAACATCATGACCGTGCAATTCCAGCATCGCATGGTTGCCTATTTGATCATGATCGTCGCCGTTGTTCTGATGGTCATGTCGAAACGTCGCAGCGGCGCGAAGAAGATCATGATGCGGGCAGGGCACATCAACGGTTTTGTGCTGCTTCAGGTGATTCTGGGCATTGTGACCCTGTTGACCGTGGTTCATCTGCATGTCGCATTGACCCATCAGGCGCTGGCCGTTTTTGTATTGGGCGCTGCCGTTGACTATCTGGCAGGGCTTAAGGGACCGTACCCGATCCGGACCTGATTTGGATTGGTGAGGCCTGCGCTCTGCTGATTTAATGCGTTGAATTTAAAAGAATTTATGACAGTGAACGGGCGTTGTGCGCGGTTTGACCCGGCACCTGTTTCTCGTGTCCAGCATGTCGAAAAGCGCCCAAGAATAAAATAACGCAACTCTAGGATGTGAAGAAAGAAACCTCTTGCAATTGCTTCGGGCTGTGCATATATAGCGCGTATCGATCTTGTTTGACGAAATTTGTTTTGGCGGCTTCGGCTGCACCGTAACGATCTTCCCTATCAACGTCGACTCACCGTCCCAATGCGCTTTTGCAAAGGGGCATCACTATCATGACCGATTGAAAGGAAATCGTTATGACTATCGGAACAGTAAAATTCTTCAACACCACTAAAGGCTTCGGCTTCATTCAGCCAGAAGACGGTTCTGCTGACGTATTCGTTCACATCTCTGCTGTTGAACGCGCTGGCATGCCTCCTCTCGTTGAAGGTCAGAAGGTTAGCTTTGAAGTTGTCAAAGACAACCGCTCTGGCAAGTCTGCTGCAGACAACCTGCAGGAAGCCTAAGGCTTATTTCCGGTCTCCAATGCCATCAGGCGCTGTGTAGACCGTTGAGATGATGAAAAGGTCGGGTTCGCCCGACCTTTTTTTATGCCTTTTTGACGGGCAGGTCCGAGCTATGATTGTTCCTCACGCTCGCATCGATTGACTTTCACTATGGCCTGTGAGCTTCAATAGGAGCGTCTGGACGAATAGGAGATCCCGTCATGCTTGCCGATGTTTTGCCAACCGCTGCGACCCTCTCGACATTTGTCATTGCGAGCTTCGTCCTCGCCGTTGTTCCAGGTCCAGCCGTTCTATACATCGTGGCGCGCAGCACCTTGCAGGGCAGACAATATGGCCTGGCATCTGTTGCAGGGGTCGCGCTTGGAAACTTTGGCAATGCGCTCGGCGCATCGCTTGGATTGGCCGCTCTGTTTGCCCTGTCGAGTCTGGCTTTCACGGTGGTGAAATGGCTTGGGGCAGGCTATCTGGTGTACCTGGGCCTTAAGGCCATTTTGAAAAAAAATGACGTCCAGTCGCTCGATACGGTTCCGTCCAAAAAGGACCTGCAGCGCATTTTCCAGGACGGCTTTGTCGTTGCTCTCTTGAACCCGAAAACAGCCCTGTTCTTCGCAGCTTTCCTGCCGCAATTTCTAAACCCGAACGGCAACATCGCAGCTCAGAGCATCCTGTTTGGGGCCATCTTCGTGCTGGTCGCTGGCGCCACTGACACCGTCTATGCCTTCGCCACCAGCGGAGCATCTCGGGCGCTTCTCAAATCTCCGCGGGTACAGGCACTCAGCCATTATGCAGTCGGTGGAACCTTCATCGGACTGGGCGTTCTGGCTGCGCTTTCAAGCCAACCGGCGCGAAAACCCTGAACGGCTTTGCCTAACGGCCATGGCTCCGGTCATAGCCGTTCACCGGAGGTGACGACCAGCCCTCAAGGTCCGCTGCCTTGGGACGAAAAACCTCCATCAGCAACGGATGACAGGCGGCGGTATCGCTTGTGTGTTCCGATGAACAGTCACCGCCGGGGCAGGCGCTCAACACGGCGAGCAAATCAATCTCCGCAAAAAGCTCCAGATAGTCGCCCGGACGCACCGGGCTGGCTTTCATGAAGTACTGTCCGGTGTCGCGGGTAAATCCTGTGCACATGAAGACATTCAGCACGTCGTGGACGTGGCGCTCGGCTTCCGCCAGGGGAAGATTTCGCGCATCGGCAAGGGCGCGCGTCAGGTTGGAGTGACAGCAATGGTGATACTGCACCCCTTGCAGCACTTGACCTGTGTAGGGGTCACAGCGCGTGCCAATCACGTCATGCACCGAACCGCCAAACTCATCCATGCCATACCAGTTCAGCGTGTCCTCGATGATTGTCGCCATGGGTCGCAGGGTGGGAAAGCTTGACCACAATCGGTCGCCGGTCGTCACATGCGTGCCGTGCAAGGCGCGGGTCTTGCCGGAGTAAAACCGCTCTGACAAGTCGTGGCTGTTGAAGAGATTGAGGTCGCCGACCTGAGACCCTTCCACCGACGAGATTCGCAGGAAACAGCCTGCGGGCACTTCAATGGAGGCTGCATCGCGCGGCGCGGCGCGGATTTCATCCAGTTTTTCCGCATTCATGCGGGCGCCCCTGTAGAGCGCCAGATCAGGCACAGGCAGTGTGTCATTGGGATAGCAGATCACGGGCTGTATTGCGCGGCGCGCCTGGGCATCCTGGGGCTCTGTCATGGCACCTGTCTTCTTTCCGGCGTTTATCTGCATCGCTGAGAGGCGAGGACGTACTCTGACAATCTGTCGATAAAAACGGATCGAAAATCAAGTCCAGATCAAGCCAGATCAAGTCAGTCGACGAGGGAAACAGCAAGCGTCCTGCTTGGTCTCATATATCCCAGCGAATCCAGCGACCGTGAAAGTCCGCACGGCCCAACGTGATCGTGCTGCCATCCGGCCAAAGGGTCAGGGAAATCCGGCATCCCGGTTGCTCTCCATCCGCCTCAATGGCGAGCCACGCCAAAGGCGCAGATGCCGATGCGCGGGCTCCTGCCTCGAGGATCGACTGGGTAAACCGGCGTTTTGTGTCTTCCGGAAAATACTGAAGGACAATGGAGTGGTAGACGACGCGGCAGACATTTTCTGCCTTGGGTTCAAGCTGTGCTGCGATCCAGTCTGCTGCATCTGCCCGGTCCACAACCGGTTGAGCTTGCGCGCAAATCGACAGCGCGTTTTCGAGCCGATCCAGTCGGTCACGTTGATCGGGCCAGGTATAGGATTTCAGTCGCAAAACATCTTCGACGGCGCTCGGTGACAGCGGGTTCTGGTCGCAGCCACGTCGGCTTTCGATGTGCAGCTCACAATTGGCCGGTGTATTGCCCTGCCAATCGGGCTGCAGTTTGACCGATGAACCGGGCGTGCCAAAGACACTTCCACCCAGCGACACCTCATAAAGCTCGGGACAAAGATTGAGACCGGAACTGGAGCCAACCTCCAGAAGCGAAAGGCCAAGGCCAGTGCGACTGGCGATCTCCTGCAGTCCGGCCATAACCATGGAGGATCGGCGCACCTCATTCGTCTGCGGCGGAAGATCAAGATAGTCATGGATGAACGCGCCGTGCGCCTTCAGTGTTTCGCAGAGCACGGGGTAAAGAGCATCTGCATCCAGATCGTTTTGCCGGGGCGGATAGAGGCTCGCCAGCTTTTCAGCCTCCCCAGTCAACACCAAACGATGCAGAGCTCCGGCAAGGCGCAGTGGAAGGGCATCGCCGGCAGCTGATGGGTCTCCAGGCCAGTCCTGGATACGGTCGCGGACGATACCTTCCGGCAGATCGCGTGTCGCCAGGAGGTGCATCAAGTCGGCTGTAAACGGCGAGCCAAGATCCCGGCAGGACTTGGCTTGCTTTAAAAAGGCAGCTTCGATGCGCTGAGGCCAAACCATGGCAACTACATCCCCTTTAGGCTTATTGGGCCGACCTGATCGACGGCCCAAAAGTCAGTCTCGGCGAACCAATCCTAACGCCAGCCAAGGGCAGGTGCGACCTCGTTCAAGATTGTTTCCAGAATATGTGCATTATAGTCAACGCCAAGCTGGTTTGGAATGGTGAGTACCAGAGTGTCGGCTTCGGCAATGGCCTCATCTCTCTTCAGCTTTTCAATCAGCCGATCCGGCTCATCGGCATAAGAGCGCCCGAATATCGAGCGTGTGTCATTGATGTAGCCGATGTTGTCACTGTCATCGCCCTGGCCGAAATACATTCTGTCCATGTCATTGACGATGGCAAAGATGGATCGGCTGACAGAAACTCTTGGCTTGCGTTCGTGGCCGAACTCGCGCCAGGCTTTGCGGTAGGCCCGGATCTGCTCGGCTTGCTGGACATGGAACGGCTCGCCGGTCTCATCATCCTTCAAGGTGGAACTCTGCAGGTTCATACCCAATTGGGCGGCCCAAATGGCCGTGGCGTTTGATCCCGATCCCCACCAGATCCGATCCTTCAGGCCTTCCGAGTGCGGTTCAAGACGCAACAGTCCCGGAGGATTTGGGAACATTGGACGCGGATTGGGTTTGGCAAAGCCGGTGCCTTCCAGAAGGCCGAGGAAGACCTGCGCATGCTGTCGGCCCATATCGGCGTCCGTGTCGCCATCGTCCGGCTGGTAGCCGAAATGACGCCAGCCGTCGATCACCTGTTCGGGAGAACCGCGCGACAGGCCGAGCTGCAAGCGACCGCCCGAAATCAGATCCGCAGCGCCCGCGTCCTCAGCCATGTAGAATGGATTTTCATAGCGCATGTCGATGACGCCGGTGCCGATCTCGATCTTCGAGGTCTTGGCGCCAATGGCGGACAGAAGCGGGAAGGGGGAGGCCAGCTGCTGGGCAAAGTGATGGACGCGGAAATAGGCGCCATCGAGGCCGAGCTCTTCTGCAGCCACCGCCAGATCGATGGACTGCAACAGTGCATCGGCGGCCGAACGCGTGCCTGATTGCGGTGACGGGTTCCAGTGTCCGAAGGACAGAAAACCGAGGCTTTTCATTTTATCTCTCCTGCAACGTTTCCCATGGCGGCGGCTGCCTCAACTGGCAACATGTGTCTTTGTGCGAGGTGGCTGCGGTTTTTAAAAATCAGCCCGCCGGAAAACCATTTGATGTCTGCTTCTAACATGGGAACTGCCCCCTGCATCCGGCAAGGGCGGTGAACAATGTGTTTCCTGCCTGACGCCACCTCGATACACCCTTGGTATTCACGAATACGCAGCGCACGTCTTGCGAGTGTTTGGTGGTTCGTTTAGCCTGAATGCCGTGTGGGGTAAGGGTACCGCGATGACGGGTGATGAGGGGCAAGCTGTCGACAAGACGCAGATAGCTGATGAAAAGCAGCTGCTGGATCATATCGAGGACGTGTCGCGCAATGCACGCGGAACCTGGTTGACCCTGATCGCGGTTTTGCTGTTTTCGGCGATTGCTGTGGCCGGTGTTCGGGATCGGGATTTTTTCACTTACGGTGCAAGCATGACCTTGCCGGTGATCAATTTCTCCGTTCCGGTCAAATCCTTTTTCTATGCCGGTCCACTGATCGTTTTGGGGCTCTACACCTACCTGCATCTTTATCTGCTGAAGCTTTGGCGCGCCTTGGCCGTGCCTGCTGCGAGGCTTGCCAATGGCAGGCAGCTGGATGAGGCCGTTTTCCCCTGGCTGGTGTCGGATGCGGCCATTTCAATCAAACCGGGCGGACCACGGCGGCCATTCGGCTGGATGACGAGAATCGTCGCCTTTCTCTTCCTTTGGGCGGCCGGGCCGATGATCCTGATCTACTTCTGGTGGCGCAGTTTCCCGCCGCACGACCTCTCCCTGACCACATGGACCGGCTTGCTTGCAGGCCTGTCCATCGTCGGCGGTGTGCTCAGTTTCAATCAGTGCTGGCAGGTGCTCAGACCTAGGGAAGAACGATCCCCTCAGCGCCTGAATGCTCTTCCTCTTGTTATCAGTTTATGCGCCGGTGGCGGAATACTTTTCGCTGGCCTCTTGAGAACAGACGGGGTTCTGGGTTTGGACGGATGGATCTACTCTGCTGATCTCTACCGCGCGGAACTTGTCCAACGGCCGGCTGGTTGGATGTCACGCGAAGAGGCCTGGGAGGAGTTCAAGGTCAAATACAGTGGTTTGAAACGACATCAAATGCCCGATGATGCTACGTGGCTCGCGGCCGCGAAAGATGCTTTCAACAAGCAACGTACCTTGATGCTCGACGGTCTGAAGGCCAATGATTTTCAAGGTGTGAGCTTTCGGTATGCACGTCTTGAAGAGGCCTTTATGCCGGGGCTGGATCTGAAGCGGGCAAACTTCAAAGGTGCAAACCTATACCGTGCCTATATGGAAGAGACGGACCTTTCGGAGACCAATCTGCAGGCGGGCCTGTGGGCTGCGAACCTCCAAGCCTCGAATCTTTCACGTGCTAATTTTGAAGGCGCGGATCTGTCGGATGTCAATCTTGAAGGCGCGATCCTCATTCAAGCTAGCCTTCAAACCTCAAATCTCTCTGGCGCGAATCTGAGTGGAGCCAATCTTTGGCATGCAGATCTAAAAGATGCGCAAGTGTTTGACGCATTGTTCGTTGAGGCCTCGTTGGCTTCCGCAGACCTCAGCTCGGTCGCGTTCTTGTCACAGGCTCAAATCAATTCTGCGTTTGGTACTGGGCCTACGAAACTCGTCGACGGTGGGGAGCGCCCACCTCATTGGTCAGATAAGAGTTTTGAGATCTTCGGTCATGAAGAGGCCTGGAGTGATTGGCGTAGTCGGCGCTTCGGGCAGTCAAAAGAATGAGACACGAACACCTTGTCAAACCTTGACTGCTCAAGATTCTTTACCCCATCCCACACCACCAGCACCGAAATCACCGCAAGGTCTCCCTTCGGTGTGTTGCTGAAGTTCGTGTGTTGTTTCGTCATTCTCGCGGTGCGTCTTTTTGTAAAGGGGCGCAAGGCGGGCAGGCTCTGCCTGCATTGGGGTAGTGGTAGTGAATAGTGACAAAGCTTGTCCCGCCTTGCCGCGAGCAGACCTCCTGCAGTCAACCTACGCCCACTTACAGGGCGCATCATCCTGAGCTGTACTAGCCAGAGCCAGGTACGCCGGACCGGGGCT
>JABXHV010000163.1 GCA_013373445.1 Paracoccaceae bacterium | reverse complement strand
CCAGTCGACGATCAACCGCCGGATGACGCTGCTGGATTATGCCCATGGACGCGCCTACCTGGGGTTCTGTCCGAGGGAGGAACGGGCGCATCTCGTGGCCTTGCTGCAGCAATCGGCGGCAAATCCGGCAGAGGCGGAGGCCATCGCGCAGCGCGCGGATGCGGTGGTGGCGCTGACGCGGGCCAGCGGCTTTGGCGAGCGCACGGGCAACATTCAGCCCGAGACGCATTCGATTGCCGTACCGCTGCGGCTGGGGGCCAAGCTGGTCGGCACGCTGGGGATCACGTATTTCGCGCGTGCCAATGTGGATGTGGGTGCGCTGAAGACCGAATTGCGCGCGGCTGCGGACGCCTGCGAAAGGGGCGAACCCTACGTGTGAGCGGCCGTATCCCCGGGGTAGACGGTACGCGCGCGGTCGTCATCCTTGCCGGACGCGATGAGGCGGGGTTCGGCGTGCCGGAGATGGTGGAGATAGGCCTGCGCGGAGGCGGTAAGCGTCGCGTCGTCGCATTCGCGCGCGCCGGTCAGGGTAAAGGGCGGCAGATAGTGCATCCCCGTATGAACGGCCATCAGTTCGAAGGGCACCGTGACCTCGTCAAGGGTCCGCCCATATCGGCCGTCCGGCTGGTAGTCGCGGCCGTTTGACCCGGTGGAGACCGCGATGCCCAGCGTCTTGAGCCGTAGCGCCCGCCCGCCGGGACCGTAGGCCCAGCCGCGTTTCATGATCTCGGTCTGCCAGACCGACAGCAGCGGCGGGCAGGAATACCATGTCAGTGGAAATTGCAGCACGATGCGGTCGTGACCGGTGACAAGCTGCCGCTCGGCCTCTCCGTCGATCTGCCCGTCGGGGTAGCGCGCGTAAAGGTCGTGCAGCGTGAGGTCACCCGCCGCGCGGATGGCCTCGGCCCAGCAACGGCTGATGCGGCTGCGGCCCATGTCAGGGTGGGCAAGGATGACGAGCGTTCGGGTCATGGGGGCCTCCGTTTCTGCCTGTGGTGGCACCGCCCGCGAAGGCGCTCAAGCGCGCGCCCGCTCAATTCCGCACCGTGGAACACGCTCGCGTTTACCGTGCGTCGCGCTATCCGTCATGCGAGTTGGAAGACGACCGCAGACAACACACGGAGAGCCCCCATGTTCGATGACAGCGATCCGCGCAAGGCACTGACCTCCATGTCGAAGGAGCGCCGCTTTTCCGGCCCGTTCTGCGGCCCGGAAGTGGGCAATTTCAGCCAGGAGCCGCCGCAGAAGACGGGGGACGGCTGGCAGGCGTGGATGATGCGCTGCACCAACCTTTTGGTCAGGTTGGTCCGTCTGGAGGGCACCGCCACCTTTGCCCGCAGAGGGCAGTTGGACGAGTACATGGTGTTTTCGACCGACGCCGATGTCCGTTTCGACATCGAGACCAGGGCGGGCACGGTCAGCGACCATCCGGGCAACCACCTGTTTGTCGTCCCGCCCGGAGACAGCACCGTGACGATCCGTGGCACCGGGCAGGTGAGCTTTCTTTACACCACGCGCTCTACCGATCTTGTGGCGCAATGTGCGAACCCCAGGATCCCGGCCAATCCGAACATTCCGCCGTTCCAGCAATGGCCCGATCCGGCGGGCGGATTTCGCCTGCGCGCCTATGACCTTGACGTGCCCGAGCAGGACGGCCGCTTTGGCCGCATCTTCCGCTGTACGACGATGATGGTGAACGTGCTGCCGCGCTTTACCGCGCCGCGCGATGCCGCGAAGGTCTCGCCGCATTACCACGCCAGCTTCGAGCAGGTCAGCCTGACGCTGGAAGGGGAGTTCGAACATTTCCTGCGTTGGCCCTGGACGCCTGACATGGCGGAATGGCTGCCGGACATGCATGTCCGCTGCGCCAGTCCTTCGGTAACCGTGCTGCCGCCGCCCGCGATCCACACGACGCTCTGGACCTCGGAGGTGACGCAGATCGTCGACATCTTCTCGCCGCCGCGCATGGATTTCTCGACAAGGGACGGATGGGTGCTGAATGCCGCGGATTACCCGCTGGCGCAGACCGAGATCGAGTGACCCTAATCCGCGATGTCCCCCAGCGCGGGCATCGAGGCGATGACGATGGTGTCATGCGCGATCGGCGGCAGGGCGGGCAGGGGGCGGCGTGACAACTCGCGCGCTGCGTCCCGGGACATGCCGAAGGCCATCAAAATGTGTTCGGAGACCTGTTCCGGGTAGTCGCCGGGGGTCGCGCCGCTGGTGATCGACACCATGGCCGCCGCGACCGCGCCCATGAGGATGTCGCGCCCGATCTCTGCCGTGGAGATGTGGAACAGCCCTTCCTCCACCCCGCGCCGGATCGTCACCAGCGAGTTGTGCCAGACCATCTCGCCGAAGGTATGCCCCGGCGCGCTGGAGTGGATCATCGCCCAGCCCCATGCGGGGTTCTTTTCCGCCGCGTGCAGGTAGTAGCGGATGGCGACGGCGCTCTGTTCGGCGGCATTTTCCAGCGCGCCGAACATGTGATGCACAGCGCGGTCGAATTCCCCGGTCATCTCTTCGAGCAACTGGTAGCGGAGCGCTTCGAGATCGTCGAAGTGGTTGTAGAAGGTGCCCCGCGCCACGCCCGCCGCCTTGCAAATGTCCTCGATCCGCACAATCCGCCCGTCCGCGCGCCCGTAGCAGGCGAAGGCCGCGGTGAGGATCGTGTTGCGCGACTTGGCCCGACGCGCGGCACCGATCTCTGCTCGGCGACTGGTCCGCGCGGTGCGGTAGCCCATGCGGACAATGACCTCGTCGGCGTTCTCGGTGTTTTCTGACATGGGCGAAACAGGGCCTCTGACAAGGGACTTCGACTGGCAACGTCCGAGGTATGCCGCAGCCGCAGCGTCGGGGCCACCCCGAAGCCGCACCTCCGCGCCAATTCCACGCTGCGGAATTATTAAAATGACTATTTGTTCAAATTACAATCTGTCGTAGGCTTTGGACATGGCGGCTGGAGGGCTGTCGGCAACGAGGGCCCGGGAGAGCCCGCAGGGAGGACCACGACATGATCAGACGACACCGACCGGGCTAAGCCACCGGCAGGCGCGATACCGCGCCATCACCCGACATTTCCGTGACCAGCACCACAGCGCGCGAGACGCACCCGTCCGGGCGCGGCGGTTTCTGTTTGCCTGGTCTTTGGTGGGCGCTTTGCGTCCGCCGTCACACGGCGCCGACACGGCGACCGTCCCGAACACTTTTGACAAAGAGAAGGATCACATCATGGGGATCAACCGTATCGACCACGCCGCCGTCAGGGT
>JABXHV010000029.1 GCA_013373445.1 Paracoccaceae bacterium | reverse complement strand
GTCGGGGGTTCAAGTCCCTCTCCCGCTACCATTTTTCCCTAAAAATTTCTGACAGTTAGATCTCGCACGCTACCAGTGGGTCTGCACGCGGAACGCCCGGGGTTGCATTCTGGGTTTCAAATGCGTGCGCTTGAATGCGACGGGATGGGGCGTTAGAGAAATTCATCCCTATTGGCAGAAAGAGCGCGTTTCATTTCTTCGACACTCTGCTCCATTTCCAACGCCTTCCGCTTTTTGGCGTCCAGCCTAGCTTTTTGATCGTCTATTCGCTTTTGAAGCTCTTTAAACCTAGCGCTCGAATTCGGACGGGAATGCGTCAAATTTAGTAGCTCGTCCAAATCGTCACGTGTGAACGCAATGATACCCAACCTCTCGCACTCGGCGATATCATCTGCGATATCTTCAGCACTACGAGAAGAAACAATCACTGGAATACAATTAAAAAAACTTGCATTCGCTTTGCTCAGGGCCTCCCTGATCGATTTTGCTCGATCAACCAGATTTTGTGTTTTATTCCCTCTCTTTGTTTTCAGATCTCCGAGAGTGCACTCGACAACTAAAACATTGCCGTCAGCCGATATACCTATCAAATCAGGAGCTTCATTCAACTTGCCGCAGTTTATCGGGGAAAAGCCCAGCATCCACATGAGAGATGCCACTGCATTTTCATGCCCTTCGCTATTACTGCCACCTCTACCTTGATCCAGAAGTTGGCGCGTTTTTCGGAACTCTGGATCGAAAGTCTCCAACACCGCACGCAAATGATTTTGCGTGGTACTCGAATCGATCACCCAGTAAGTGTTGTAACAACGCTCTCCGTAATTAGCATAGCAATGAATTAAACTAGCCTTTGGAACTTCAAATTTTACCTCACCTACTTTTATGCCGGGATTAATTTCTGAAACCCTCCAGGTCATATCACTCGACTGAAAGTGCCTTCTTTCGAGGAGAGACTCACCAGAATGGACAATGACGCCAAGGTGCACTTCATTCTCGTCTAGCGCAGATGCCGTATTGATTTGCACTGTTGCTTGGGTTCCTTCAATCAGGGAAGAATTTGCGATAGCTACCGGAGCCAGCGCCAATATCTCAAACCCCTGCCCAGTACCAAGGCTTACTTCATTCAATAGATCTTGAATGCTAAAGTAGGGCGTGTCTGAAGCCCGTAGGCGCCACAAATCATCCTCGGACATACGAAAGTTACCGCACAGTCCAGAACTCGTAAGCTGAAAATCAAGTGTATTACGTTCACGTTGATGGATCCCCCGCTCAACTCTATAAAGCGACGGACCACTTGAGTAGTTGTCCGGACTATCCAGCAAAATTGTCCGATCAATATACGGAAGCCTGAATTGAAGTAAGGCTTCAATTAATCTCCTTGCATCCAACCCAAGAGAGCTGACTTTCCCTTTGAAACCGAGAAAGTTTCCGACTTCAACTACTTGATCTTCAGCGACCTCTCGCAACGGAGACATTAACAGACGGGCGCTGACGAGTTGATTTCCTTCTGTGCCACAATATGCCAAGAACGAGAAAATGGGCTCATCATAGGCCGTCGACAACGGCGCAATATTATTGAAAAACCACTTTAAGTTATTCTCAGTCCAATCTTCCATGACTGGTCCCGTTCAAATTTGTTTTCAAAGCGGATGTAGTTAATCGGCAAAAAAATAAAAGATCCAGTCCACTTTCACAATTTAAAAGAGAAGTCACTTAGAGGCATATATATCATTGGTGTTAGCGTTTTTTATTTCAAACTTTACCTCTCACGAATTACCGCCCTCGCCTCCTTTCTCCTAGCCGATCCTTTGACCCAGCTCCACGGCGCGCGGGGCTTGTGCAGCTTCGCCAGCTCGGGATGCTTTTTGGGGTTGCGGCTGCCGAACGCAGGCGTTCGCGGGCTTCGCGCGGGTCGAGTTTCAGTTCGGCGCAAAGCTGCTTAAGAGTGATGATTTCGGACATGATCGTCTCCTTCGGTTTCAAGACGATCTATCCAATAAGACGACCAAAGCGACCTTGGGCAGCGTTTCACCCTTTGTCTCGGACCTTTGTATCTGGGTTGCATTCTGGGTTTCAAATGCGCGCTTGAGTGCGACAGGTCGGGGTATATGCGGTTACGGACCTGACCGCCGGATCCCCCCGGTGCCAGACAGACACCGGGAGAGATCATTGACAGGCGTTGACATCAAGACACTCGTTGAGCATCGGTTACAGCGCCTTCCTTCACGATAATCGACTGGCAAGTCGATCAGGCTGCCCAACGCTGCGCGGCCTTTGCAATCCTGGCGCCATAGTAATGAGCGGTCTGCCGATCGGCTTCAGGCGGCATGACATCCGCCCCCTGATCAGCCAACGATTGGGCCATTGCGCCCAGACTTGCGCCCATGCGATTTCGGTTGCTGTCTGAGCCACCCGAGGTGTTATTGCCCGGTAACAGGTCCAGCCCAACCCAAATCATGCCGTGCTGAGCGGCAAAAACGGACAGCGCCTGCAGTGTTCCTGTCTTGTCGCCAACCTGGCTCGACGAGTTGGTAAATCCACCCGCAATCTTGTTTTTCCAGGCCTGGCGCTGCCACTTGGCAGAAGACGCATCCATGAAGGCTTTAAAAGGGGCTGAGACCGTTCCCATATAGGTTGGCGACCCGAATATAACCGCATCTGCAGTGTCGATCCTGTCAAGCGATGCGGCGGCTTCATCCGCTTCAATCAGCTCGGCGGTGGCGCCTTCAACGGACAAAGCCCCGGCCAGGACGGCTTCTGCCTGTACTTTTGTATGCCCGTAACCGCTATGATAAATAACAACAATTTTGGTTTCATTAGTCATGGTGACACCCTTGGTTGTAGAGGACAATCAACCTATACACACACTTGATTTTATTTTGAAAGTAGGTATTTTGAAGTAACCAGCTAGGAATTTGTACGATGAAGTTTTCTGAGGCCCCTATTTCGTGCCCGATGGATCGGCTTTTACAAATCATCTCGGGCCCCTGGACGACCTATATCCTTTGGCGACTGGCCATCCATGGCAGTGTCCGTTTTGGCGAATTGAAGCGTCTGGTGACCGGCGTGTCGTCGCGCGTTCTGACCGAGCGTTTGCGCATGCTTGAGGAAGTCGGACTTATCACCCGGACGCACAAGCCAACGATCCCGCCTGAGGTTTCCTACGCGCTGAGCGACCGTGGTTGGGAGTTGCGCGGTATTCTCATTCAGCTCAGCGATCTTTCAATAAAATGGGATCTTGCAGCTGGCTGTGAAAATTCAGCGCTGTGCCAGGGGATCGAAAATCTGCCGGCCACCAAGAGTGCCTGAGTCAGAAGCTCTACCGATCACATACAGGTCCGGCATCTTGCATTGAGAGCGGGCGGCGGCGCGCTGGCGCTCATCCGTGGGCGATCAGGGCTTCAAAAGCCCTCCGATGATCAATGATACCATTTGGTCCACGTGTGCATCGCGATCGTCGCCCTCTGCCATGGAAATATTGCCAATGGCGCGCAAGAGATCATAGGGTTTGATGTCAGCGCGCGTGGCACCAGCGTTTTTGGCGTTGTCAAGCAATCCGGCCAGAGCGGGTTCAAAGCGATCGCGGAAATAGGCAGGCAGGTCCGCATAAGCGTCGTCGCCGGAGTGGAGCGCCGTTGCCAGCCCCTTTTTGGTGCCTACGAACCCTGCGTAACGCATCAACCATTCAGCCAGTGCATCTCTGGGCTCGCGTGTCTGCTTGAGCTCTTGCGCCGCATCGGCGCAAGCATCGATCTCTCTGCGAAACACCGCCTTGATCAGATCTGAACGCTTGGGAAACCGCCGATAGAGCGTGCCGAGACCCACCCCCGCCTGACTAGCCACTTCGCGAACCGGAGCGTCCACGCCGGACTTCAGGAAAACATCCTTGGCTGCCTGCAGCACAGCATCTTCGTTCCGCGCGGCGTCAGCACGCAAGGTGCGGGCGGTTTCGGATGGCTTCTGTGTGCCTGTCATCTCGGTGCAACTCTTCTTCAAACGCCATTCGGAACATCGTTCCATTTATTGACACAAGCGGATCACTGTTCCATATATAATTCCGGAACATCGCTCCATATAGGTTTGGATAGCTGATCCAGACCAAAATGAACACCCGGAAAAGGCCCCCATGAACAACCTCATTGATAAAGCCCGCGCCTTGCCGATGCGCTCGCCCGTACAAACAGTCTCCATCGATCCCGTGACCCTGGATGCGCCTTTCCGGCGACAGCCGCTTGACTTGCGGATCACCGCTCCTGTGCAAGGTGAGAGGCTCCCCATTGTGCTGCTATCCCATGGGCACGGACCGTCGCTCTATCTGCCGTCAAAGGACGGTTACGGTCCTCTGGCGTCCTTTCTAGCGGGTCAGGGATTTGCTGTTATCCAACCAACGCACGCAAACTCGAAAGTTGGTGGCTTGGGCCACGATCAACCGGGCGCACCGCTGTTTTGGCGGATGCGTATCAACGAAATGAAACACATCATCTACAAGCTGGATGAGATCGAAAAAGCAACACCGCTTCTTGATGGCCGGCTCAACCCTGATCGGATTGCTGCGGTCGGACACTCCATGGGTGGACAGACCGTGGGCATGCTGCTGGGTGCGCGATTGACCAACCCGGACAACACGGCGGAGACGGATGTGAGTGTTATCGAGCCACGGATCAAGACAGGCGTGCTGCTCGCGCCGCCAGGCCGGGGCGGCGACAATCTGAGCGATTTCGCGCGAAAAAACTTTCCGGAACTCAATCCGGACTATTCTCATCTGACGACGCCATCGCTTGTCATTGTCGGCGACGAAGATGTGAACGCGTTCATGACCGTGCGCGGGCCGGAATGGTATCGGGCGGCTTATGAAGATGGCCCCGGGGTCTCACACCTGCTGAGCCTTGTGGGCGGGCAGCACGGGCTCGGTGGGATCGCCGGATATGATGCCAAGGAAACCGGAGACGAAGACCCGGATCGGCTCGCGGTCGTACAGCGTGCGACGGCGGCATTTCTGCACTCCCAGCTCGACGGAGATGATACAGGTTGGTCGAGGCTGGTGGACGTACTGCGATCGGAGACTGACGGCCTGGCAACGATTGAGGCAAAGTAAGCCATGCAAAGATCGCAGGCGCGCGCGGGCGTCAATGAAACGCCATATCCAGCACGTCATTCAAGTACTGGAGCAGGAACGCTTCCCAGACTGGATTGTATCGATCGGTAGACGGCAGAGCCTTCTCCAGGTCGCGCGCGAGGAGCCGGTAGCGTGTTCCTTCGACACGATGTCCGGGCCAATGTTCAGTCGGTTCATGACCGGCTTTTTAGGCAATGCGCACTTTGAGCGGTTTTTAAGTTGACCCTTGCGTCAATAGCATGCAGGTTTTCGCGGATTTCTTATGAAATGCGGTTTTGATGAACACATCGACAGACATTGAGAAACTGATCTCTCGCTGCGCTTTGAATGACAGAGCAGCCTTCACCGATTTGTATAAAGCGACATCTTCGAAACTTTTTGGCGTTGTTCTGCGTATCTTAAAGAACAAGGCGGAAGCAGAAGAAGCATTGCAAGAGATCTATATCAAGATCTGGAACAATGCCTCCATGTTTGCGAGCAATGCATACAGCCCTATGTCCTGGCTAATCGTGATTGCCAGAAACCATGCAATTGACATCGTGCGTGTGCGCAAACCAGACACTGTAGATATCGAGGAAACGTTTGATATCGCAGACGATAAAAAAACGCCGGAAGATGAAGCAATCAATTCATCGGAAGGCGGCCGAATAGACAATTGTCTTTCGGAGCTGGACGTAAACAGGGCCCAAGCCGTGCGACAGGCATATGTCGAGGGTTACAGCTATGACGAGTTGGCTGCAGCTTTCGAAGTGCCAGTGAATACAATGAGAACGTGGCTGCGCAGAAGTTTGGCAAGCCTGAAGAAGTGTTTGGAACGATGACATCGCAAGAGACCAAAGACAGGGACGATGACGAACTAGCTGCAGAATATGCGCTCGGCACTCTGCCTTTGAGCGAACGCTTGTCCTTCGAAAGGCGCCTTTTGGACGACAACGTCCTACGCAAGTCTGTTGAATGGTGGAACACTCAGTTTGCGCCGATGAGTGACAGTGTTGACGCTGTAGCGCCCTCACCTGCAGTCCTCAAACGCATTGAGGAGCGCTTGTTTCCCGAGCAGATACGCGCAACGAGCTGGCTTGAAAGTCTGGGTTTGTGGCGCGGCCTGACTGCGGCATCGGTGGCTGGAATGCTGGTCTTCGGCGGGCTCTACGCGAGTTCAACGCTTCGTCAGGATATTGAGCCGAGTGTCTTTGTGGCCCAATTATCGGATATAAACTCTGATGTGGAGCTTGTGGCCTATTACGACGGGCAGACACAAACGCTAAGGTTGAACCGTACTTCCGGTGCGGCCCTTCCCAACAGATCGCTTGAGCTGTGGGTGATCCCAACCGGCGAAAAACCTATTTCCTTGGGCATACTGCCAGAAGATGCAGTACATGAGATTCCAATCCCGCAAGAGTTACGCGCTGCGGTTACATCCCAAAGTGTCTTGGCAGTGACTGACGAGCCCGAAGGTGGATCACCGAGCGGCGACCCAACGGGTCCGGTATTGGCTGCAGGAAGCATCACAAAAGTCTAGCAAGGCACTATGAAAAACTAGGGGCTTTTCGAAAGGACGGTAAGCCGCACGTTACGCATCCAACGACATTCTCTTGTCCCAAGTGGAGTGCATTTTTGCACTTTCCTGCATCCTATTTCGAGAAAAAATCATAATTAAAGCTATATTTTTCAGAAACTTATAATTTTTCTCATAGAAAAATCTACTCTGCTGAAACTTTTTTCGAAACAGCCTCGTTTCTCCTTATGCGACGAAAATTGCATCACACCCAAACCAGGTGGGACGCAAGATGAGAACATTATTAGGAGACCGAAATGAAAACGACTAAATCGAAAATTTTTGCGTCACTGACTGCGATTGCCATCACATTTTCTGCAGGCGCTGCTTTGGCAGAAAACCCAATGGTTGGAGGCGCTCCAATGTACGCGTCAAAGAACATCATTGAAAATGCCGTGAACTCCAAAGATCACACGACACTGGTTGCGGCCGTCAAGGCAGCAGGCCTTGTTGAGACGCTTTCGGGCGAAGGTCCGTTCACTGTGTTTGCACCAACAAATGAAGCTTTTGCAGCGCTTCCTGATGGCACCGTCGAAACACTGCTGAAACCCGAAAACAAGGACCAACTTACCAAGATTTTGACCTGCCATGTTGTCGCGACCAAAGCGATGGCATCTGACATCACAAAAATGATTGACGATGATGGCGGCATGCACACCGTTCCAACCGTTGGCGGCTGCGAATTTACCGTCATGTATGAAGGCGACAAGGTCATGATCAAAGATGGTCAGGGCAATATTGCTAACGTGACGATTGGCGATGTCGAACAGTCAAATGGCGTTATCCATGTGATTGATGCCGTTCTGCTTCCAGCAAGCTAAGCATTCTTGTGGGCCCCTCGCCGTGGAACGCAGGGGCCCATCGACTTCCAATAATCGGAGATCAGAAGATGAACAGACGTCATTTCCTGCTTTCAGGCGCAGCAGCGGCAACAACCCTTCCAATGGGTTTAGGCATTGGAAACGCGAAGACGTTTTCCTACCCACCTCCCGCCGGTGGAATGGCCTATGAAGTCACAAAAAGTGATCCTGAATGGAAAGCCATACTCACCGAAAACCAATTTAAAATTTTGCGCCAGGAAAAAACGGAGCGTCCAAACACAAGCCCATTGAACATGGAAAAACGTGCAGGATTGTTCCATTGCGCTGGCTGTGACCTCGCTGTCTATTCTTCGGAAACTAAATTTGACAGTGGTACAGGCTGGCCAAGTTTTTACGACAACATCAAAGATGCAGTTAGAACAAAGGAGGACAATACGCTCTTCTCAACACGAACGGAGGTTCATTGTCGACGCTGCGGAGGTCACTTCGGTCACATCTTCGAAGATGGTCCCGAACCCACCGGGCTACGCCATTGCCTAAATGGAGCCGCTCTAAAATTTGTGCCCCAAAACGCATAATCTTTGATCGAGGCATTCAAATTGCCGCCACCTACATCGATGTGTCTGCTAGTTCTTTGTTGATTGCTGCACTCACAGCAGGAGAAGTTGCATCCCAACTGATCGTCGACACTTTTATCGATACGGCAATAGCTACCAACGTCAAGTTCAACATAGCCTAGCAAGTCACTTGGAGACAAAAGCGTTTGGAGACTAGAGTTTGAACCTCCTGCCGGTTCAGGGGTCCCCGAAAAAGCCGGCCTATCCGGCCGGACTCAGCCCCACCGAAAGAGGCGACTACGCCGTCATTTGGCCTCCAGGTTCTGACGCCACAGGTCGAGGAATATGCGGCGCTTGTGCTGATCCAGCCCCACAAGAAGACGCGGTGACAACGGGATCAGCCGAAGGTTGGCAGCAGCGCCACCAGGCAGGTCGATGTCTGCGTCATCGCCAGAGAAATTGACGATCAGTCGGGTCTCGCGAAGAGCCTGACGACCGGCAGGTGAGAGCGCAAAGTCAAGAAAGCGTTTCGCCAACGCGCTGTTTGTTGCGTTTCTGGGAATATAAGCAGAACGCGACAGCACCAGCGTGTAGTCCGCAGGTGCAAGTACACCGATGTTGGGATCGGTTTCAGCACGCGACAAGGCATACGACCCCAGCACATTGTAGCCAATGAGATAGCTGCCGTAAGACACGGCATCGATAATCTCGGCCGAACAGCAAGTTGCGACCGCACCAGAACGACCAAAAGCTTCCATCAATCGGCCGAAGGTATTGGCCTGTTGGGAATCGATGAAGGCGAACAAATAACCAAGCCCGCTTTCTTCAATATCGTAAGTCGCGACGCGGCCGGCGAGACGAGAATTTAACGGCCGCAATCCGTCAATCAGGTCGAAGCGTGAACGCGGGATCTGGTCGGCGGTCAACAGAAGGCGGTTGTAAATGATAACGGCCGGTTCATAGGTCAGGCCGAACAGCTCATTGCGCCAGTTCTGCGTTTCCGGCAGCTGACTTGTGAAACTCGAGACATATGGTTGGGCACAGCCGTCATTGATCAATTTGGTCTGCAAGTCGACGGCAGAACTTATCACCAGATCGGCAACCCCTTTGCCTTCATGGCAGTTTGTTGCACTCAATTCATTGAGGTTGATAGATCCCCATTGCTCGTACCGAAGCGAAACTTCAGGATTTGCTTTCAAAAACGCGTTCATCAAAGGCGCAAAAGCGGCGATATCCGTCGTGCTGCGGATCAATAGCGACTGACCTGCATCGGATCTGCCGAACTGCGCAACATCTTCCTGGGCCACAACACAGAGGCTGGAAGTTACGCAGGCAAAAGCTATGAGGATGACTAACGTCATGCTCTTAATCATACGGATCTTCCCCTGTAACATCCTGCTTCAATGAGAACACCAGTGTCACCTGAAAGGCATCCGAACCTTTGCTGACCTCAATCTGGGCGCCATGCGCCAGCGCAACGGAGCGCACAATGGCAAGCCCAAGGCCACCTACGCCAGACCTCCCGGGTTCCCGGCTGAAGCGGCGCGCATTTTGACGCCATCCCGCAGCGCTCACGCCTGCACCGTGATCCCGAACATGGAGCCTGGCAGTGTTGTCAATTTTGACAACTTCAATTTCAAATGGCGGTTCACCGTGATTGAGAGCATTGGACATCAGGTTTTTAACCGCCTCGACGAGTGAAAGAGTATCTCCGTCAATCATAAGCGGAGACTCTGGAAGCTCGAGCCGGATGTGTTGACCTTTGGGCACCAGGACATCAACGATGTCTACCGAGTCTATCGCAACCTGCCTGAGATCGAGCGGCACCAGTTTGCCGGCATCAGCCCGATGAATGACTAGGGCATGGCTCAACAGCTGATCTGTCAGATGGCCGAGGCGCACCGCCTGGGCGTCAATTTTCTCCAGCTCATGTTTAACCTCACTGTTCTGTGCATCTTCAACGGCGTTGCGGGTTGTCGCGCGCAACGCGGCGATCGGTGTACGCAATTGATGGGCAGAATCGGCGATGAAGTCCTGCATTACCTGCATCTGTCGGTCGATACGTCCGGCGAAGCGGTTAAACGCTGTGATAAAGGCGGTAAGCTCACGCGGCACGTTGAGCGCTATGGGAGCAAGATCATCAGGATCGAGTGCCAAGAGGTGATGACTGACACGGCGCAGAGGTTCAAGAGCTGATCGGATCGCGAATAAGGCCAGCGCCGTCATACCGAAACCTGCCAGCAACAGAATAAACCAGGCGTTCTGCATGATGTCCCAGGCAAGTGCGTTTCGCGCCTGCCGCGTGTGGCCGACGATGGTAATCGTCGATCCGGAGAAATCGCGTTCAGCAAAATACCTTGGTAGCGCAACGAAACGCGCCGCCTCTCCGGTGATTTCGCCATCATAAAATTGCTGGCTGTTTAGCGCGTCAGGAAATGCAACCTGGTCATAGCCAGTCAGCGTTTCACCAGTCGCGCGGGCAACCCTATAAACCACCCGGTCATTGCGGGAGAGAGCCAGAAGGTCAAACGCAGTGGTGGGCAAGTCAACGAGCAACTCACTGTCACTGAATCTGATTGAAGCAGAAATTTGGTCTGCAGCGCCAAGCAACAACCTGTCAAACGCCTCTTGAGCGGCGCGCTGGCCATAAGTCCAAGCCAAAAATGTGACAAGCAACCCACCGACAACCACGATCAACAACCCTGCGAACGCAAGGCGCGCGGTTAGCGATATCGGAGGTCGCGGTGCTCGCATCTAGGCGCTCGCATCGGGCAATGCGACAAGCTGGTAGCCAAGCCCCCTGAGCGTACGAACTTCAACACCGGAGCCAGCCATTTTGCGGCGTAAGCGACCAACATAGGTTTCAACCGCGTTGATGCCGATATCAGTCTCATCGATTGAAAACATGCTCTCAAAAATCGTTTGCTTGGCAACGACTCGACCACGTCGTGCAATAAGGATTTCCAGCAATGCAAATTCGCGTCGAGTCAACTCAAGCGGTACACCGGAGGCCATTGCAGATCGCGATGCCATGTCAACTTCAAGACCACCAAAGTTGACGATTGATGACGCCGCAGGGTCACGCATGGCGCGGCGCGTTACAGCCCGCAAGCGTGAATCGAGCTCCCGCAAGTCAAAGGGCTTCACCACATAGTCGTCGGCGCCGTGGTCCAGCGCCGAGACGCGGTCATCTACATTCAACCTGGCTGTGAGCATCAGAACTGGCGTTGGGTCAGCACGCTTGCGAAGTGCCGTAAGCAATTCCGTGCCCTCACCATCCGGAAGGTTGATATCGAGGATGAGAGCATCGTAAGCCTGCACGGCGAGAAAACCATGCGCCGTTTCAAGGTCGGGCGCGTGATCCAGCGCGTCACCTTTTTTCGAGAACCATGCGATCACAGGATCGGCAACATCCTGCGCGTCTTCCACCAGCAAAATGCGCAATCTCATCCTCCGCTCACGCAAAGCATGGATGACATTCGCCCCCCTGACAAGTTCGCTTTTTGACCGGCGCATCTTTCAATGACAGGTCCATGACAGGTTCGTAGTTCAACTTCGCCGCTCCTGAATGCCGGAAACCGGCATCTGGATATGTGGAGGAAAAATCATGAAACTTTCAAATGTGGTACAGACCGCACTTGTTGCCGCTGGCCTGACATTTTCGGCTTTCGCCGGACCAGCCCTGGCATTCGAACCTGAAAACCCTGAATGCATTGCACCGGCCAACCCGGGCGGTGGTTGGGACTTCACCTGCCGTCAGGTGGGCAAGAGCTTGCAGGATGAGGGCTTGATTCCCGCAACAATGCAGGTCGTCAACCTGGCCGGTGGCGGAGGTGGCGTTGCCTATGCCGAGGTCGTCAACAAGCGCAACGACGACAACAACCTGATTGTCGCTGCCTCATCGGCAACAGCGACGCGTCTGGCTCAGGGTGCATATCCGGGCAACAATATGGATGAAGTTCGCTGGCTGGCTTCTATCGGAGCTGACTACGGCGTGATCGCTGTGGCTGCGGATTCCAAAAACAACACACTGACCGAACTTCTGGATCAGATCAAAAATGACCCGACTTCAGTGTCGGTTGCCGGTGGCTCGGCCGTAGGCGGTTGGGATCACCTCAAAGTTCTGATCGCAGCGCAAGCTTATGGCATCGATAACGTGCGTTCCATTAAATACATCGCATTTGATGGCGGCGGCGAAGCCGTGACACAGCTCCTGGCAGGTTCTGTACAGGCCTTCACTGGTGACCTTTCAGAAGCCAAGGGTTTCGTCGACTCCGGCGACATCAAGGTCATCGCAGTGTTGGCTCCCGAACGTCTTGATGGCGAGTTCGCCGATATGCCAACCGCTCGTGAGCAGGGTGTGGACGCAATCGGTGCCAACTGGCGCGGTTTCTATGCACCGGGTGAAATGTCCGATGAAGCCTATGACTACTGGGTGGCACAGATCGGTACGCTCTATGACTCCGATGCATGGAAGCAGGTCATGAAAGCCAATGGCTTGGCGCCACTCGATCTGCGCGGTGCAGATTTCGAACAGTTCGTTACCGAGTCGGTCGCCTCAATCACTTCGATTTCCAAGGAAATCGGCATCATTCAATAAGCGGTAATAAGCTTGGAGCGACGGGCGGGAAACCGCCCGCCGTTGTTTCTTGGAGGGGACAATGAGCGATAGAATATTTGGTGGAATCGGGCTGCTCATCGCGGCGATTTTCATCTGGCAGGCAACGGTCATTCAGGAGAGCTTTATCTCCGACGCGGTGGGACCGAAAACGTTCCCAATCATTATTGCAATCGTACTGGGACTTGCCAGCACCTATTGCATCATCCGCCCCGATCAGGATCCGGTATGGCCAAAGGCTGCGGCGATGCTGGAATTGTTCGTGGCGGTGGTCGTCATGGTCACATACGCTGAATTATTGCCAGTTCTGGGCTTTGCCATCT
Organism: Paracoccaceae bacterium; assembly: GCA_013373445.1. Taxonomy (GTDB): domain Bacteria; phylum Pseudomonadota; class Alphaproteobacteria; order Rhizobiales; family Stappiaceae; genus Roseibium. The sequence continues at coordinate 1,104 of JABXHV010000029.1, read as the reverse complement.
GCACGGCAATTGCAGCTGCATACCTGTCATGGCGCCTGGGCGCGCCAGCATTGAACGCATTGATCGCTGGGGTACTGACATCCGCCGGTCTTTACCTCATTTTCCGTATCATTCTGGGTCTGTCGCTTGCGCGCGGCCCACTGGGCTTCTGAGGAGAACCGGACATGGACGTTTTTGCTTCTCTTGCCGACGGTTTCGTTGTTGCCCTGACATGGCAAAACCTGTTGCTCGCCCTACTTGGATGCTTTCTTGGAACGATCATGGGGGCCCTGCCGGGTCTTGGCCCTTCCAATGGCGTTGCCATCCTTATCCCCTTGGCTTTCACACTTGGACTTGGTCCGACAGCCTCGATGATTCTTTTGACATCGGTTTATTATGGCGCGATGTACGGCGGACGCATTTCCTCAATTCTCTTGAACATTCCCGGTGACGAACCGGCGCTTATGACGACACTTGATGGCTATCCAATGGCCAAACAGGGGCGTGCTGGCGAAGCATTGGCGCTTTCGGGCATCGCATCCTTTGTCGGCGCATTTTTTGCCACATGGGGTTTGGTGTTCCTCGCACCGGTTTTGGTGTCCATCGCTCTCCTGTTCGGGCCAGGTGAGTATTTCGCACTTTACGTTCTTGCCTTCGCAACGCTTGGCGGCATTGCTTCGCGCAATCAGGCCAAAGCAGCTCTGGCGGCAGCGCTTGGACTCGCCATTGCGATGATCGGTGTGGATGGTCAAACCGGTGTACCGCGCTTCACTTTCGGCGAAGTTCATCTCTACGATGGCATCGATTTTCTAGTCGCCATCGTCGGGCTCTTCGCATTGTCGGAAGTATTCATCTTCATCGAAAATGCAGCCGAGCGTCGGGCCAGCAAGGATAAGCTGGACGAACGAAACCTGGAAATCGGCAAAATTGTACCCTCATGGTCGGTAATCAAGAGCTGTATCCCAACAATGGGTCGAACGACAATCCTCGGGTTTCTGGCTGGTGTACTGCCTGGTGCTGGTGCATCACTTGGCTCATTCATCGCCTATTCGGTTGAGAAGCGTCTCGTCGACAAGGAAGGCACGTTCGGCATGGGCGATCCGCGCGGCGTGGCAGCGCCCGAGG
>JABXHV010000194.1 GCA_013373445.1 Paracoccaceae bacterium | reverse complement strand
CGGTCGCTTCCGCATAGCCGGTCAGCTGACGCGTCAGCGCCGCGCGGAATCCGGCAAGGTGCGTGCCGCCATCGCGCTGCGGAATGTTGTTGGTGAAGCAGAGCACTTGCTCGTGATAGCTGTCGTTCCACCACAAAGCGGCTTCAACTGTAATTCCGTCGCGCTCGGCGCTGACGGCAATAGGCAGTTCAATCAATGGATGCTTGGCACGGTCGAGATACTGGACGAAGGCTTCAAGGCCGCCCTCGTAGTAAAGCTCCTCAACCTTTTCCTCGACGCTGCGATTGTCCGTCAGGATGATGCGAACACCAGAGTTCAGGAAGGCAAGCTCACGCAAACGGTGTTCAAGCGTCGCAAAATCAAACTCGATCCGGGTGAAGGTCTCCGGGGAAGGCAGGAATGTAACCTCAGTCCCCTTTTTGCCATTTGCCGGGCCGACGATGGTCAAAGGCTGCTGGGCTTCTCCATGAGCAAAGACCATGGAATGTTCTTTGTCGTTACGCCAGATGCGAAGTTCAAGCTTGGTCGAAAGGGCGTTCACAACGGAAACGCCAACACCGTGAAGGCCGCCTGAGACCTTATAGGAGTTTTGATCGAATTTACCGCCAGCGTGAAGCTGGGTCATGATAACTTCCGCCGCAGACACACCTTCTTCGGTATGGATGTCGGTGGGGATGCCGCGGCCGTTGTCGGATACGGTGACCGACCCATCAGCATTGAGGCAGACTGTGACGTGGTCAGCGTGGCCGGCCAGGGCTTCATCGATTGCGTTATCGACAACCTCATAGACCATGTGGTGCAAACCAGACCCGTCGTCGGTGTCGCCGATGTACATGCCGGGACGTTTACGAACGGCATCAAGGCCTTTTAGAACCTTGATGGAATCTGCGCCGTATTCGGCTGCATTTTCGATTTCTGGGGCTGCGTCATTCTCTGTATTGGAAGTGTCGCTCATGCGAATCATTCACCAGTGATTTTTAGATCTAAAGAACTGTTATAAGGCCTTCCATGGCGCATTCAACCAGTGCAGGCTGATCCGCCCGACAAAGGCGCGTTTCTGGTGGAAAAGCCATGAAAACCGTCAATTTTTGCCACGTCGTTAGCGAGGCAGAAGCTCTGGGCCGTCTTTGGAAATCCGAAAGATTTCGCCCTGGCTTGGCAATGCCTCGAACAACGAGATATCGGTCCCCGTCATGAACACCTGGCCACCGATCTCGAGAAGGCGTGAAAACAGTGCTGCGCGGCGTCCAGGATCAAGATGCGCAGCAACCTCGTCAAGCAACAAGACCGGGCGTATGTCGGTTACGGACGCGGTCAGATCTGCGTGGGCGAGCACGAGACCTATCAGCAATGCTTTCTGTTCTCCGGTTGAAGATTGCGCCGCCGGCATCTGCTTTTCAACGTGGCGTACCAGAAGGTCACTGAGATGAGGACCATTGAGTGTCCGGCCTGCCGCCCTGTCGCGAGGACGACCTTGCTCGAGCAGCTCTCGGTAGCGATCTTCCTGATCGGTCGCACTCAAGCCAAGCATCTCGTCTTCGAATGCACTTGCTAAGGAGAGCGAGGCGACGGGGAAGGGGAGACCGCGCTCGGCCTGTGCATTGATCGCTTCCCCCAAAAGGGCGACGGTTTCCTTGCGTGCCGCGGAAACTGCCGTTCCCAGCTCCGCAACTTGATGCTCGATCGCTGACAGAAAACGAGCGTTGCCACCATTCTCCAATAGCCGATTGCGCTGACGAAGCGCCTTCTCAAAATCGCTGACCCGTCGTCCGTGTGTGGGATCAATCGCGAGCGTTAGCCGGTCGAGAAAGCGGCGTCTGTCCGAGCCGGGACCGGTAAACAGACCATCCATGGAAGGGACAAGCCAAAGAACACGCATGTAGTCGAGCAAGACTTCGGACGACCGCGCATCTTCACCGTCGATACGCACCCTGCGACCCGTTTCACTGGGTGAAAGGCCAGTCCCGATGCGTGTGTCATAGCCGTCCTTGCAAAACACGGCCGATACGGCCCAGCCTTGCGTTGCATCCTTGCGGGTCAGATCGATGAGCGGGGCCCGCCTGAGGCCACGTCCTGCGGTGAGCAGGGAGATCGCCTCAAGTATGTTGGTCTTGCCAATACCGTTGTCGCCGATAAAGGCGACCAGTGGTTGGGAAAATGACAGGCTGAGATGCGGGTAGTTCCGGAAATCTGTCAGTGTCAGGCTCGTGAGAGCCGTTGACATTGTGTCATCCATGGAGCTTTTTCACCCGCTCGCCCAAACCGTTAGACGCGCATTGGCATCAGAACGAAGAGGCAGTCTTCAACTGTATTGTCCTGAACAAGGGTCGGAGATCCGCTGTCCGCAAGGCGGAAGAGGGCGGTATCGCTTGTCAGCTGGTTGGCAATGTCGAGAAGATAGCGAGAGTTGAAACCGATCTCCAGAGGGTCGGAATCATATTCAACCGCAAGCTCTTCGGTCGCACTGCCTGAATCCGGGTTGATCACCGTCAGAACCAGGCGACCTTCGGAAAGAGCAAGCTTCACCGCACGGCCACGCTCCGAGGAGATCGTGGAGACGCGGTCAACGGCTTCCTTGAACTCGTCGCGGTCAACGCGCATTTCCTTGTCATTGCCTTGGGGAATGACGCGGCCGTAGTCTGGGAACGTTCCGTCAATCAATTTGGATGTCAGTACGATCGAGCTTGTCGTGATGCGGATCTTGGTCTCGGACAGTTCGATCTGAACGTCCGCTTCCGGGTTATCGAGCAGCTTCTGTATTTCACCGACGGTTTTGCGCGGAACAATAACGCCAGGCATTCCCGCCGATCCGGACGGCGCGGGCACTTCAGCCTGCGCCAGGCGATGGCCATCGGTTGCAACTGCGCGGAACATTGTCCCGGCAGGGGTGTCAACGGAATGCACATAGATACCGTTCAGATAGTAACGGGTCTCTTCGGTCGAAATTGCGAACTGTGTCGTGTCGATGAGTTTGCGGACGGCTGCGCCAGGCAACATGAAGCCATGGCTGAATTCGCCTGCTGTCAGATCCGGGAAATCGGAGTCTGGGAGCATTTGCAGCGAGAACTTCGAGCGGCCTGCGCGGATATCGAGGGTCGTGTCACCGCCCTGGGTTTCCAGAACGATCTGGGAGCCTTCCGGCAGCTTGCGCACGATGTCGTAAATCATGTGGGCCGGAACAGTCGTGGCACCAGGCGCTTCAACAACAGCAGGGATAGACTCTTGAATCTCAAGATCGAGGTCTGTCGCTTTCAGTTTAAGCGCGCCACCGTCAGCCTTGAGCAGTACGTTGGAAAGGATGGGAACCGTATTGCGTCTCTCAACGACCCGATGAACATGGGTCAGAGATTTCAGAAGGTCGGTCCGCTCAAGGGTCACTTTCATGGTGCTCAATCCGTACTATTTACACTACCGTCAGACGCCTAAGGCCAGCTGCGGAACAACTGGTTCCTTAATGCTTCCTTAAAAAGAAACGGGAGACGACACTGCCCTTAAAGGTCTGAAAAAGCAAGAGGGGCGCTCCTATAGAGGCCCCTCCAAATTCAGCTTTTACGCGCTTTCCAAAGCTTCAGCACCTAAATCAGGCGTCGAGCATGCGCTTCAGCAGTTCGAGCTCTTGTGCCAGCGCGCTGTCACCCCGTGCAAGCTCTTCAATTTTGCGTACTGCGTGCAAAACTGTCGTATGGTCTCTGTTGCCGAAGCGGCGGCCGATTTCAGGCAGCGAGCGCGGCGTCATCACCTTTGCAAGGAACATCGCAATCTGACGTGGACGCACAATGGTGCGGGTCCGGCGGGCAGACAACAGGTCTGCCTTGGTGACATTGTAGTGCTTGGAAACCACGCGTTGGATGTCTTCAATTTTCACCCGGCGCGGTTCGCTGGAGCGGATCAGGTCGCGCAAAGTCAGCTCGGCCATCTCCTGTGTGATTGGTTGGCTCGTCAGCTGATTGTGTGCGATCAGACGATTTAAGGCACCTTCCAGATCGCGGCCGGACGACGAAACATGCTTGGCAACATAGTCAAGAACACTCTCCGGCACGTCGAATTGCGGGTAGCTGCGTTTGGACTGTGTCACACGGGTCGACAGAATGTTCCGGCGAAGCGAGAAATCAGGCTCCTGAATCCCAACGACAAGTCCGCCGGACAGTCGTGAGCGAACGCGGTCATCCAAGGTGTCCAGCTCTGATGGTGCGCGGTCGGCCGCAACAATCACCTGCCGGGCTCCGTCGATCAGAGCGTTCAGTGTGTGGCAGAATTCCTGTTGCACCTGTTTGCCGTGCAGGAACTGCATGTCATCGATCAGCAGGAGGTCGATCGTGCGCAGAGTTTCCTTGAACGCCAGCGCAGATTGAGCCTTCAGGGCAGACACGAAGCGGTACATGAAATGCTCGGCGGTCAGGTAGAGCACCTTGCGGCCCGAGGACCGAACCTTCGCAGCAACGGCTTGCATGAGGTGGGTTTTACCGAGTCCGACAGCGGCATGCAGATAAAGCGGATTGAAGGTTACCGAACCGCCAGAAGCGACTTGTCGCGCCGCGGCGAGAGCCAGTCCGTTAGACTCGCCTTCGACGAAGGTTTCAAACGTGTACTTCGGATCAAGAGCAGCACCTTGCAGAACATCGCGGGAGGCATCCGCTGATGTTTCTCCGCGCGCGATTGCGGCGGTTGCAGCCTGGGCAGCAGCTACACTGTGATCACTAAAGCCGTCGAGGCGCGCATCACCCATGCCGGAGCCGGAGTGTTTGGGCGCGGGCAGACTGGCAGACTTCGTAACAGCACTCGGGCGCGGGCGCATTGCACCACGAACAGTCAACTCGATCCGTTTGACGTTCTCGCATTCACCTTGCCACAAACCGATCAGACGATCGTTGTAGTTGGATTGAATCCACTGCTTTAAAAAGCGTGTTGGTACCGAAAGACGCACCGTACCGTCGTTGTGCTCTTCCAAATCAACGCGAGCAAACCAGCTGGAGAAAACATCTTCACCAAGCTCGTCGCGCAATCGCGTCTTGACCCGGTTCCAGTGTTCGGCACCACTAGCCTCCTGAATTTGCATTTCTTGCCTCCAATTCTCAGGCGATCCGCCTTTTGTCGCCCAATATGATGCCGCGTTCTGGCGGCCTTTTTGTTGTCCCCCTGCCCGGGGACGGTTTTAATCTTGCCCACTTCAGCGTTTGTAAGACGCTGTATTCAATTCCATAACTGATCGATCAGGATTGAGCCCAGGGTAAGCCTGAAGCCTTCCAGCCAGATTGGATCCCTCGGTGACCGTTTTGGTCCTGAGGCCCCTCAAATCCATCAATGATGTTGTAACAGTTCGTGAAGCCTGCTTCGGTCAGTGCAATGGCAGCTGACTGGCTTCTCGCACCAGAGCGGCACAAAAAGAAGATTGAGGCGCTCTGGTCAAGTCCTTTTTCGGATATTTTTTGAATCAGTTCGCCGAGAAAGTTGACGTTAGGTCCGGAAGGGCCAAAATGCTGCCATTCAACGAAAACGGGTTCTGTTCCAAAGGCGCTCAAATTTGGTACGCCGACGAACTGCCATTCTGCCTGTGTTCGCACATCAACAAGCAGAGTTTTCTCGTTTTCAGTTACAGCCTTGAAGGCAGTTTGTACATCAACGTTTCCAGCGTAATTCGAAGAATTTGGCAAAAGTAATCCTGTCGCAATTAAGTGAATTGCGCCTCAATTTAGTGGTAAATATAAGATTAGTTTTAAGTCTACAGCGCCAGATGCGGCGTTCGACTTGAGGTCGGGAACGATCGACTGGAAAAAGATGAAATGTAATCTGAAAGGTATTTTAGAGGCGAGCTCAGTTGCTTTTTGTCCGTGTTTTTCATTTTTATCTCAACCGACTTTTGTTCGCGTAGTTCTGTGTTTTCATTTTTTCTAAGATAGCTTTTCTGCTGTCTCCCGGCAACAGTGCGCAATGACCAAATGGGGGGCACTAATCGATATTACGTCGGGGTATATGTTGCACCTCGTACGGGTAAAATCCACCAAATGCCTTTGCTGGCAGGGGTTTTCGGATTGAGCGGCTGCTATCGTGCGGGGCGCTAAAATAATTAAAAAATTTTTACTTCTTGGTACTTGACTTTTTGGACTGCCCTAATCGGCCCTAAGTCATGGCAGCACATAGAGCTAAGATTTTGATATTAAAGTATAAAATTTGTCAAAATTGAAATGGCGTATAAGTCATCAAAATCCCGTTTTGGTTGTAAAATGCGGGGTCTGAGGGTGTAATTTGGACAAAAAAACCCGGCCAAATGGCCGGGTTTTTTAAATGCACATGAAATGCATAATTTTTATGCGCTGAGCGCCTTAACGCGTGCGTTCAAACGAGAGATCTTGCGGGAAGCTGTGTTGGCGTGAAGAACGCCTTTTGTAGCTGCGCGCATGATTTCTGGTTGAGCAGCTTTCAGAGCTTCGTTTGCAGCTGACTGGTCGCCAGAGGCAATAGCCTCTTCGACAAAGCGCAAATAAGTTCTGACGCGGCTACGACGAGCTTTGTTAGTGGCCGTCTGGCGGGCAATCTTGCGGGCCGCCTTCTTGGCCGATGGTGTATTGGCCATGGGCTCAATCCTGATCAAGAGTGGGACTAGGTCCGGTTACAATTGGGTCGATATGACTTGCAAATTGAACCCAACCAAATAACAACGGTGGCAGAAGTATCCACCACCGAATTCGCGCCGCTTATAATCCCGCCTGCGTTCGCCGTCAATGGTGAAAGCACTTTGGCAGGCGGAATCTTTACGTGCGTTATTTGTTGCGGAACTGCGGAGAGCGCTTTTCAACGAAAGCAGCCATTCCTTCTTTCTGATCTTCGGTCGAAAACAGGCTATGGAACAGACGCCGTTCAAATCGGGTGCCTTCCTTCAGCGTGCTCTCATAGGCCCGGTTGACGCTCTCCTTTGCCATCATCACAGCGGGAAGCGAATAGTCGGCGATCTTTTCTGCTGCTTTCAGGGCCTCGGTCATCAGAGCATCCGCGGCGACGACACGGCTGACCAGTCCGCAGCGCTCGGCCTCTTCTGCGTCCATCATCCGGCCGGTCAGGCACATGTCCATTGCCTTCGACTTCCCGACAAAGCGTGTCAGGCGCTGGGTGCCGCCTGCGCCGGGCATGATTCCGAGCGTGATTTCCGGCTGGCCAAACTTCGCTGTATCGGCTGCTATGATGAAGTCACACATCATAGCCAGCTCACATCCGCCGCCGAGTGCATATCCGCTCACTGCGGCAATGATTGGCTTGCGTGCGTTGGCAACGCCTTCCCAGCTGGAGATGAAGTCGTTGACGTAGGCCTCGACGTAGGTGAGCTCGCTCATCTCCTTGATGTCGGCGCCAGCGGCGAAAGCCTTCTCCGAGCCGGTAATGACGACAGCTCCAACGCGCTCATCGCTCTCGAACTTTGACAGAGCAACGTTGAGTTCATCTATAAGCGCTGTGTTCAGAGCATTTAGGGCGTTGGGACGGTGAAGCGTGACCACGCCAACCTTTCCCTTGGTTTCGACGAGAATATTCTCATAACCCATGCATCGACTCCCTATCATCGGTTCTTAGTCTAAGTTTGTAGCGTAGTCGTAACTGAGCCTGCTCTACAGGACAACAGATGTTTGAGGTGTGATCAGCTTCGACGAGAATAGTTGCTGTGCTTTTGTCGTGGCATTGATATCGTCAGAGTTCCGCTTATTGCGTCAAAGCTAAGTTTGGCAACTGGGACAGAAAAAGGTAGATCGACCTGACTGGACAATACGGGAAATTACGCCGTTGCATCCCGCTTTTCTGCAAGGTTCGCCCTCACGGCCATAGACTGCGAAACTGTGCTGGAAGTAGCCAAGATCGCCATCAGCCTGCACATGGTCGCGTAGACTGGATCCGCCTGCGGCAATTGCCTCCTGCAAAATGTCCCGAATGTTTTGAGCAAGCATGCGGGATGCCTTTGTCTCACGCCCACCTTTCCCACTGATCGAGGCGGCTGCATGCGTCGGGTTGAGTCCCGTGCGCCATAGGGCTTCACAGACATATATGTTGCCAAGACCGGCGATTAGTTTTTGATCCAATAGGGCGGCCTTGAGCGGCGCACGGCGGTTTTCAAAAAGGCGTGAGAGAAAACGACCGTCCAGCTCATTGCCCAAAGGCTCGATCCCGACATGTTTGAAGAGGTCATGGGAGGCCAACTCTGAGCGCGGAATCAGCGTCATAAATCCAAAACGACGGGGGTCATTATATATAATGTATGCATTGACGCCTTTTTCGGTCGTCAGATGGAACACGACATGGTCGTGCTTCGGTAGTTTTTTGGACGTGTGATAGAAGACACCTGGCGTCTCTTTGTCACTGGCAGTTTCAATGCGGAAGGACCCCGACATCCCCAAATGCATGACGAGCACGTCGCCACCCTCAATGTCCGCCAGAAGATACTTCGAGCGCCGTGACAATGACTGGACACGCCGCCCCTCGAGCCGTTCGACGAAGTCATCGGGAAAGGGAAACCGCAAATTTGGGCGGTTTTGGTCCACTCTTATGATCAAGGATCTCTCGAAAGTGGGAGCCAGTCCGCGTTTCACGGTCTCGACTTCGGGCAATTCGGGCATTGTGAGAAAGGTTCCTTGGGAATTCAGCGAGCACAGACTTGAGATCAGGTGCTTTGAAATTTGCGGCAAACAGCCCCATGTGACGTCATGGCATGGTGTTCACTTTTGCCATGTATTATGCTCGCACAAAATAGGCGGTATGGATTGCAATTGTCTACGCATCGTTAGAAAAGCACGTAGTGACAAATCGCCGTATGACAATATGAAGGCACTTTGGAGCAACTTTCCAAATGTGCAGTCAATCAGGAGTGATAGACATGGCGCAGAATGCTGCACCTTCCAGTCGGACCAGTGCGCGATATGCGGAAGATATGCCGACCAGTTTCGGTTTCACAACCGTTGGTGAGGGGCAAAAGCAGGCGCTAGTCGATGATGTTTTTCATAAGGTTGCTGAGCGCTACGACATCATGAACGATCTGATGTCCGGCGGATTGCACCGTGTTTGGAAAGACGCGATGGTCTCCAGCATGGCACCGCCTAAATCTGGGGCCAAGCCATGGACACTACTGGATGTTGCCGGTGGCACCGGAGACGTAGCAACGAAGGTCGTGCGCCGTTCCAATGAGACCGTGAACGCTGTTGTCTGCGATATCAACAATTCGATGTTGAATGTCGGTAAGGATCGCGCAGCCAAGGCTGGTCTGTCTGACTTGATCACTTTTTCGCAGGGCAATGCAGAGGATCTGCCGTTTCCGGACAAGACTTTTGATGTCTATACAATCGCATTTGGCATTCGCAACGTACCGGATATTCCCAAGGCCCTGCGTGAGGCATATCGCGTGTTGAAGCGCGGAGGCCGGTTCATGTGCCTTGAGTTTTCGGAGGTTGATGTGCCGATGCTGGACAAGGTGTATGATGCCTTTTCCTTCAAGGTTATTCCGCCGATGGGCAAACTGGTGACAGGTGATGGTGATCCCTATCAGTACCTGGTTGAGTCAATCCGCAAGTTTCCGCATCAGGAGCGGTTCGCGGAGATGATCGCTGAAGCCGGCTTTGAACGGGTGACCTATCGCAACTACACCGGTGGCATTGCCGCCCTGCATTCGGGCTGGAAACTCTAATCAATGAGCATTTCTGTAATGCCGCTTTTCCGCCTTGGATGGGCGGGTTTCGTTATGGCGCGAGAAGGTGTGTTCGGCCTGGCGCAGTTGCCCGATCTGCCCGCCGGTCCACGCATTGCGATCTCAATCGCCCGGCTGCTCGAGCGGCGTTCCGTCAAGAACAAGAGCGCGCAATCTCGGTTGTCCGATGCGCTGAACCGTCTTGGTCCATCTTATGTGAAGCTCGGCCAGTTTTTGGCAACGCGCGCAGACGTCGTCGGCAAGGAAGCAGCGCGCGAGCTCTCCGCATTGCAGGATCAGCTCCCCGCGTTCAGCTCCAAAGAAGCGCGCAAGTTGATTGCCGACCAGCTCGGTGCACCGGTCGAAGAGTTGTTTGTTGAATTTGGCGAGCCTGTTGCCGCCGCTTCCATTGCACAGGTGCATCCCGCCGTCGTCGAAAGCAAAGATGGCAGCCGCAGCAAGGTGGCGGTGAAGGTCCTGCGCCCTAATGTACAACGTCGCTTTCAGCGCGATCTTGAGAGTTTTTACATGGTCGCCCGTCTGGCGGAGCGCTTTTCGCCGGCCTCGCGGCGTCTGCGGCCCGTTGCGGTTGTGGACACCCTGGCGAAATCTGTCGCCATGGAAATGGACTTTCGACTGGAAGCAGCGGGTCTGTCGGAAATGGCCGAGAACACGGCCGAAGATCCGGGGTTTCGCGTGCCGGGTGTCGATTGGTTGCGGACGAGCAAGGCCGTACTTACCATGGAGTGGGTCGATGGTCGAAAGATGTCGGACCTCGACGGGCTGATCACAGATGGTCATGACCTTAAGGCGCTGGGCGCTGCCGTCATTCAAAGTTTTCTCCGCCACACGCTGCGCGACGGTTTCTTTCATGCCGACATGCATCCGGGCAATCTTTTCGTCGAGCCCGATGGAACGCTGGTCGCCGTTGACTTCGGGATCATTGGTCGCCTCAACCCGCGGGAGCGGCGCTTTCTTGCAGAAATCCTGTTCGGATTCATCACACGCAATTACCGCCGTGTTGCGGAGGTTCATTTTGAGGCGGGATATGTCCCGGCGCATCAGGATGTCGACATGTTCGCCCAGGCGATCCGTGCGATCGGTGAGCCCATTCATGGTCATGATGCCAGCGAAATCTCGATGGCGCGACTGCTGACACAATTGTTCGAAGTCACTGAGCTCTTCGAAATGCGTACCCAGACCCAGCTGATCATGCTCCAAAAGAACATGGTCGTGGTCGAAGGAGTTGCGCGCACGCTGAATCCGCATCTTGATATGTGGAAGACGGCAGAGCCCGTCGTTGGCAGCTGGATCAAGGAGTATCTCGGTCCTGTCGGCAAGTTGCGCGAAACTGGTGAGGCGCTGCAGGCGCTAGGCCGTATCGCCAACGACATGCCGATCTTCGCAGACCGCGTTGGACGGATGTCGGAGGAGCTGGAAAAAATGACAACCAGCGGCCTGCGCTTTGATGCCGGCACCGCGGAAGCGATCGGCAAGGCGGAAGCCCGCCATACCCGATCGGGCCGTATTGCTCTTTGGGTCATCGCAATTTCGCTGGCGGCATTGACCTTCAAGGCCTTTTCCTAAGAGGTCTGACTTGGTTTCGTCACCCGTCTAAGCGTCAGATTGATCCGGCCACCATTTTTTAAAAGCGTGGACGTACCATCGAGCACCCGGTCGATACCGTGAAATGCAAGACGTGTTTCGCCGCCCAAAACCACAACATCACCGGACGCGAGCCGCATTGAGCGTGTCGGGTCTTTGCGCGTTTGGCCGCCAATGCGAAATGTGGCCGTATCTCCCAGCGATACCGAGACCACAGGAGCCTCAAACATCTCCTCATCCCGGTCCTGGTGAAGACCCATTCGGGCACCCGGTTCATAAAAATTGATCAGGCAGGCTTCGGGCTCCGGTGCTCCCGGCGCTACATCGTGCCACAAATCTCTAAGGACATCTGGCATCTGTGGCCAGGGTTTGCCCGTAACGGGGTGGTTTGCCTGATAGCGATAACCGTTGATGTCGGACACCCATCCAAGCGATCCGCAATTGCTCATCCGCACCGAAAAAGCTTTTCCGGTTCTTGGCATCACGGGCTGAAACAACGGCGCCTCGCTCAAGAGGTCGCGTAGTGTGTCCACCAACTGCTGTTGTAATGGTCGATCAAAATATTCTGGAAGCAGGCGAAAACCGCTGGATGTCGTCATGGGCCATACATCGAGTTTGAAATCTTGAGGCGACTATCCCTCAACCGGCAACCCAAAGGCAAATATGGCTGCGGCAAGGACCGCGAGCAAGGCAAAGAAGACAGTCCTTGGCGAAAAGCCATGCGCCCTATGCGCAGAAAGCGATGCGATGACGCATTGGAGGCCATAGTAGACGGCGAATGCGCGTGAGGCGTAGGAAATCACCTCGAAGATATTGGCGCTCCATGTGATCAGGAGACCTGAAAATGTGAGCAGCGCATAAGCATGGCGAGAGCTGATTTTGCCTTTGGTCAGTTCAACGAACAATCCGCCGGAGCCTGATGTATCGGCGATCGCTGCGCTGAATTGGGCCGCAAGAGCTGCCGCAACCAACAACACTGGCAGCACAGGGGCAACGATTTCCATCATACCGATAATGGCGGTCTCGGACAGTTCGAGATTTTCCGGCGCGAAGGAATAGGTCAGAAGGACGGTGTAGACGAGATAGATCGCCGACGAGAACCATTGCGCCAATTTCATGGACTTGATGCGCGTCTCGGCGTCATACGTCTCGCCCAGATATCTCGACGTCTCAAAACCCTGCACGGTGATGATCAGTCCAAAGGCGAGTGTTGCGGCCGTCCATCCGTCGATCCGGGGCATATTGGCAACAAGCGTCGAACTCTCCAGTTTTCCGGAAAAGAAAAAGCAAAGCCCTGTGATCACGCCCGCGATGATCGCAAGTTTTACGACAACCGAGACATATTCAAGATGTTCAAGCGCCTTGAACCCACGCAGCCATCCAACCAATAAAATGATCACGAAGATCAACGTCGTGACCAGGCGAGCGGCGAATTCGGTATCATAACGCGTCAAACTGACGCTGAATGAGCCGAAGAGGTTGAGGTAGTAGGTCACCGAAACGATGTAGGCCAACGCCAGAGCCCAGGACGAGACGATCTCAAGATCATGTGTCAGTCGGCTGCGTTGCCTGGCGTTACTCTTGTCATCTCCGAGATCCTGAATGTTGTACCGGATGGCTGAGCCGAAGCAGTAGGCACAAACGCAAAGTGCGATCATGACGATCGGTGCGAACATGCCATAGTAGTAGGCAAGAATAGGGCCCAGAACGAGGAAGCCACTGCCAATAATCGAGGCCAGCGGTGTCACCATTGCGCGCCAGGCCGTCCAGTTAAAGAGCCGCGGACTGAACAAGAGAATTCCGCTGGCAGCGGCTACCAGGATCACAGCAGTATTGATGAGCATTGAGCAAGTTCCGTTTGGGTGCCTTGTGTCTAGAACAATTAGACGAAAAACGGAAACAGCCGTACTGAAGAAAAGGGATTCGTTGTGAATAGCCTGCGAAGTTTCCCTTCAACGTCTTTCTCGGTCGGAAATTGAGTGAATTGCTCTCTTGCAGGGAAAGTTCCATCCACCTATATACCCTCTGAACGCAGTGCTAAGAGCATTGCCGCCGGACCAAAGGTTCGGGACTTCAGGAAGAGGAGCCGGAATGATGCCTTAATGGGTCGCTCCGGTTTGCTAGAAAGAGAGGCTAAAAATGGCAAAGGTCATTGGTATCGACCTCGGCACGACCAATTCGTGCGTCGCCGTCATGGACGGCAAGGATTCCAAGGTTATCGAAAACGCTGAAGGCGCGCGTACTACGCCGTCAATGGTGGCTTTCTCCGACGATGGCGAGCGCCTCGTTGGTCAGCCGGCCAAGCGTCAGGCCGTAACCAACCCGACAAACACACTTTTCGCGGTTAAGCGTCTTATCGGTCGCCGGTATGATGATCCAACTGTCGCGAAAGACAAAAAGCTCGTCCCATTTGAAATTGTCAAAGCCGACAATGGTGATGCATGGGTCGAATCGAGCGGTGAGAAATATTCTCCGTCACAGGTTTCTGCTTTCATCCTTCAAAAGATGAAGGAAACCGCCGAGAGCTATCTCGGAGAAACAGTGACGCAAGCGGTTATCACTGTTCCTGCTTACTTCAACGATGCACAGCGTCAGGCAACCAAGGATGCCGGTAAGATTGCCGGCCTGGAAGTTCTGCGTATCATCAACGAGCCGACAGCAGCTGCGCTTGCCTACGGCCTCGACAAGAACGAAGGCAAGACCATTGCGGTTTATGACCTTGGTGGTGGTACGTTCGACGTTTCCGTTCTGGAAATCGGCGACGGTGTCTTCGAAGTGAAATCAACCAACGGTGACACGTTCCTCGGTGGTGAAGATTTCGACATGGTGCTCGTCGATTACCTGGCTTCTGAATTCAAGAAGGAACAGGGCATTGATCTGAAGAGCGACAAGCTTGCTTTGCAGCGCCTCAAGGAAGCT
>JABXHV010000182.1 GCA_013373445.1 Paracoccaceae bacterium | reverse complement strand
TGCATCATCATCTGCTCGATCGAAAACGTTGACCCGATGGGTGTTCACACAGGTGATTCCATCACCGTCGCACCAGCTCTGACGCTGACCGACAAAGAATACCAGATGATGCGCGACGCCTCGCTTGCAGTTCTGCGCGAGATCGGCGTCGAGACAGGTGGATCAAACGTCCAGTTTG
The DNA here is from genome assembly GCA_013373445.1 of Paracoccaceae bacterium. Lineage (GTDB taxonomy): Bacteria > Pseudomonadota > Alphaproteobacteria > Rhizobiales > Stappiaceae > Roseibium. The sequence goes on along the minus strand of JABXHV010000182.1, from coordinate 5,289 downwards.
CCGTCAATCCTGAAAACGGTCGCCTCGTCGTGATCGAAATGAACCCGCGTGTGTCGCGCTCTTCTGCGCTCGCTTCCAAGGCTACCGGCTTCCCGATCGCCAAGATCGCTGCGAAGCTCGCAATCGGCTACACTTTGGATGAGTTGGAAAACGACATCACAGGCGGCGCAACTCCTGCCTCATTCGAGCCGTCCATCGATTACGTCGTGACGAAGATTCCACGCTTCGCCTTCGAAAAGTTCCCGGGCTCTGAGCCGACCTTGACCACAGCCATGAAGTCTGTTGGTGAAGTCATGGCGATTGGCAGAAACTTTCAGGAAAGTCTGCAGAAGGCTCTTCGTGGTCTCGAGACAGGCCTGAACGGACTTGATGAGGCTGAAATTCCTGGGCTCGGCATGGGCGATGATGCGAACGCGATCCGCGCCGCGATCTCGACACCCACGCCAACCCGTCTTCTGGCCGTCGCCCAAGCCATGCGTGAAGGTATGAGCCTGGAAGACATCTACAACGGCTGCAAGATCACACCGTGGTTCTTGAAACAGATGGCCGAGATCGTCGAAATGGAAGCCAAGGTGCGCGAGCACGGCTTGCCAACCAACGCCACCATGCTTCGCAAGCTCAAGTCCATGGGTTTTTCCGACGCGCGACTTGCCAGCCTGACAAACCAGAATGCGTCCGACATCGCCGCCCTGCGAGGCGAACTGGATGTACATCCGGTCTACAAGCGTATTGATACTTGTGCTGCCGAGTTTGCCTCGCCAACGGCCTATATGTATTCGACCTATGAAGCCCCTTTCATTGGCAAACCTGCCTGTGAAGCGCTACCGACAAATGGCAAGAAAGTCGTCATTCTTGGCGGCGGTCCAAACCGGATCGGCCAAGGCATCGAGTTCGACTATTGTTGTTGTCATGCGGCCTTCGCGCTGAAAGATGCAGGCTATGAAACCATCATGGTCAACTGCAATCCGGAAACGGTATCCACAGACTATGATACGTCTGACCGGCTGTACTTTGAGCCGCTGACAGATGAAGACGTGCTGGAAATCATTCACAAGGAACAGGAAAACGGCACACTGCACGGTGTGATCGTGCAGTTTGGTGGCCAGACGCCGCTGAAGCTCGCGCAAAGCCTCGTCAAGGCTGGCGTCCCTATCCTGGGAACTTCTCCGGACATGATTGATCTGGCTGAAGATCGGGATCGTTTCCAAAAGCTTCTCATCAAGCTTGGCCTCAAACAGCCTGAAAATGGCATTGCCTATTCAGTCGAGCAGGGCCGTATGATTGCAGGACAGCTCGGTCTGCCGCTTGTCGTGCGCCCATCTTATGTTCTGGGCGGCCGCGCCATGCAGATCATCCGCGATGAGGAAGCCCTCAACTCGTACCTGCTAGGCACTTTGCCGGAACTGGTTCCAGGCGAAGTACGCGCCAAATACCCGAACGACAAGACCGGCCAGATCAACATGGTGCTCGGCACCAACCCGCTTCTCTTTGACCGCTACCTGGAAGGCGCAATCGAAGTGGATGTGGATGCGCTATGTGATGGCAAGGACGTTTTTGTATGCGGCATCATGCAGCATATCGAGGAAGCCGGTATTCACTCCGGTGACAGCGCCTGTTCGCTGCCTGCCTACTCGCTCGATGAGGACACGATCGCCGAACTCAAGCGTCAGACCCGGGAAATGGCTCTCGCACTGGAAGTTGGCGGCCTGATGAACGTTCAGTATGCGATCAAGGGCGGCGAGATCTACGTGCTTGAAGTCAATCCACGCGCTTCGCGGACCGTTCCATTCGTCGCCAAGACAATTGGCGATCCAGTCGCCAAGATTGCCAGCCGCATCATGGCTGGTGAAAGCCTTGCCTCATTCGGACTAAAAGAAAAGAAGCTGGCCCACACCGCGGTAAAGGAAGCTGTCTTCCCATTCGCACGGTTCCCAGGTGTAGATACAATTCTGGGTCCGGAAATGCGCTCAACAGGCGAAGTGATGGGTCTCGACAAGGCTTTCCCGATTGCCTTTGCCAAATCCCAGATCGGCGCAGGAACTGATGTTCCAGAAAGCGGCACCGTCTTCGTCTCCATGCGAGATCAGGACAAGCACGGCGTTGTGGAAGCCGTCAGGTCACTGGAAAACGCCGGGTTCAAGATCATTGCGACCGGTGGCACGCAGACCTTCCTGGGCGAAAAGGGAATCAACTGCACCAAGATCAACAAGGTTCTTGAAGGCCGTCCGCACATCGTTGACGCAATCAAGAACGGCGAAGTTCAGTTGGTGTTCAACACCACAGAAGGCGCTCAGGCATTGGCTGACAGCCGTTCCATGCGTCGTGCTGCACTGCTGCAAAAGGTCCCATATTATACAACTTTGGCCGGCGCAGACGCCGCATCCAAGGGAATTGTGGCCAAGAAGAGCGGCAGCCTTGAAGTAAGACCTTTGCAATCCTACTTCAACTGAGTCTAATATCAGACCAACACCGACCGGAAAGGATGCCTTTCCGGTCGAAATCTTTTTTTAAGGGAGCCCTCAGAGGGGGCGGACCAACTTGAAGGTCAACGACCAATGGAAAAAATTCCAATGACCACCGCCGGCTACACGATGTTGCAGGAGGAGCTCAAGGAGCGTTCATCGAATGAACGCCCGCGTATCATCGAGGCAATCTCCGAAGCGCGTGCGCATGGTGACCTTTCTGAAAATGCTGAGTACCATGCAGCCAAGGAAGCCCAGAGCCATAACGAAGGCCGCATTGGCGAGCTGGAAGACAAGCTCTCGCGCGCCGAGGTGATCGACGTATCGAAACTCTCCGGCGACATTGTCAAATTCGGCGCAACAGTGAAGTTGATCGACGAAGACACTGAAGAAGAAAAAGTCTACATGATTGTTGGTGACGTCGAATCCGATGTCAAAAACCACAAGATTTCGATCTCTTCGCCAATCGCGCGTGCGCTGATCGGCAAGACCGTTGGCGACAGCGTTGAAGTTGCAGCGCCTGGTGGAGCTCACTCATACGAAATCGAAGAAGTGAAATTCATCTGAGCGACGAGCTCAACCGCATTTGAAAATGCCCGCGTTTCGCGGGCATTCTTGTATCTGGAAGAGAATCCCGAGCCTTTAGCCAAGCATCTGCTCAACGGGAACAATAGGCTCGTCTTTGTTACGACGAATGGTCAGGGCCGTACGCACGCTGTCGACATTCTGCGTTGCAGTCAGCTCGCTGATAATGAAGGTCTGGAACGCCTGCAGGTCAGGCGCCACGCACTTGAGCAAAAAGTCGACCTCGCCTGACAGAATATGGCTCTCGCGCACAATCGACCATTCATTGACCTTCTTTTCAAAAGCCAGAAGGTCTGCCTCGGTTTGACTGTGCAGACCGACCATCGCAAAGGCAGTCACGTCGTATCCAAGCTGCTTTTCATCCAGCAAGGTGCGATAACCACGAATAAGTCCGACTTCTTCAAGCGCTCTGACACGGCGCAAACAAGGCGGCGCAGAAATACCAACACGTCGTGCGAGCTCGACGTTGGTCATGCGACCATCATCCTGCAACTCTTTCAGAATGTGCCAGTCAATGGAGTCAAGACGAACCTTCAAGAGGCTATCTCCTTTGGAGTTGCATATACCAATGAACGTCAAGCGAACATCATGGGCACCAGGACACTGATCCCGACCGCAACATTGTTTGGATCACGAAACAAATATAATGCTGAACTATGCTTTTTTTGCGCATATGCGCAAGACTATAACAAATTAGCGCATGAATCGAATAGGCGAGACGCGAGAACGTCAACAGGAATAAGAGTGTGACAGGGGAAATTCAAAGCTGCTGGATCATAACCGACGGCAAGATTGGCGACGAAGCGCAATGCGTCGGCGTTGCTGAAGCCCTTGGAGTGCCGTATGAGCTGCGCCGCATTCATCCCCGTACGCCCTTCACCTGGCTGATGCCCTGGGGTCCAATCGATCCCAGAGAAGCCCCTGACGCCTTAAACAGCCCTTTGAAGCCCCCCTTCCCAGATCTTGCCATTGCGTCCGGTCGACGTGCTGTGAGCTATCTGAGACACATCAAAAACGCCAGCAAGGGCAGAACATTCACTGTCTTTCTGAAGGATCCCAAGACGGGCCGAGAGGCCGCCGATTTCATTTGGGTGCCCGAGCACGATCGTCTGCGCGGTGAAAATGTCTTTGTGACCCCCACCTCCCCTCACAAGTTTTCAGATGACGTTCTCCTGAAACTCCGGCAAACGCCCAATGCCCGTCTCGATCAACTCCAGTCACCGAGGATAGCTGTACTGGTGGGGGGAAACAGTCGCCACCACACCTTTAGTGATGCAAACTGCAAGACGTTCCTGAACGGTCTGAAAGATATCATGAGCAATGGCGCGGCGGGACTGATGATCACCACCTCACGCCGCACTCCGCCAGATCTGGCCAAGGCGATTGAGGAACTCGTCAAAACCTATCCCGGGCACTTCTTGTGGGATGGCCAGGGCGACAATCCCTATGGCGCGATGCTTGCCAAAGCCGATGGATTTATCGTCACGGCCGATTCTACAAACATGATTGGAGAGGCCACCTGCACCGGCAAACCGATCCATGTCTTTGAATCCAGTGGAGGTCACGGAAAAATTGACCGCTTTCTGGGGACTTTGGCCAAACTTGGTGTCACCCACCCCTTTCCCGGCGCGCTGAAAAGCACTACCTACGAACCATTGAACGCAACTCCACTGATTGCGCAGGCAATCCACGACGCAATATCGAAACGCGATCCGCGCTGATTTGATATTGAGCTGTAAGATCGAAGGCACTGAAAATGGCGACTGAACACACACCGCTCCTGATCATCGGCTCCGGACCTGCCGGCTATACCGCCGCTGTTTATGCGGCTCGCGCCATGATCAAGCCGACATTGATCTCAGGCATTCAACCCGGCGGTCAGCTGATGATCACTACAGACGTTGAAAACTACCCGGGCTTTGCAGACCCCATTCAGGGACCATGGCTGATGGAGCAAATGCAAAAGCAGGCGGAGAGCGTTGGAACCAACATCGTCTACGACACAGTGACATCGGTTGATTTCTCAAAACGTCCCTTCACCGCCACAACAGACAGCGGCACAACCTATCAGGCCGATGCAGTCGTCATCTGCACTGGCGCACAGGCTCGTTGGCTTGGACTGAGTTCCGAGGAAGAATTCATGGGCGCCGGCGTCTCTGCGTGTGCCACATGTGACGGTTTCTTCTACCGCGGCAAAGAAGTGGTCGTTGTCGGTGGTGGCAACACCGCCGTTGAGGAAGCT
>JABXHV010000164.1 GCA_013373445.1 Paracoccaceae bacterium | reverse complement strand
TTGAAGATGTCATGAGCGGCTATCATGAAGGTTATCCTTACGATTTAAAAGAAAACGATCATGGCATGCATGCCACCGCAGAAGATGTAGGTACTTTCCTAAGGGCCTTGAATGATGGATCGGTTTTTAAACCAAGAGAAAGGGAAATATATGCCTCCATTTATGAATTTGAGCATGGAGGTTGGGTTCCGGGCTATCAAAGTTTTGCCGAATATGATGAGGACATTGACGCGGTTGTTGTTGCATTTTACAGTACAACAGACCCTAAGCTGTACAATTGGAACCTATCAGAAATCATTAACAATCGAATTTTTAAAATCCTGAAGAAGAGAAAAGGTTCATAACAATCCTTAAAACACATTTTACTATCAAGCCCAATCAATGATCAACTACAACGACAAACGATTCAGAGCGATTGAAAACTCACCGAATGTTGAAATTACGGGGGATTTGATCTTTCATTACAAGCAAGAAGGGAATCAACTGGTTTGTCAGTACTTTGGAGGTAAAATTCTGGAGGACTGTTGATAAAAATTATGCTCTTTGGCGATGCTAAAGATTCCTTGGAGAAGTTGATCAGTGAGTTAAAGAGTCTTTGATAACAGATTATATAACCGTCACCGAAGTGACGCATAAATAACACCAAAGGCAATAAATAGTCCAATTGAAAGTGAATACTCGGAAATCAATAGCAGTCCTCCCTTTTCGTAACCTAAGTTTTGATGGTAGCAATGAATTCATCTGCGATGGTCTCACAGAGGAAATCATCAATGCACTGGCCAAAGTCGATGGCTTGAAGGTCATCTCTCGCACATCTAGTTTCTTTTTTAAAGACCACAAAGCTTCTCTTGAGGAAATTGCTGCAAAGCTATCAGTAGCCATTATTTTAGAGGGTAGCGCACAGATTCATGATGGTAAAATTCGAGTTCGCGCTAAGCTAATAGACGTCAAAGAGGATACACATTTCTGGTCAGAGACCTGGGATAGAAACCTAGATAACCTTTTTGAAACTCAAGATGAGATCAGCTTGCTCATTGCTGATAAAATTAGAGAGCAACATGGGCATTTGAACATTTCAAACCAGCTAGTAAAAAGTCCCACAAAGAGCATGTCCTCGTATGAGCATCTCTTAAAAGGACGTCATCATTTTTACAAGTGGAATCCTGAGGATACTAACCTAGCCATTGAGCACTTTGAAAAATCCGTAGAACTAGATGAAGAACTCGTAGAGGGCTATCTCGGAATAGCGGATAGTTATAGTTTTATAGCTGTTGCTGGTTTTGCTCCGCGTGAAGAAGCCTGGCAAAAAAACATAGCAGCATTATCCTTAGCAAAAAAACTTGACCCGGACCATGCCGGACTTAATTACATGCTGGGTATGCAATCCTTCTTTACTGAAGCAGATTTTGCTGCAGCCATGCACTATGGCATGCGGTCACTGGCTGCCAAACCCACTTACTCAGAAGCACATCAATTTGTTTCTTTTCTAAACTTGCTTGTTGGTGATTTCAATAAAGCTCGTAAACACATACTCTTTGCCAAATCTTCAGACCCGCTGAATCCAGAAACCCAGTTCTACGAGGCCAATTATTACTATCGAGTGGGTGAATATGAGAAAGCCAAAGAAATTTTAAGGGAATTGCTGAAAACAAATGACAAAAACCTTCCGGCAATTATTGTCAATATATACATTCTCATTCGAGAAGGTCAACTCAAAGCAGCACGTCAAACTATAGATGAAGTGCCGCAACAGGCCTTTACCCCGGATGAAAGACTGGGGCTCCTTGCCCTAATCGATGCAAAGGCTGGTAAATGCACCGCACATATACAAGAATTGGAACTTCATGCACAGGAAACGGAAGCCCATCATGCTCATTCCTATCTTTTCCTCACCTATGCCAATCTAGGGCAATATGATAAAGCCTTTGCTATTCTGGAGCACCTTTTTGAAAGTGCCTCTTCCATCCTCCTTATTGCGTTTAGTGATCCAATAGGAGAACCAATTCATTCACACCCAAAATATCAAGCATTTCATAACAAGGTTTATCCTAAAGTCTTAGAAAAACCAAAAGAAAGAAAAACCAGAAAACCTGATCAAAGCATCATTAAAGACCAGGTGGAGAAAATAGAAGCCTATGTGGAATCTGAGCGCCCCTACCTCAACCCTTCACTTTCGCTGCGTTCGCTAGCTGATCAGTTGGAGATACACCCCAACCAACTATCCTGGTTATTGAATGAATCGATTGGCCAAAACTTCAACGAGTTTATCAATAAAAGGCGTATCGAACATTTCAAGCAAATAGTCTTAGATCCAGACAATTCACATATTTCATTGATAGGGCTAGCCTACGAAAGTGGCTTCAACTCAAAGACTGTTTTCAACACAGCATTCAAAAAAGAAGTGGGTATGACACCAAAAGCATTTCTAAAAAGTCAGGCCTGATCAGAATTTTTGGTTCCGAATTATAATTCGGAACCTCTTCTTAGTATCCCGAACCAATACTCCTTCACATCTTCCTTTTTTTGTCATGAATAAAGAATCAAGTTATGACTCAGACAATGAAAGCAACAGTAGCCACAGGGTACGGATCGCCTGAGGTACTTCAGTTACAAGAAGTGATTAGACCAGTCCCAAAAGCCAATGAAGTTTTGGTGAAGGTCATAACAGCATCTGCTACCACAGCAGATGCCATGATGCGTACCGGAAAACCCTATATCGCGAGGCTATTTGTAGGTCTTACTAAACCCAAGAAATCCATTCCAGGAACGGGTTTCGCTGGAATAGTAGAAAAGATTGGCGAAGATGTCAAAAGCTTTAAAATTGGTGACCGTGTTTTAGGAGAAACTGCATTTGGGTTCAGTTCAAATGCAGAATACCTGACGTTATCGGAGAAAGGTGTCATTCTCCCTATGCCAGAAAATCTGGATTTTTCTGAGGCTGCCAACTTTTGCGATGGACACTTAACCTCTTTTAATTTCCTGAAAGAAATTGCTAAGGTGAAGCCTGGTCAGAAAGTAATGATCAATGGTGCCTCTGGCTCACTCGGGACTTCCGCTATCCAGATAGCCAAGTATATGGGAGCACATGTCACTGCTGTATGTAGTGGACGAAACACTGGATTAGTGAGGTCGCTGGGTGCCGATGTGGTGATTGACTATCAGCAGAAAGATTTTACAAAGGGTGACATCAAATACGATTACATATACGACACGGTTGGGAAGAGCTCCTTTTCAGCATGTAAAGCTATCCTTTCGGAAAAAGGCGTGTATTTGTCTCCGGTTCTAAAATTCCGATTGCTTCTCCAGATGATTAAAACATCACTTTTTGGTCAAAAGAAGGCTAAGTTTGAAGCCACGGGTGCCAACAAAGAGGAAAAACTACGCTTCATGCTTTCGGAAGTAGTGGATATCTACAAAGCGGGTAAACTAAAGACCATCATCGACAGACAATTTCCACTGGAGAAGGTGGCCGAAGCGCATCGCTACATAGATTCCGGTCACAAGAGAGGCAATGTGGTGATTGTAACATCCTGAAGTAGAATCATGAAAGAAAAACTCAGCAAAATCAAGTGGGTGGCTCTGGGAGTCCTTTTGGGAATAATCACAGGAATCGCGCAAGACAACATCGGATTGTGGCTCAGCCTTGGGGTAACTACAGGCGTAGCAATCGACTACACAATAAAAGAAAACACATCCCGGAACAAGGATAACAAGAACACAAAATCATGATAGATAATCATCTACAGAAGCAAGCCGAAATTGTAGGACTCACATATCTGCTAACGACTCTCATTGGTTTTGCCCATAATTTCCTGATAAAACCTAGCTTGCATCAACCAGAAACGCTGGTGGCTTCTGAATTTCAGTTTCGAATAGGTGTGCATTGACATTGGATTCAGCAAGAAAAGCTAAAAGAGGCTAATCAGGTGACTTTAGAAAGGTTGAAGCAACAGGATAGCTGAATCAGATTATAAACCACAGTAATTAAGCTTAAGAACATTAGATGAAATCATGAAAAACCTAATAATTAAATTTTCAGTATTGCTGCCTATAATATTTTTAAGCGCTTGTAAAACTGAGAATTCCACTACAAAAGAAAACGATTCTTTGACAATAGAAAACCCATATCTTGGTCAAAAACCACCGGGATTAACTCCTATACCATTTGCTCCGGGTCTTGTGTCTACAGAAATTTATGAATACGATGGTGCATTTACCCCAGATATGAAGGCGTTTTATTTTATTAGAAGAGGAGAAGAAAATAAAAAATCAGCCTTTTACGAATACAAATACAATGAAATTAATGGGGTGTGGGAAAAGTCAGAAGTCGCATCTCCATGGATAGGACGACCAGTAATAGCTCCAGACGGAGAAACTATGCATTTAGGTGACAGATATCTAAAGAGAACGGAATCTGGATGGTCCGAATTACAAGATCTAGAACCTCCTACTGTAAGTAATGATTCTATGTATATTATGCGTCTTTCTGCATCTGCAAATGGCACGTATTATTTTGACACTTATAAAGAGAATGATTCAACTTTTCCAATTCGCTATTCACGTTTGATAGATGGAAAGCATGAAGAACCCATAGCTTTGCCCAAAGCAATAAACACAGGAACTTTTTTGAGCCATCCTTTTATAGCTCCAGATGAATCGTATTTGTTATTTGATGCTGTAAGAGAAGATGGTTTTGGGGACTCTGATATTTATATCAGTTTTAAACAAAAAGATGGCTCCTGGGGCAATGCAGTTAATTTGGGTGATAAAATTAACACTAACGCATGGGAAGCTTCTGCGAGTATCACGCCAGATGGCAAATACCTTTTCTTCAGTAGAAATGTAGGCTCAGATGACTTCGAAAATGTAGATATTTTTTGGGTAGATGCTCAATTTATAAATGCACTTAGATTTAAAAATTAAGATTATTTAACCCTTCTAACACTAAAGAATGTGCCGTCCTGAACTGGCCTTGCACAAAAGCCTGGCTGAAGGCTAATCAAACTTAAGCCTGGTTAAAAGGTACCAAATCTCACTAATAAGTTCGGAATTTCATTTCGGAACGATTCACAATCCTTGAGACTCCATCTTTGATTTATCAATCCGGTCAAAATGTAAATATGCATTGGATGATATCCCCTTCTCTTATGGTAAACGGTCTAACTGTAAGCGTAAGGACTTTGTGAAACTCAAAGTATTCAAACCATGAAAAAAACATTATTAACCTTGACTTTGTGCGCACTGACATTGGTCGCCAAAGCTCAGAACACAAGCGTTGAAAAATCAACATTCGGAGTACAAACTGGAGTTTTAGGAATCTGGGCATACAATGAAGCGAAGCTATCAAACACCATAGCTCTAAGAACAGAGATTGGTTTTGACTTTGGTGTTTGGGAAACAACTTATTACGATGATTATGATTCACCGTTAATTCTCACACCTGTTATAGTTGTTGAGCCTAGATTCTATTATAACATCAAGAAACGTTCAGAAAATTCTCAACGAACTGATGGAAATAGCGGCAATTTTATTGCTATAAAAACTAGTTATCATCCAGAATTGGCTCTTTTCAACACAGACGATGCACCTGTTGTAAGCGACTTCGCCATTATACCTATTTGGGGAATTAGAAGAAATCTAGGAGATCATTTTAATTATGAAGCTGGCATTGGTGTAGGCTACAGTTACACATTTGCAGAACGTGCTGGTTATTTAGAAGACGAAAGTGGATTTGAATTGAATATGCACTTGCGAATAGGATATAGATTTTAGCAAAAACAAAAACGATTTTTAAAGATCCACAGGTTCATTATTAACAATAGGTATGACATCAGCTAACTCAGAAACACCAAGTTGTTTATAGAGATGTTTTCAAGAGTGTATGATTCTGCCTGATCTACGAAATTCACAGTGCTAAAAGATGCGTCCGTTGTAGCATTTTAGATGCTAAAAGCTAGTAACAATTAGAGCAAGTCAACACTAATGTTACTTCCTATAATAGGATGAAGAATTCAGGTATTTGCGTCATAATTTATATGAAGGCTTCATAGTTTTTATCGCTTGCGAAAACTTTATAGATATAGCTTCATAGCTCATACGGCTAGCTTTCCCCTTTCCCTGATCTTTGTAAAAAGTAATTTATCTAAAACAACATTAAAAATTAAGGTCATGAAAAATCTATTAATCACGTTTAATTATAAAAAAATGAAAAACATATTAATACTCTTATTTACATTTTGCTCACTTCTCTCCTATGGTCAAAATGAGACCAACCCAATTGAAAGAAAAGGATTTGTCATTGGCTTTGGAATAGGTGGCGGTGCCATCAGTATATCCGACAGCGATCAAGAAGTACCTTTTGATGAAGGTCAAGCAGGTGGCAGTTTCCCTAATTTGAAAGTGGGTTGGATGGCCAATGATCGCTTAGCTATTCTAGGGGTTTATGCTGGAATGGGATACGAATACGATGGCAAAGACCGAAGTTTTGATGCATTTATGCCATCTGTCCAATACTGGATAAAAGACAAATGGTGGGTGAATGCTGGTGCGGGTCTAGCCATGGATTTTCCAGCATTTTATGAAGACAACATTGAAGATGAAGATTGGAATTTCGGTGGATCAGTAGCCTTTAGTACAGGATATGAATTAATACAAAAGAAACGCTTTGTACTAGACCTTCAAACGCAACTCCAGATGGGATCGGCAAATTTGAGCGATAACAAAGATCGAGACGTTGTCATGCTCTCCTTTGGAGTCGGATTTAATTGGTATTAAAAACGGATGCCTTGAAACTTTTACTTTGAAGTCATTTTTAAGAGATGGTTTGATCGAGTTGGTATTAACAACTACTGGCTCATCAAATCATAAAGCATCCTCATCTGAAAAATGAGCGAAATACAACAAAATCGAAACTGCTTTATAACGCAATTTAACTCAACCGTTCGCCTTTAATTGAAGAAAGTAAGGTTAGCTTAAAAAACATTGAGTAAAATGAAAAATAGATTGATCATACTGTTTACACTGGCAGTGCTTAGCGCTTGCAAAACTGAGAAATTAGGCGAAAAAGAAATTGAATCTTCGACAATAGAAAATCAATACCTTGGTCAAAATCCTCCAGGTTTAATTCCCGAATTATTTGCTCCGGATATTATTCAAACAGAACATAGGGAAGCAGAAGCAGCCTTTTCTCCCGACTTAAAAGAGTTTTACTTTCGAAGAAGAGGAGGTAATTTCAAAAGCCACACTTTGGTTGTGGTCAAATATCAGAATAATCAATGGACAGAATCCCTTATAGATTCTATATCCGGTGAGCCATTTATATCACCAGATGGCCAAACCATGCATTTGGGTAAAAGATACATAGATCGAACCCCTACGGGATGGTCAGATGTAAAAAAGCTTGGCGCACCATTCGATGAGTATCGCATTATGCGCCTCACTTCCTCTTCTAATGGCACATATTATTTTGATGAAGCTAGCGAATCTGGGCCACTACGATATTCCAGACTTATCAATGGAAAACATGAAAAACCTCAAGTTTTAAATATTGAAGATATTGGAAATTGGAATGCCCACCCTTTTATTGCTCCCGATGAGTCTTATGTAATTTGGGATGATCAAAGAGAAAGCGGATTTGGAAGTTCTGATTTGTACATATCCTTTCGCCAAGAAGATCACTCATGGGGACCTTCGATTAATCTCGGGGACAAGATCAACACCGAATTTGAAGATGCTTATGGAAGCATGTCACCAGATGGAAAGTATTTTTTCTTCCATAGAAGTTATGGAGGTGACATTGGAGATATATTCTGGGTAGATGCCCAATTTATCGAAGCACTAAAGCTAGATTAGTAATATAAACGTTTGGTAACAATGTATATTAGCCATTTAGACAGTTCATATTTTACGTTAACTAATGATCAACTACAACGACAAACGATTTAGAGCGATTGAGAACTCACCTAATGGGGAAGTTTCTGGAGATATGATCTTTCATTATAAGCAGGAAGGAAATCAACTGGTTTGTCAGTATTTTGGAGGGAAAATTCTGGAAGGTTGGTTGCAAGGCACGGTGGATGAGAATGGTGTGATTGAAATGAACTACACTCAGGTAAATACC
>JABXHV010000128.1 GCA_013373445.1 Paracoccaceae bacterium | reverse complement strand
TTCTCCAGCGCCTTGCGCGAAGCCGGGATCGGACCAGTGCCCATCACGCTTGGATCAACACCAGCAGTCGCCCATGACACAATACGCGCCAAAGGTGTCAGGCCGCGCTTTTCAGCTTCCGACGCGCTCATGACCACAAGCGCCGCGGCTCCATCATTGATGCCCGATGCATTACCAGCCGTTACAGACCCTTCCTTTGCGAAGGCAGGACGCAGCTTTGTCATGCTTTCCAAAGTAGCTCCGTGGCGGATGTACTCATCGTCCTCAACGATGGTATCGCCCTTGCGGCCCTTGACGGTCACCGGTGTAATTTCGTCCTTGAACTTGCCCGCCTTCTGAGCCGCTTCAGCCTTGTTCTGCGAAGCGAGTGCGAAAGCGTCCTGGTCATCGCGCGAAACGCCCCATTGGTCAGCCACATTCTCAGCGGTCTGCCCCATGTGATAGCCTTCAAACGCATCCACTAGGCCGTCTTTCAACATGGTGTCGAGCATCTTCACGTCACCCATCTTGTGTCCGGCGCGGAGCGCAGCACAATGTGGCGACAAGGTCATGTTTTCCTGACCACCTGCAATCATCACGGTTGCGTCACCGCACATGATCTGCTGAGCCGCCAAGGCAACACTGCGCAGTCCGGAACCACAGACCTGGTTGAGAGCCCACGCAGTCGAAGATTTCGGAAGGCCGGCAGCAATGGCTGCCTGACGGACCGGGTTCTGACCCTGACCTGCGGCAAGCACCTGACCAAAAATCACCTCATCCACATCGTCCGGAGAAACTCCGGCCTTTTCCAGCGCCGCCTTGATAACCGTCGCACCAAGCTCATGGGCCGGGACGGTCGAAAACGCACCGTTGAAACTGCCGACAGGCGTACGGGTCGCGCTTACGATTACAACATCACTAAGAGAACTCATTTTAAACTCCGGCTTTTCCTCCAGGCAGATGGGCCGGGCAGCTTTGCTGCCATTACGGCGAACCATCCCTATTCCCAGAAACTAGAAACCGTGACCATTTGTAAGTCAACCGCGTTGGCGCTCGAAAGGCCGATCAAGACCAACTGCCGCACCAAAAAACGCCGCTTCAGAAAACACTGGTCAGGAGCGCATTGATTGGCTTAAGCTAGCTGTGGAGGAAGCTGTGGCGGCTGTTAGAAGCTTGTCATAAAACGGGAACTTGCCGTTGGGCTCCAAGATGGGACAAAAGCATGGCAAAGACCAAAGAACCAACGATTATCAAAAAATATGCTAACCGGCGGCTCTATAACACCGGTACCAGCACCTATGTGACGCTCGAAGACCTCGCCGTCATGGTCAAGGGTGAAGAAGATTTCATTGTTTATGATGCAAAGAGCGGAGACGACATTACCCGCTCTGTATTGACTCAAATTATTTTTGAACAGGAAGGCAAGGGCCAGAACCTGTTGCCAGTGACATTCCTTCGCCAGCTCATTCGCTTTTACGGCGACAGCATGCAAGGCATGGTTCCCAGTTTCCTGGAATACTCTATGACGTCCCTGACGCAGGAGCAGGAAAAGCTCCGTTCTCAAATGAGTGACGCATTCGGCGCAAACGCCTTTGATGCAATCGAGGATCAGGTCAAGCGCAACACCGAAATGTTCGAACGGGCGATGAAGATGTTCATCCCATTCGCGCCGGGTACGGGTGGTGAGGCAGGTTCACCAGCGCAGACAGCCGCAAAGCCTTCAGCAAGCACAAACCCAAACGATCTGGACGACATGAAGCGTCAACTGTCCGAGATGCAGGCCAAGATCAACGCCCTCGGCGATACAAAATAAAAAAAGCCCGGCGAGACCGGGCTTTTCAGTGCACCTTCACTGTTCAAGACAGCACATTCAAATCATGCCATTCCAGCTATGGCAGAGGCAAAATCTTTGGCTGAAAACGGCTCGAGATCCTCGACGCCTTCTCCCACGCCAATGAAATGGACCGGTAGCTTGTGCTTCGCGGCGATCGCCACGAGGATACCACCACGTGCTGTGCCATCGAGCTTCGTCATCACAAGACCCGTCACATCGGCGACCTTGCCGAAAATCTCCACCTGACTGAGAGCGTTTTGACCAGTCGTCGCGTCCAGGGTCAAGATCACATCATGCGGAGCATCTGGGTCATGCTTCTTGATCACCCGAATGACTTTCTCAAGCTCATCCATCAGCTCGGTCTTGTTCTGCAAACGGCCCGCAGTATCGATCAGCAGCACATCAACGTTCTGCTGCTTCGCTCGCTGCATGGCATCAAACGCCAAACCCGCTGCATCGGCACCCGTGTCACCTGCAACGACTTCGGCGCCTGTCCGCTCGCCCCAGATTTTGAGCTGCTCAACTGCAGCAGCCCGGAACGTATCGCCAGCCGCCAACATGACCGATTTGCCTTCATCAGCCAGCTTTTGCGACAATTTGCCGATGGTTGTTGTTTTGCCTGTTCCGTTGACGCCAACCATCAAGACCACATGCGGATATTTGCCGCGATTCAGGTCCAAAGGCTTGGCAACCGGTTCAAGGACCTTTGCCACTTCATCAGAGAGAATTGTGCGCACTTCGTCGGGCGCGATTTCCTTGTCGTAGCGGCCATCGGACAGACGATCAGTAATCGCCATCGCCGTATCAACACCAAGGTCAGCCTGCAGCAAAATGTCTTCGAGCTCTTCGAGCATCGCCGCATCGAGCTTGCGTTTGGTGAAAATCGACGAAATACCGTCTGTCAACGCCGATGAGGAACGGGACAATCCACTCGTCAGACGTTGCAGCCAGCTTTTTGGAGCGTCCTGTGCTTCGCTTGGCACTGGATCGGCCGGGCGTTCTGCTTCAGGCTCGCGCACCTCATCAACAACCGGTTCGGTAACGGGCAACACGGGTTCAGCTGGGCGCTCTGTTTCCTGATCCTCAGGCACTTCGACCGCCACAGGAGCAGGCGTATCCTGCTCAACTCCGACGGAAACTTCGTCTTGTGGTGAAGTGTCTTCAACAGCAGCATTTTCAGGCTTGTCTTCTTTGCCTCCAAAAAGACGCCCCAGGAAACCGCGTTTGTTCTCGCTCATAAATATGCCTTGCAATCTTGCCGATTGATACTGCCTCAGGCAGCTTGAGAGACCACTTCACCCAGAAGATGACGACCCGTATGGCCCTTGACCTTAACTGACAGGATTTCCCCGCCAACGCCACCGTCAATCTCGATCTGCGTGAACTGCTCGGTCCGACCGAGGTCCGCTTTCTCCATAAGAACCGGGCGAATTTTTCCAATCTCGCCGTTCAGATGAGCAATCAAAGCCTCTTCCCCCTTGGCCCGCAACCGCGCGCCGCGTTCCTTGATCAGGGCTCTCGGCATCTGCGGCATACGCGCTGCCGGAGTGCCCGGACGGGGCGAAAACGGAAAGACATGCAAATGGGTCAAGCCACATTCATCAACGATGCGCAAGGAATTGGAAAACATCTCTTCGGTCTCGGTCGGGAAACCGGCGATAATGTCCGCACCGAAGACAACATCGGGACGCAACCGCCGCACCTCTTCACAGAAGCGGATGGTGTCAGCGCGCAAATGACGGCGCTTCATGCGCTTGAGGATCATGTCATCACCTGCCTGAAGAGACAGATGGAAATGCGGCATCAGACGCTCGTCTTCCGCAATGACCCGCATAAGCGTGTCGTCCGCCTCAATCGAATCTATCGAAGACAGCCGAAGGCGCATCAGATCTGGCACCATTTTGAGGATCTTGGCAGTCAGGGCACCGAGAGACGGCGTCCCGGGCAGGTCTGAACCGTAAGACGTGATATCCACGCCGGTCAGCACAATTTCATTGTAGCCGTTTTCGACAAGACGGCGGATCTGCTCAATCACCACCCCCATTGGAACGGATCGGGAGTTCCCACGACCATATGGAATGATGCAGAAGGTACAGCGGTGATCACACCCGTTCTGGACCTGGACAAACGCACGGGCACGCCCTTCAAGACCGTCGATCAAATGTCCGGCTGTCTCCTGAACGCTCATGATATCGTTGACGCGCACTTTCTCGCTGTCATCGATGCCAAAGGCTGCAACAGACTTGTAGGACTGCCGCTCCAGCTTCTCGGTGTTGCCAAGCACCAGATCGACCTCCTCCATGTCTGAGAAGGTGGCACTTTCCGTCTGCGCCGCACATCCGGTCACAATGATCCGGGCCTTCGGATTTTCCCGGCGCGCCTTGCGCACAGCCTGACGTGCCTGACGCACGGCTTCGTTGGTGACTGCACAGGTGTTGATCAGCACCGCGTCATCCAGTCCTGCCGCCTCAGCCTCCCGTTTCATCACTTCCGATTCATAAGAATTGAGGCGACACCCGAAAGTTACGACGTCGATGCTCATGCATTGACCTCCGCCAACACCGCATCACCGTCATCGGTCTTGATCCATTGCAGGTCTTCAAAGTTCACTTCGCCGCCAAACTCGATCTCGGTCGGTCCGGTCATCAAGACATGATCGTCACTTTCGCGCCATTCGATCATCAATGGTCCGCCTGGAAGATGAATGGTGGATTTGCGGCCCGCACGCTCATCACGTGCCGCCGCGACAGCGACCGCACAAGCTGCCGTACCACAAGCATCAGTCAGGCCCACACCACGCTCCCAAACCTTCACGCGGATCTGGTTGCGCGCAAAAACATGGGCAAGTGAGATATTGGCCCCTTCCGGGAAAACCGGATGGTGCTCCAGAAGCGGTCCGACACGCGACAGATCATAGGCTTCGATATCATCCACCCAGAAGATGCCATGTGGGTTGCCCATGGAAACAGCAGCCGGGGTGTGCAGGATCGGATCATCGATTGGCCCAATCTGCAATTCGATCGCCCGTGTGTTGTCAAACTCTTCGGCCAACGGAATCTCGTCCCAACGCAAACCTGGCTTGCCCATATCCACCGTCACCGTACGCGCCTCGTCGCAAGCCATCGCGTGCAACAGGCCCGCGTTGGTCTCAATGGTCACCCGGTCGAGCCCCGCCTCTTCCATCAAAAGACGGCCAACACAACGGGTCGCGTTTCCGCACGCGTCAACCTGGCTGCCGTCACGATTATGGATGCGCATGAAGGCAGTCGCACCGGCAGGCGAACGCTCAACAGTGATCATCTGGTCGAACCCGATGCCCCCGGCACGATCCCCAAGGCTGGCAATCACATCCTTGTCGAGCTTCAAGGCAGACTCGCGCGCATCCCAGACAACAAAATCATTGCCGAGGCCATTCATTTTCAGAAAGGGTCTGCGCATCTGCGTCATGCCAATCAGTGCCTTTTGTGCTTGGAGCCAGGATTTAGGCAGCGCACTTCACTTCAAAGCACGCCTGTTCTTTGCTTATATGGCGGAAACCTTATCGAATTACCAGACCAATGCAGACTTCCAGTCCGCGAAACTGGCGTAAATTCAACACTCAGTAAACACGCATTTTAGCACCACAACTGACGTGGGACAAAATCAGACGCATGTGCTGAGGACTTACCGCGACACAGCCTTCCGTGGGCATATATCCCTCACGGGCGATATGGAAAAAGATTGCGCTTCCCTTGCCCGGCACCGCAGGATGCATGTTGCAGTCAAGAACAACAACGACATCATACAGGTCGTCCTCACGCCAAAGCTTCTCATGGCTGAATTCAAACGGAAGATCGACGAGGCGATTGTAGCGCGGATGACCGGGCGCATCGCACCAGCCGTCATGACGGGTAATCGCCTCAACAGGCAGACCAGTAGAAGGCCTGCGCCCCTTGTCCGCGCGATAATAGACATTCAGCAGTTCAAAGGTGCCGCGCGGCGTAGCGCCATCGCCCTCCCGCTTCATCTGCACCACACCTGAACGCCCCAGCGCACATGGAACGCTCAGATTTCCGACCGACAGCGTTCCCCGCGTTTTAATGCGCGTTGATGGCCGAATCTCAAGGATTTTGGTCATTTATTTGCCCCCAAAAAATCTGCCTTAGCTTCCAAATGCCGCCGCATTCTCGTGCTCTTGGTAAAATCGAGATAAAGCGGCTGTGAAGTAAAGTTGAGGGGACAACCCTCCCACCCGGTGCTACCCAGCCGCGAAGCATCTGTTCGAATTGCATCTTTAGCGCACCACGGGCAGAATACAGAACTACAAAGTGCTATCGCAGCAGATCGAGGAACCGGACATGAGCGCCCGTACAATTCTGATCATCGATGACGACAACGACCTCAGAGAAGCTTTGGTCGAACAATTAGCACTTTATGACGAGTTCAACACCATCCAGGCAGACACCGCTGCCAAAGGTCTCGGTCTTGCCAAGGATGATACCATCGACCTTCTCCTTATGGATGTCGGCTTGCCGGACATCGACGGCCGTGAAGCGGTAAAGCTCCTGCGCAAAAACGGCTTCAAGGCTCCGGTCATTATGCTGACAGGTCATGACGGCGACAGCGACACCATTCTGGGTCTTGAAGCTGGCGCCAACGACTATGTCACCAAGCCTTTCAAATTTGCAGTTCTTCTTGCCCGTATCCGCGCCCATCTGCGTCAGCATGAGCAAAGCGAAGATGCGACTTTTGCCATCGGACAATACTCTTTCCGCCCATCCGCAAAGCTGATGCATGATCAGGAAGGCGGCAAGGTCCGTTTGACGGAAAAAGAAACTTCGATTCTGAAATTCCTGTTCAGAGCAGGCGAAAAACCTGTCAGTCGGGACATCCTGCTGCACGAAGTTTGGGGATACAACTCAGGCGTCACGACCCACACACTGGAAACGCATATCTACCGTCTGCGCCAGAAAATCGAACGTGACCCGTCAAACGCAGAGCTGTTGGTCACAGAAGCTGGTGGATACAAGCTTGTGCCGTAGCGAAACTTCTGCGTAAATCAAAAACATGAGCCTTGTAGACGACATAAGCACCCTCCAAAAAATTCCGATGCTGTCGAATTTTGGTGACGATCAACTGCGTTTGTTGGCCTTCAGCGCTGAAACACTCGAGTTTCGCGATGGAATGCGCCTGTTTGACGAGGGTGATCGTGCCGATGGCGGACTGGTGATCGCCAACGGCCGGGTCAGCATGCAGCAACGCGTCAACGACGACTATACAGAAGTCGATGTCGCCGAAGAGGGCACCCTGCTAGGCGAAACTGCAATGCTTGTGGACACCAAGCGCCCCTGCCGGGCAATCGCGATCGACCATGTCAGGGTCATCCGGATCAGACGCGCCCTTTTCAAACGCATGATGCAGGAATATCCGGAGCTGGCGCGCGGTCTATTTGAACAACACGCAGCCCGCTATCAACGCACGGCAAACGCAATCGGCCCGATCGGACAGCGCCTGCAGCGGATGGAAAACGAGTTGGAAAACCAGCGCTCGAGAGCACCGAAGGACGCCTAAGCCCTGAACCGGGTAACGATCCGGCCCAGCAGCGCGGCCAACGCAAGCACACCCCCGAATAGACCTACAATGATCGCCGGCCGCATATTGCCGCCGCTGAACACCTGAAAGTTGGCCGCAAACACCCTGTCAGCCGGAATGCCGGTTGCCAAAGCATACCAAGCATATTCGATCAAGGCTGTGAGCCCGACACCCAGCAAAGCACAGACTGCCAGGCTCCACCAGGGCAACTGCTTAAAGCCGGCCCTGGCCGTCAAACGATAAAGCATCAACAACGAAAACAATCCCGCCATGATCGTTGGCTGAAACACATCCGATTTCGATTGCAGGAAGAAGTGAAACAGGCCCAGCGCGACCGCTGGATAAACCAGCGTGTGAATACGGCCCCAGCGATGACCCAAACGCCGGATCATGCTGTCAAAAGACGTCAGCGCCAAGACAGCCAGCATGGCCACGGAAACGAACCCTACTGACAGATAAAACCGTTTGATGATTTCTGACGCCACTTTGGCGAGGTCCCAATGCTCTTGCGCCATATAGAGAACCAAATGCGCAAACGCATAGGAAAAACCCGCAACGCCGATCATCCGCCGGACACCTATCACGCGGTTCCATTTAAAAATCCGCCGCAACGGCGTGATAAACAGGCTCAGCAACAGGACACGGACGGCCCACTCTCCTGTCTCATGGATCTGATGCTCAAAAGGCTCAGGCCCCACTTCACCGACAATTAGGCTCGTGGCGATACTCGCTCCCGGCAACAGCAAGAGTAGAAAAAGCCCCAATCGAAACCAGGACAGTGTTCCAGATCGGTCAGTCCAGGGCGAGTATTGGGCGTAAAGCGATTGGGTAAGCATGCTGATACTCTTAGCAAAAGAAATCCAACAAGCACATAAACTATCATCAAACGCCCGTGACAAAGCCATGAGCAGACCAAAACAAACAAAAAGGCCGGGGAATACCCGACCTTCTTAATCTCAAACACTCAGGGCAAATCGCGACCGATCAGGCCCAGGGACGTGCTTCCTGATTCTTCGATTCGAATGCACCAATTTTTGGCGCCTTTTCCATCGTCAGACCAATGTCATCCAAACCATTCAGCAGGCAATGCTTGCGGAACTGATCAACTTCGAATGAAATCTCGCCGCCGTCCGGCCCCTTGATAACCTGATTTTCCAGATCAATCGTAAGGGTCGAATTAGAACCGCGGTCAGCATCATCTAGAAGCTTCTCGAGCTCTTCTTCGCTCACCTTGACCGGCAAGATGCCGTTCTTGAAACAGTTGTTGTAGAAGATATCGGCAAAAGACGTGGAAATGACGCAACGAATGCCAAAGTCCAGCAACGCCCATGGCGCATGCTCGCGTGAAGAACCGCAGCCAAAATTATCGCCAGCTACCAGGATCTTGGCATTGCGATAAGCAGGCTTGTTCAAAATGAAGTCTTCATTCTCGGAACCGTCGTCATTCGTGCGCATCTCGTGAAACAGAGCCGTTCCAAGACCTGTACGCTTAATAGTCTTCAAGAACTGTTTCGGGATGATCATATCCGTGTCGATGTTGATGATCGGCAGCGGCGCCGCAACTCCTGTGAATGTCTCGAACTTGTCCAAGGCGTATCCTCCAAAGATCTCTGTTTTTATTGGTTATGCTGCAAGGCTGGTCTTTGCATCGACCCCAAGCATCAAATTCAAATTTTGAACGGCCGCGCCAGAGGCGCCTTTGCCAAGGTTGTCATAAGTCGCGATCAACACCGCTTGAGCTTTTACATCACTGGCAAAAACATGAAGGCGCATGCCGTTGGTGCCGTTAAACACCTGCGGATCAAGCTCATCAGACCGATTCACATCGGCAAGAGGAGCAACTTCAACAAACCCGTCGCTGATCGCTGAATAATGGTCTGAGATCGCCGCATGCAGCTCCGCACCGGTCGGAACCTTGTTCAGTCGGGAAAGGTCCAGCGGAATAGCTGTCAGCATACCATTGTAATAATTGCCAACGGCCGGCATGAAAAGCGGCTCGTTTTCAAGCAATGAATAGCTCTTCATTTCCGGCAAGTGCTTGTGCGCAAACTGCAGGCCGTAGGGCGCGAAGACACTCGCACCGTCGCCCTTGCCCTCGTAATCGGCAATCATCGCCTTGCCGCCACCGGAATAACCGGAAATGCCGCTGACGCTGATCCGATAATCCGCCGGGAGCAAACCGGCCTGTATCAACGGACGCAGAAAGGCGATTACGCCTTGCGGCCAACAACCTGGATTGGCAACGCGCGTTGCATGGGCAATGGCAGAACCCTGCGCCTTGTCCATTTCAGCAAAGCCATAGGCCCATCCATCTGCAACACGATGCGCAGTTGACGCGTCAACCACACGTGTTGCCGGATTGGAAATCAACGACACGCTTTCCTTGGCCGCATCATCTGGAAGGCAAAGGATCACGGCATCGGCGGAATTAAGCACATCCGCCTTGGCTGATGCATCCTTACGCAGGTGATCAGGGATGGAGAGCAACTCGATATCACGGCGCGTGACGAGGCGTTCGCGGATCTGCAAACCCGTCGTACCTGCT
The DNA here is from genome assembly GCA_013373445.1 of Paracoccaceae bacterium. GTDB lineage: Bacteria > Pseudomonadota > Alphaproteobacteria > Rhizobiales > Stappiaceae > Roseibium. The sequence continues at coordinate 6,559 of JABXHV010000128.1, read as the reverse complement.
TCGCCATCAATAAATACGCGCGAGACCATCGCTCTATCCTCTCCTGATATCTACGGAAAACACCAGCTCTCTACACCGAAATGCAAAAAATGTCACTCAAAAGCAAGCGTGACAAACTCAAGAGCCAATTGAAGGAAGCTCATGTTTATCTGCACGGGTGATCACAACCCCCATCAGTGTTAGGCTCGTTTCAATCACAAGCATCCCAGCGCATGAAACTAGGTAGAACTGCAGACCATCAAACGGCATAAAATCAAGAACTGTAAGTTTTCCCTTCATAAACTCGCGCTAAGTTAGCAAAAAAACGTCACCAATGGTGCCGAAGGGATTGAAATGCCAAATCGTCAAGAAGCCGCCAAAGAAAAGCTCATCAAATCTATTCAGAAGAAGCTGAAGGCAGAGAACGCCAATCTGGCCACCTTTGCCCGTGAATTCTACATTCGCGGGGCTGCCGAGGATATCGTGACCTATTCCGAGCAGGAGCTCATCGGGTTTGCCTCGCGGGCCTTTGCAGGGTTCGAGACCCATTCCAAGAACACCCACAGCGTCAAGGTCTATAACCCCGACTTTCCCGAAGGCGGTGCCAAGGCAAGTGAACTGACGGTCATCGAGATCGTCAATGACAACATGCCATTTCTCGTTGATTCGGTAATGGCTGAGCTTCAGGACAGCCGCTACGAGGTCAGCCTCGTCTTGCACCCGATCTTCAACGTCGATCGCGACAAGAACCACAAGCTGATCAACGCCAGCGCTAAAAAGCAAGGCAGCCCGCGTGAAGACAATCAGGAAAGCCTGATCCACATCCACGTCCCGCGCATCGAATCCGAAGAGGCGCGCGCTGGCCTGGAAGAGCGGCTTGCGACCGTTCTTAAAGATGTTCGCTCTGCCGTTCGTGACTGGGAACCGATGCACAAACGCCTGCACAGGGCGATCAATGCTTACAAAACCATCCAGGTCACCACCAACAGCGATGAACTCTGGGAAGCCATTCACTTCCTGGAATGGCTCTCCAACAACAACTTCATCTTTCTGGGCATGCGCGAATACACATTCGAGGGCGGCTCAGCAGAAGGCGAACTGACGCCATCGGAAAACAGCGGGTTGGGCCTCTTGGCTGACCCTAGCGTTCACGTATTGCGCCGCGGCTCCGAGTTCGTCCAGATCACGCCGGAAATTCGTGAGTTTCTTCTCAAGAAAGACCCGCTCATCATCGCCAAGGCCAATGTGAAAAGCCGCGTCCATCGCCGCGTTCATATGGAATATGTCGGCGCAAAGTTGTTCAACGATGCGGGCACTCTCATCGGCGAACTGCGGATCGTCGGCCTGTTTGCCTCAACGGCCTATACAGAGCCCACAAGCACCATTCCATTCCTTCGCCGCAAGGTCGCAAACGTCCTGGCGAAAGCAGGATATGACGCAGAAAGCCATTCCGGCCGCGCCCTGACCACCGTGATGGAAAACTTCCCCCGCGATGAACTCTTCCAGATCGATCGCGACACGCTCTATGACTTCGGCATTGCCATTCTGCAGCTCGCTGAACACCCACGTGTCCGTGTTTTGGCGCGAGCTGACAAATTCGATCGCTACGTATCCATCTTGTGCTTTGTTCCAAGAGATCGCTATACGACCGAGGTGCGCCTCAACATAGGCACTTACTTTGCCTCCGTGTTCGAAGGTCGCCTCTCCGCCTGGTATCTGACATATCCGGAAGGACCGCTGGCACGACTGCACTTCATCGTTGGGCGCGACAAGGGCGTGACCCCTGTCCTCGATCAGGAAGATCTGGAAAAAGCAGTCTCCAATATCATCCGCACCTGGCCCGACAGTCTTCGGGACGCGTTCAAGGCGCATTATCCGGCTGAAAAAGCCCGCCTTATGGCAGACCGCTATGCCCTGGCATTCCACGGTGGCTACAAGGAAGTCTACAACGCGGAAAACGCCTTGTCGGACGTCATCAAGCTGGAAACCATTTCCGACGCGGAAGACACTGCAATCAGCTTCCTGCCAAACTCCGAATCCGGATCCGGGCGACTTGGCCTGAAAGTCCTCCATATGGGTTCGCCGATCCCGCTGTCTGCGCGTGTTCCGCTCCTTGAAAATATGGGCTTCAAGGTCATCAATGAGCGAACATATCGTCTCACGCCTGCAGATCGCGCCATGTCCTATCTGCATGAAATGACTTTGGAAACGACCAATGGTCGTGAAATCGAGCTGGAAAAAGAGCTCAAGGAATGCCTTGAAGCCCTGTTCCTCGCGATTTGGAACGGACGCGCTGAAAACGATGGCTACAACGGGCTGGCGTTGAGCGCAGGTCTTGGCTGGCGTGACATTGCCTTGGTTCGCTCGCTGTCGCGCTACCTGCGTCAGGCAGGCATTCGCTTTTCCGAAGACTACATGTGGACGACGCTCAACAACTACCCGCAGATCGCGGCAAGTCTGGTCAAGCTGTTCCATCGCCGCTTTTTGCCATCCATAAACAAACAGGACCGCGAGGAAAGCGTTGCCGCCATCAACGCAGAGATCGCAACTGCGCTCGAAACCGTGAGCAGTCTGGATGATGACCGGATCCTGAGGCGTTTCCAGAATGTCATTCAGTCGATCTTGCGGACCAATTTTTATCAGGTTGACGAAAATGGTCAGCCCAAGACGACTTTCTCCTTCAAGATCAATTCCGGACAGATCGAGGAACTGCCGCAACCACGCCCATTCCGCGAAATCTTCGTTTACAGCCCGCGGGTCGAAGGCGTGCATCTCCGGTTCGGCAAGGTTGCTCGAGGCGGTTTGCGTTGGTCCGATCGTCCGCAGGATTTCCGTACCGAAGTGCTCGGTCTTGTAAAAGCTCAGCAGGTCAAGAACGCCGTCATCGTTCCTGTCGGAGCGAAGGGTGGTTTTGTTCCAAAGCATCTGCCACCAGCAAGCGATCGCGAAGCCTGGTTCAAGGAAGGCACCGAAAGCTACAAGGTTTTCATCAATGCGCTTCTCGACCTCACCGATAATCTGATCGACGACAAGATCAAACCGCCTCACAGCGTTGAACGCTACGATGAGGATGACCCCTATCTGGTGGTCGCTGCCGACAAGGGCACAGCCACTTTCTCCGATACCGCCAATGGCATCTCCGACAGCCGCCATTTCTGGCTCTCAGATGCCTTTGCCTCCGGCGGATCTGCAGGCTACGACCACAAGAAGATGGGCATCACGGCGCGTGGTGCGTGGGAGGCGGTCAAACGCCATTTCCGCGAAATGAACCGTGATATTCAGACAGAGCCCTTCACTGCCGCCGGCGTCGGCGACATGTCCGGCGACGTTTTCGGCAATGGCATGCTGCTGTCCAAGGCGACACGACTGGTAGCCGCATTCGACCACCGCGACATTTTCATTGATCCGGACCCAGACATCGCGGCGACTTGGAAAGAGCGCAAACGCCTGTTCGACATGGGCCGCTCATCCTGGCAGGACTACAATGAAAAACTGATCTCCAAGGGCGGCGGCATCTTCCCGCGTTCTGCGAAGTCCATCAAACTGTCACCTGAAATTCAAAAGCTCCTTGGCCTCAACGTCAAGGAAGCTGCGCCTCAGGAAATCATGACCGCCATCTTGCGCATGAAGGTCGATCTGCTCTGGTTTGGCGGCATCGGCACTTACATCCGCGCAGGCAAGGAAACTGATGCGGACGCTGGCGACCGTGCCAACGATCCAATCCGCATCACGGCGAGCGAAGTTGGCGCCAAGGTTATCGGCGAAGGTGCAAACCTTGGCCTGACCCAACTGGCCCGTATCGAATTCCACAAGAACGGCGGACGGTGCAACTCCGATGCGATTGACAACTCCGCAGGCGTGAATTCCTCGGATATGGAAGTCAATATCAAGATCGCGCTTGGAGCTGCCGTCAAGGCTGACAAACTGACCATGGAAAGCCGCAACACCCTGCTGGCTGCCATGACCGACGAAGTCGCAGATCTTGTCCTTCGGAACAACTATCTGCAAACGCTTGCACTTTCGATGACAGAGCGCCGTGGAACCGAGGACTTTGGCTATCAGGCACGCATGATGCGTCAGTTGGAGCATGCAGGTCATTTGAACCGCACCGTGGAGCAACTGCCCGACGACGCGGTGCTCAACGAGATGCTCGCCAGCGGGCAGACCCTGACCCGCGCCGAGCTCGGCGTGCTTCTGGCCTATGCAAAGCTTACCTTGTTCGACGAGTTAATCGCCAGCGCTGTTCCAGACGACAACTATCTCGAACTTGAACTCTTCCGCTATTTCCCGGACAAGATGGCGGAGAAATACTCCGACGAAATCAAGTCGCATCGCCTGCGCCGCGAAATCATCGCAACGATGCTAGCGAACTCCATGATCAACCGCGGTGGACCGACGTTCCTGACACGCCTCATGGATCAGACAGGCGCAACGCCAGCAGAGATCGCTCAAAGCTTCGTTGCCGTCCGCAACAGCTTTGAAATGTCGGACCTCAATGCAAAGATTGATGCGTTGGATACCAAGGTCGATGGCGACATCCAGCTCGAACTGTACTGCGCCGTCCAGGATCTGCTGATCAAACAGGTCGTCTGGTTCAAACGCAACGTGTCCTATGACATGGGCCTGTCCGATGTCATGAACCGCTTTGGAACCGGCATCAAAGCCCTGCGTCCAAAACTCAGCAAATTGCTCTCTGGCTCCGTACGTGATGAGATTGAGGGCCTGATCGAACGTTACAAGGAAAGCGGCGTTCCGGCCCAACTCGCCGAACGCATTGCTTGGCTGCCCATCGAGGCAGCGATCCCGGACATTGTCCTGATCGCAGAGGAAACAAGCGCCAGCCTCGACAAAGCAGCAAAGGCCTTCTTCGAGGTTGCGACCTACTTCCGCATTCCGGCCATCGACGCCAAAGCGCACGAGATCTCCATCGAGGACTACTACGATGGCTTGGCGCTAGACCGCGCCCAGTCAACACTCGCCGCAGCCCACAGAAGCCTTTCTGTTCAGGCCATCAGCACGGGTGGTTTTGAAAAATGGCTCACCGCACATGAGATTTCTGTCAAACGGACAACACGAACTGTGAATGAAATCATGGAAGGTGAACTGTCGGTGTCCAAGTTCTCGGTGGCCGCAACCTTGCTGTTTGAAATGGCACACTGACCAAATCAAAACCTGTTCATGGAAAGCCCGTTGGAAGCACTGCTTCCAACGGGCTTTTTTATTTAAAACAATACCTTAGGTAGTTTTTAATTCCATAGATTCAAAAAGTTTTTCGCAATGCAAATAAATATCAAATCATCCCTCAATTAAGAACTATGTAAACTTAGAAAGAATCCAAAATTAACTACCGAACTGCCAGTAAGTCGACAAAATTTGCAGAAAAATTCTGAAAACTAAAAATTTTACATGGGACTATACTGATCGTTCACTCTCACCTAAAGTGATCTATGCAAAAGCATTAACTACAACTTAGGGGTTCAGATGGGGTCAAAGATTGTCGTCGCTTACGATGGAAGCGACAGTGGCAAGAGGGCGGTGGATTTCGCTGTCAATCTTGCAAAGTCTCAAGGAAGTAGTCTTGTGGTTGCTCACGTGCTTGAGTGGTCACCATATTCTTTCCTGACACCAACAGAAATTGAAGAACGGCACACACGACGCAAGGAAGAGCTAGCGCGTGCAAACGATGCACTTATAGCGCCCTTGATTGCTTCGCTCGAAGGCAGCGGCCTGGAGATCTCCTCCAGCATCAAATACGGCCATATTGCCGAAACCCTGTGTACGATTGCCACTGAGAGCGGTGCGAGCCAGGTCGTTATCGGTCGAACGGGACATTCCAACATGTCAGCCCGTTTGTTCGGGTCAGTCGCAACAAGTCTCGCGCAGGCATCACCTGTGCCCGTGACTGTCGTTCCTTAATTTACAAAGAGAATTGCCATGACAAGAAAAATTGCTTCAGGGGCGCTCGCAATTCCCTGCCTACTTGCCGCATCTGCACCCGCATTCGCGCAAACCATCGATGAACAGGTCAACGCAGTCTTTGCAAGTGCGACCGGTTGGTTCGTAAACTTTATCTTCAGCCCGTTTCCGGGAACTTCGTTTCCGTGGATCGTGGCCTGGCTGGTGGTGGCTGCCACCATATTCACATTCTACTTTGGCTTCGTCCAGTTTCGGGCATTCAAGCATTCTATCTCACTCGTAAAAGGAGATTATTCCGATCCCAATGATGCCGGGGAAGTCAGTCACTTTCAGGCACTTGCAACAGCACTTTCCGGCACTGTCGGACTTGGCAACATTGCCGGTGTGGCCGTTGCAATCGGCATCGGCGGACCTGGGGCAACCTTCTGGATGATCCTTTGCGGTCTGACCGGAATGGCCTCAAAGTTCACCGAATGTACCCTTGGCGTGAAATACCGGAACGAATATTCTGATGGCCGTGTTTCCGGTGGTCCGATGTATTACATCAGCAAGGGCTTTGCGGAACGCGGACTTCCCGGTGGTAAATTCCTTGCGGCTCTCTTCGCTGTCTTCTGTATTCTCGGCGCCCTGGGCGGCGGAAACATGTTCCAGGCCAACCAGGCCC
>JABXHV010000090.1 GCA_013373445.1 Paracoccaceae bacterium | reverse complement strand
TTGCAGGTTCTCGAAAATCTTACGCACCGCGGCGCCGTGGGTGCTGACCCGCTTATGGGTGATGGCGCAGGTATGCTCGTCCAGATCCCACACAACTTCTTTTCTGCCGTCTTGTCCGAGCAGAACATCACATTGCCAAAACCTGGCGACTATGGCGTCGGCTTTTTCTTCATGCCGCAAGATGCGGAACTGCGCGCAAAGTGTGAAGCCGTTATCGAACGCGTGATCTCCGCCGAAGGCGAAAGCCTGATTGGCTGGCGTGATGTTCCTGTCGATAATTCTTCACTGTCAAAAGCGCCGGACATCGCAGCCACCGAACCCGTCTCACGTCAGGTTTTCATCAAGCGCTCCGACGATGAAGATGAAGACGCCTTCGAAAGACGTCTCTACATCCTGCGCAAGGTAATCTCGAATTCTGTGCGCCAGGAAACCGACGCAGTCGACGGCGGCTTTTACCCGGTCTCGCTGTCGAGCCGCACAATTGTCTACAAGGGCATGTTCCTCGCGTTCCAGCTTGGCGCCTACTATAAAGACTTGAAAGACGAGCGCTTCACGTCGGCCTTGGCCCTCGTGCACCAGCGTTTCTCTACAAACACATTCCCGTCATGGGAGCTTTCGCACCCTTACCGGATGGTCGCCCACAACGGCGAAATCAATACACTGCGCGGCAACGTCAACTGGATGGCGGCCCGTCAGGCGTCCGTGACCTCGTCACTGTATTCAGACGACATTTCAAAGCTCTGGCCAATTTCTTATGAAGGCCAATCCGATACGGCTTGCTTTGACAATGCCCTGGAATTCCTTGTGATGGGCGGTTATTCGCTTGCACATGCGGCCATGATGCTTGTGCCAGAGGCCTGGGCCGGCAATCCTTTGATGGATGAAAACCGTCGCTCATTCTACGAGTATCACGCAGCGATCATGGAGCCATGGGACGGTCCTGCGGCAATTGCATTCACTGACGGCCGGCAGATCGGCGCAACGCTAGACCGCAACGGTCTGCGCCCTGCTCGCTACATCGTGACAGACGAAGACTTCGTCATCATGTCTTCTGAAGTTGGCGTTCTGCCTGTCGCAGAAGAAAAAATCGTCAAGAAATGGCGTCTGCAGCCAGGCAAGATGCTCCTGATCGATATGGAACAGGGCCGCATCGTTTCAGACGAAGAAGTCAAACGTGAACTCTCGACAGCTAATCCCTACAAGGACTGGCTGCACCGCTCGCAAATGGTTCTGGAAGACTTGCCGGAAGTGCGCCACCGGGCGCCAATCGCTGGCGAAAGCCTTCTCGATCGTCAGCAGGCTTTTGGCTACACACAAGAAGACGTGAAGCTCCTGATGCGCCCGATGGCAACCATCGGACAGGAAGCCATCGGATCAATGGGGACAGACACCCCGATCTCTGCGCTCTCTGACAAGTCGAAGCTGCTTTACACCTATTTCAAGCAGAACTTTGCGCAGGTCACGAACCCACCGATCGATCCGATCCGTGAGGAGTTGGTGATGAGCCTCGTGTCCTTCATTGGACCGCGCCCAAACCTGTTTGACCTCAAGGGTATTTCAACCTCAAAACGCCTGGAAGTGCGCCAACCAATCCTCACCAACGAAGATCTTGAAAAGATCCGCGTGATTGGCGAGATCGGCGACAACCAGTTCTCAGCGAAGACTCTCGACATCACCTATGCTGCGAGCAAGAACGCAGAAGGCATGGAAGCTGCGCTCAACGCCCTTTGTGAACGCGCTGAAAAGGCGGTCAATGACGGTGACAATATCATCATCCTCTCCGACCGACTGATCAGCCGGTCGCGGATTGCCATCCCGGCACTCCTCGCTACAGCGGCTGTTCACCACCACCTGATCCGGAAAGGCCTGCGGACATCTGTCGGACTGGTTGTTGAAACAGGTGAAGCTCGTGAAGTACATCACTTCTGCGTGCTCGCAGGTTATGGTGCCGAGGCAATCAATCCTTATCTGGCGTTCGAAACACTTCAGGCAATGCATGAAGATCTCGAATTCCCTGAAGAAGTAGATTCAGGCGAAGTCGTCAGCCGCTATATCAAGGCCATCGACAAGGGCATCTTGAAGGTTATGTCCAAAATGGGCATTTCGACCTATCAGTCCTACTGTGGCGCCCAGATTTTCGACGCAGTCGGGCTGTCCAGCGAATTCGTGAAAAAGTACTTCTTCGGCACAGCCACGACCATTGAAGGCATCGGCCTGCAGCAAGTCGCCGACGAAACGGTGCAACGTCAGGCTGAAGCCTTCGGAAACGTTGCAATTCTGCGCCGTTCCCTCGATGTCGGCGGTGAATACGCTTACCGCGTTCGCGGCGAAAGCCACATGTGGACGCCGGATTCAATCGCTAGCCTGCAGCATGCCGTACGCTCCAAGCTGCCAGAGAAATATCGTGAGTTTGCAAAGCATGTAAACAAGGACAGCGGTCGTTACTCGATCCGCGGCATGTTCCGCATCAAGAATGCAGAAGAGATTGGTCGCAAGCAGATCGATATCAGCGAAGTTGAACCTGCTGACAACATCGTGAAACGGTTTGTAACCGGTGCGATGTCTTTCGGCTCGATCTCACGTGAAGCACACTCCTCGCTCGCTATCGCCATGAACGCGATCGGCGGCAAGTCAAACACTGGTGAAGGCGGCGAAGAGCCAGAGCGTTTCAATCCGCTTCCTGATGGATCAAGCAACCCGCAGCGTTCAGCTATCAAGCAGGTTGCTTCCGGTCGTTTCGGCGTTACAGCAGAGTATCTCGTCAACGCGGACATGATCCAGATCAAGGTCGCGCAGGGAGCGAAACCCGGCGAAGGCGGGCAGCTGCCAGGACATAAGGTCGACGCAGTGATTGCCAAAGTGCGTCACTCGACACCGGGTGTTGGCCTAATTTCACCCCCGCCACACCATGATATCTACTCGATCGAAGACCTGGCGCAGCTAATCTACGATCTCAAGAACGTCAATCCGGAAGCAGACGTTTCCGTCAAGCTTGTGTCCGAAGTTGGTGTTGGAACTGTTGCGGCGGGCGTTGCCAAAGCACGTGCAGACCACATCACTGTATCGGGCTTCGATGGCGGTACTGGCGCATCTCCGCTGACATCTCTCAAGCATGCCGGCAGCCCGTGGGAAATGGGGCTTGCTGAAACCCAGCAAACTCTGGTTCTCAACGGCTTGCGTTCCCGCATCGCACTCCAGGTCGACGGTGGATTGCGGACCGGTCGTGACGTCATTATCGGCGCACTTCTGGGTGCGGACGAATTCGGTTTCGCAACCGCGCCGCTGATCGCAGCGGGCTGTTTGATGATGCGCAAGTGTCACCTCAACACCTGCCCGGTTGGTATTGCGACACAGGATCCAGTCCTGCGTAAGCGATTCAAGGGAACGCCTGAACACGTCATCAACTACTTCTTCTTCGTTGCTGAAGAAGTGCGCGAGATCATGGCGTCGCTCGGTATCGCAAATCTGGACGAGCTCATTGGTCATTCTGATTACCTCGACAAGGACGAGGCAATCGCGCACTGGAAAGCCAAAGGCCTCGACTTCAGCCGAATCTTCTACCAGCCAGAAGCCAAGCCGGAAGACATTCGCTGGACTCAACGCCAGGAGCATCCAATCGTCGATATCCTGGATCGCAAATTGATTGCCGCAGCCAAACCAGCGCTCGACAACAAGGAGCCAACCATCATCGACGAGACGATTTGTTCGGTCGACCGCTCTGCCGGAGCCATGTTGTCTGGTGAAATCGCCAAGCGCTATGGTTCCAAGGGACTGCCGAACGGTACCTTGAAGATCCAGCTCAAGGGAACAGCAGGTCAGGCTTTCGGTGCCTTTGTTGCCAAAGGTGTAACAATCGATCTGGAAGGCGATGCCAACGACTATGTAGGCAAGGGCCTGTCCGGCGGTACGATCATCGTTCGACCACCTCAGAACAGCCGTATTATCGCCGAGGACTCCATCATCGTCGGCAACACCGTTCTTTATGGCGCAACGACCGGAGAGTGTTATTTCCGCGGAGTTGCCGGTGAACGGTTTGCAGTTCGCAACTCAGGTGCGACAGCAGTTGTCGAAGGCGTGGGCGACCATGGCTGCGAGTACATGACAGGTGGTATTGTCGTGGTCATCGGCCAAACCGGCCGTAACTTTGCTGCTGGCATGTCTGGCGGTATCGCATATGTCCTGGATGAAGACGGTACATTCGGTTCACGCTGTAACCTGGCGATGGTCGAGCTTGAGCCGGTTTCCGAAGAGGATGACCTTTTGGAAAAGCTTCATCACCGTGGCGGCGACATCGAACACAAGGGCCGCGTCGACGTGAGCTGTGACATGTCCCGACACGATGACGAACGACTGCGCCAACTGCTGGTTCGCCATATCGAACTGACGGGTTCTGCAAAGGCTCAGAAGATCCTCGATGACTGGGCAACGTTCAGACCGAAATTCGTCAAGGTGATGCCACTCGAATACCGCCGCGCGCTCAAGGAAATGGAAGAAAAACGCTTGGGCATGGTCGCGGCGGAATAACGCCCTGATCTGGACCGAACGGCTCTCGGACAGTCTCGGACTGTCCGGTAGCAGCCGACAATGTGACGAGAGATTTATGAGGAGGTCGCCTTGGGTAAGGTAACCGGATTTTTGGAAATTGACCGGCAGGAACAGAAGTACCAGCCTGCATCTGACCGTATTCGCCATTTCAGGGACTTCACTCTGCCGCTGGCGGAAAATGAAGTGCAGCGCCAGGCAGCACGCTGCATGGACTGCGGCATCCCCTTTTGCCATGGACCAACTGGCTGTCCGGTAAACAATCAGATTCCGGACTGGAATGATCTGGTCTACAGCGGTGACTGGGAACTTGCGCTACGCAATCTCCATTCCACCAACAACTTCCCTGAATTCACAGGTCGCATCTGTCCTGCGCCTTGCGAGGAGGCCTGCACACTCAACCTTGAAGACACTCCGGTGAACATCAAGACGGTTGAACAGGCAATCGCAGACAAGGGATGGTCCGAAGGTTGGATTGTACCGGAACCGGCAGCCGCAAAGACCGGACACGCCGTCGCAATTGTTGGGTCCGGCCCAGCCGGCATGGCCGCAGCACAGCAGCTAGCGCGTGCCGGCCACACGGTGCACGTCTATGAGCGTGAGCCTAAGGCAGGCGGCCTGATGCGCTATGGCATCCCTGACTTCAAAATGGAAAAACACTACATCGATCGACGCGTTGCTCAGATGGAGGCTGAAGGCGTTGTCTTCCATTATGGCGTCAACGTTGGCGTAACAGTTTCTCATGAGGAACTGGCTGAACGCCACGATGCAGTGATCCTCTGTGCAGGTTCCGAACGCCCTCGAGACCCGGGTGTCGGTGGCATGGAACTCGAAGGCTGCCATTGGGCAATGGAATACCTTGTTCAGCAGAACCGCCGCATTGGCGGGGAAGGTGACAACGGAGAACAGCCAATTTGGGCAGCAGGCAAACACGTGGTTGTCATCGGCGGCGGCGACACAGCGTCAGACTGCGTCGGAACGGCGTTCCGTCAAGGAGCCCTGTCGGTCACACAGCTCGACATTCGTCCTATCCCGCCAATGATGGAAGACAAGCTCACGATCTGGCCTTACTGGCCAACTAAATTCCGCACATCATCTTCACAGGCAGAAGGTGCTGAGCGCGAGTTTTCAGCAGCAACGCTCGGTATCGTGGGTGACGAAGATGGCGTGGTGACAGGCGTCAAATGCGCCCGTGTTGACGAAAAGCGTCAGCCTATCGAAGGAACAGAGTTCATTTTGCGGGCTGATCTCGTTCTGGCAGCCATCGGCTTCTCAGGTCCCCGTCTGGACACGTTCATTGCCCAGGCAGGTGATAAGCTGGAGCTGGATGGGCGTACAAACGTCAAGGCGAATACGGAAGATTACAAAACAAGTATCGACAAGGTGTTTGCGGCTGGAGATCTACGCCGTGGGCAGTCCCTGATTGTCTGGGCGATCCGTGAAGGCCGACAGGCGGCACGCGCAGTTGATGAGTTCTTGACAGGCTCGTCAGACCTTCCGCGCTAAGCCAAACGGTTTCCAAATCAAAACAAAAGGGCCGCCTCTTTGAAGCGGCCCTTTTTGAGTCAGTACACCCCGAACATCAGGCAGTCGTCCGGTCGTATCACGATCCATCTTGAGCAACAGGTGAGGTCACAAACCCAGTATCATCAACCCTGCCCGGAACACCAGGCAACGCCTCCCCCTCAACGAAAAACTGATAGGCTGCCGTCTTCTTGGCTTTTTCAGCTGGCTTATCCGAACCGCCGAGAAGCTCTGTTTCAGGGGACGTCGTCCGACCGGTTAGAACGATAAAATTCGGGTCGTCTTGGACACCTTCAAATGCCAACGCGCCATACCCACCCAGTATTCTGGAGAGGCGTCGTTCAACAAAAAACGCGACTTTCTGATAACCTGACTGAGTAAATCCAATACTGTTCCGTGTTCGCAACAGCTTGTTCTTTCCGTCAACATCAGGGCCATAAGAGGAATACTCCCCCTTATCGTTCAAGAAGACATCCCAGATGTCGACAACATAGCCAAGTTCGGCTTCGGCAGCGTCTTTGTAAATGGCATTCATCGTCGCAAAGGCAGAGTTGGTTGCTGTCTTGCTCGTAGGAGGCAGGCCAACCCAAACCACCGACTTTCGTTGCTCACGGACAGACTGAATCAAATCAACAGCACGCTTCCTGTAAGCCGAACGCCACGAAAAAGATCCAAATCGCGGATTCGTAAGGCCGTCGATCTCCAGCTGCTGATCCTCATGGCCCAACATGAAGACAACAGCTCGAATGTTCTCATCCGATGCCAGCTGTTTTTCGATGGCATCAATCCATCCATCCGCCTCACCTGCGATCAGTCCGGTATTCGCCAAGACGAGCTTCTCGACTCGCACCGTGGTTTTTTCAGCAAGAAGCACACGAAGGCCGTTAGCCAGACCATCGGCCATTTCATCACCAACAACCAGGATCGCCGAAGCGTCGGGATCTTTCTCCTTGATTACCACTTTGACACGCTGGTTCTTGGGCGCGCGTTGCCCCGCACCTTTGTCACGAACCTTACGTTTGCTCTCTCTCGACTTGAACAAGCCAAAAAAGCTGAAACCGCTCGAACCCGCGCTGGGTTCTGGCCGCACAAGTGCTCCAGGATCCTCTGCGAACGAGATTGAGGGCGTCACAGCGACCAGAAATGCCACCGTCAGGCAGAGCAGAAGTGCAGAGACGAAAAGCCTATAGAGCCGGGAAAGACTATGGAACCGCACCGCAAACCTCAAAATCGAAGTGAATACCTGAACCGCAGTTTACCCGCCCATTTGCATACTGGCCAGCAAAACAACCGACGCATACCCATCAGGCACCATACCGCGGGATCGTTGGTAAGCCCGAATACCACGCCGTGTGGCAGGGCCCAGCTTTCCGTCAGCAGCACCAACATTGAAGCCATAGCGGTTCAACTGCTTTTGCAGCTCGACCGTCTGGGAACGGTTTAGCGGAAGATACTCGCGGGACCAGGAACCTAGCAACGGTCCCCCGCCAAGAATCCGGTCAGCCAGATGTCCGACGCCAAGGGCATAGGCCAAGGCGTTGTTGTAGCGCTTGATCACATAAAAATTGCGCAGCATCAAGAAAGCCGGGCCCGCGGTCCCGGCAGATAGAACCAGAACCGCATTGTCATCACCGCGAGGAAAGGCACGACCATTGGCACGACTTAGCCCATATCGGGACCACTCCCTCAGAGTCTTGGTTGTGTCGCCGTCGGCCATACCATAGTCAAAACCGGCAGGCAGAACCACTTCGTAGCCCCAGGTCTTGCCATATTGCCAGCCGTGCCTCTTGAGGTAATTCGCGGTGGATGCCAAGGCGTCAGGGATCGAAGTCCAGATATCGCGGCGACCATCTCCATCGTAATCGACGGCATAAGCTTCCCAGCTCGTCGGCATAAACTGAGTATGCCCCATTGCACCCGCCCAAGAACCCTCCATGTCCTCATAGCGAACATGCCCGGCCTGAACGATCTTAAGCGATTTTAGAAGTTCCTTGCGCCAGAACTTGGCACGGCGTGGAGCCGCATAAGCCAGGGTCGCCAGGGCACGCACCACATTATGCTTACCCATATAGGTACCAAAATTGGTCTCCATTCCCCAGATCGCGAGAACAGCTTCACGATCAACGTGATAACGCGCTTCAATCTGTTCCAGAACAGGACCGTACTGAATCAAGAGTTCGCGTCCACGCTCAACTCGGTCATCAGAAACGGCGGTCTCCAGATAGTCCCAGATCGGTTTTACAAATTCTGACTGCTTGGACATCAACCTGATCGTATCTGGATCAGGATCCATGCCGCCAAACACATTCTTATATACAGATCGGCTAATTCCAGCGGATCGAGCCGTTGGCCAATATTGTTCAATGAAGCGATTGAAGCCAGCGTCTGCCTTGGCAATAGGCGCGCTGAAAGCTCCGAACATTACAGTCGAACAAAGTACCAGCGACCAGCGCTTGAGAGCGTCCGCATTAATCACAGTGAATTCGCCAATTCTGCGTTTGATAAACATCTTCCAGGCCTCCCATAGCCTTCCAGTCTCTATGTCGGACACCCCGGCACAGGGCTATCGCTCATGGTGCATGAAGTTTAGTGCCGGAATCGAAGCCCCGCCTCGACCGTGCTCTGGTTATAGCTCGATCCTGCCGAAGAGCTCAGGAACCGCTTTTGTGTAAACCGTGTCAGCAAAGCTGCATTCTTGGTCAGCGCAAAGGTTGTTCCGGCCGTTCCGGTAATAGTGTGTTCGTCAATCGAGACGCCTTGGTAATCTCTCAGCTGGTAGCCGACGCCAAGGTCCCCAACCAATCGGTCACTAAACCCATGGGCAATTCGCAAATCACCTGCGTAGACGATTGAGCCCGAAGATTGTGCCAGAGTTGTGGCCTCAAAGCTGGAACTCAGGCCTGCCGTTACCGTTGTCAAACGCGATGGCGACCAGACCAGAGATCCGTCGACGGTCAAACCAGACAAATCATCATACGCACCGCTATCAAGCTTTTCCTGACGCCATCCCAGACCAACCTCACCATTCAGTTTTGATCCGGAAGCCACAACAAGACCGCCCCGCAGTTCATACCCAACTGAATTCCTGTTGTTTGAAGCACTCTTCTTGTCGTAACGGCGTGTCAGCGCAGAAGCCTCGACAAATGGTGTTGCAATGGCATTGGTCGCCAGATCTGTGCGCAGACCAAGTGTGTAGACGGTGTTGTTACGACTTTTCGCCTCTTCGTAGGATGTCCGGTTCAAGCCACCCTTCAATGTAACCCCGACGATACCAGCCGTGCGTTTCAGACCGACATTTCCCGAAAGCTGGTGAGTATTCTCATCACTCGCCACATAGCCGGCTTCCGCGCTGGAACCGCTTTCACGCGCCAGACTGTAGGCTGCATTGGCTGTCGCAGTCGTTTCATCATTAAGGTCAAGGCGCAACGCAAGGTCCGCACCGAGACTTTGGCTGGCCTCAGAACCAGCTTTTTCATCATCGGCGTAGCTACCGCGAATACCCAGGTCAAGTTGATGCTGCGCCCAATCTGAACTTACCGCGACCGATGGAGCGATCCGATAGGACGTTCCCTGCGTCCCTGAAGCACTTTGTTCCAGATTGTCAGACCACGCACCATTGATCGTTAGCTCGGGCAGCACGGTAAAGGACCCAAAGCGCAAGCCAATAGGTTGATCGAACGTTGTATCGCCTGTGAATGTCCCGCCCATGTCTGTGCTGCCGCTGGAGCCCGCCCGTCTGCTAACTGCCGCTACACGATCAGAGAATGGACGAACCCGAACCGCACTCAAGGACGCACCGAACGCATCTGATCCTTCTTCGACCAAAGCTGAATTCAGGCGTAGCCCGTCTGTCGGGTCAACAACTTCCACGGCATCTTCTTCATCGATCTCGCTGGACGAGCTGTCAGATGACATATCGTTGCTGCTTCCACGCAAGCTCATTGCCGTGTCCTGCGCCTGGGGCGAGACTGGAGCAACGAACAAAAGGCAGCAAAAGAGAGCCACGGAATATTTCATAAAATGAACACACAAATTTCTGATCAGGTGCCCAGAGCCTGACGAAATATGGTTAAATGTTCGTTGCCATTTCGCAGGATGCAACTTGAATAACAGATCCTTAAAATCTCAGGTGCTTCGGAAACTTGCACCTCCAAACAAGCTAGCGTAGAGAAAGCCTGACTTGCGCCATTCAAGTCCCAGTCAGAGCTCCAAAACAAAGTGATTGTGTAAAAGCAGCATGTCGGACATCCCTCAAGGCAACTCCTCGACCTCAGACAAAATATTGAATTCTGCGATCAGAACGCTCGAGAGCGAAATCAATGGTCTGGAAGCCCTGAAGGCATCCATAGGCAACGGACTTGGCGTCTCTTTCACCAAGGCAGTGGAGCTGCTGTCCAGTCTGAAAGGCCGCGTCATCATCACCGGGATTGGCAAGAGCGGTCACATCGGGACCAAACTGGCAGCCACACTGGCCTCCACAGGCACCCCCGCCTTCTTCGTGCACGCTGCTGAAGCAAGCCATGGCGATCTTGGTATGATCACTGCCGACGATGCCGTGATCGCCTTGTCCTGGTCGGGAGAGACCCAGGAGCTGGCGGGCATTGTCACATACACCCGACGTTTCAAGGTGCCGCTCATCGCGATCACAGCGGGAACGCAAAACACGCTCGCACACGCCGCCGATATTGTTCTGGTCATGCCGCAGGTCGTAGAAGCCTGCCCCCATGGTTTGGCTCCCACCACATCCACAATGTTACAGATGGCAACAGGCGACGCCCTGGCCATAGCATTGTTGGAAAGCCGCAGTTTCACCGCACAGGACTTCAAGATCTATCACCCGGGCGGAAAACTGGGCGCGAGCCTTCGTACAGCGCGCGACATCATGCACAAGGACGACAAGGTCCCACTTGCCCCGCAAGGCTTGCTCATGCGGGACGCATTGGTGCTCATGACGGAAAAGGGCTTTGGCGTTCTGGGAGTCGTCAATTCAAGCAACGCGTTGATCGGCATCATTACTGATGGTGACTTGCGTCGTCATATGAGCCCGACATTCCTTGACAACAAGGTTGAGGAGATCATGACGGCCGGACCAAAGACAATTGAACCCGATGCTCTTGCAGGAAGTATTCTGGAATTGGTCAACTCTTCTGCAATCACGTCAGTCTTCGTAATTGAGAACCAACAGCCTGTTGGAATTATTCATCTCCATGACTTGCTACGCATCGGCGCTGCTTAGATAACAAACTATTAATTCCTCGCCTATTTGAAATTATCTACAAACTCTAGCCTGCAATTAGTAATTGGTTAGCCTTGCTCTGCCTAAGATGTCGGCGGTTGGGCACAAGTGCGTGCTCATGTGTATCAGGTGTGAGTAATGGATTTAGCAACCCTCATCGGGATCTTCGGCGCATTTGGCATCGTCATAACTGCCATCTTTATGGGCGGAAGCTTCGGTCAATTCGTTGATATTCCATCCATGTTGATCGTGCTCGGCGGCGGCATCCTGGCCACGATGATTCGCTTTCAGGTTTCAGATATCGGCAGCGCATTCGGCACAGGCTTCAAAGTCGCGCTTGCAGGCAAAGGATCTGCCCCGCGCGAG
The DNA here is from genome assembly GCA_013373445.1 of Paracoccaceae bacterium. Classification (GTDB taxonomy): domain Bacteria; phylum Pseudomonadota; class Alphaproteobacteria; order Rhizobiales; family Stappiaceae; genus Roseibium. The sequence continues at coordinate 40,088 of JABXHV010000090.1, read as the reverse complement.
TTGATTGCAGAAATCACAAATCTTGGCGAAATCGTTCGCAAATCCGGCCCTCTCGGTCTGGAGAACGTCGAAATCTCCGATCCAGTCCTGGCCAAAGGCGTTCAATACATCGCTGATGGATACGAGATGGACTTCATCAGAGAGTCCATGGAGCGCGAACGCGATCTTCAATTGAGCCGTCTATCCGAAGGCAAACGTGTCTTCAAAGCTCTTGGGGATTCTGCACCTGCATTCGGAATGATCGGTACGCTCGTTGGCCTGGTGCAGATGCTTGCAAACATGGACGATCCGGCTGCTATTGGTCCCTCAATGGCGATCGCGCTTTTGACCACACTTTATGGTGCATTGGTCTCCAACATCATCTGTCTTCCACTCGTCGACAAACTGGACGCAAAGTTCGACGTCGATGAGCTCAACCAGACACTGATCATCGATGGCGTCCTACAAATTCGCGAATCCAAGAGCCCGGCACTCATCAAGGAAATGCTGATCGCATACCTGCCTGAGAAGCTCCGTGCGGAACTCGTGGAAGCCGCTTAAGGCTTACATACAGACAAGGCATCACTCATGGCGCGGAAAAAACCACAAGGGGGCGGCGGAGCACCAGACTGGCTCGTCACATTCGCTGACTTGATGTCTCTGCTCGTGTGTTTCTTCGTTCTGATTATCTCCTTTTCCATCCAGGACAAGGAAAAGCTCCAGGTAGTTGCCGGGTCCATGAAAGACGCCTTCGGCGTTAAAGAGAATTCAAAACGCTCCGGTGTGATCGAAGTTCGCGGCATTCCCATCCGGGAATACATGAAGGATGTCAGTCAGGTTGAGCAGGAGCTCAACTCCGACTTCTCTACTGAAAGCCATAACCAACGTAGCAAACAAGGTCCGGAAGCCAACACGCACGAGACCAAGGAAGCCGACATCGAGAGGCCACGTCAGTTTGCAACCGCGGCCGCTTCACTGCGCCAAGCCTGGCAGGAAATGCCGGAGATCACCGAGATATCCAGCAACATTATTTTGGAAGAAAACGACGAAGGTTTGAACATCATGCTCATCGACCAAGATGGGCGTTCAATGTTCCGCGAAGGCTCCAAATACCCGTATGAAACAACACGACGTCTGCTGGCAAAAATGGCGCCAATCCTGGCGCAGATGCCGAACCGTGTTGAAATTACCGGACATACGACGAGCGGGCAGCAATCCCCTGACCCTTCGTATACCGGCTGGGAGCTTTCAACGGATCGGGCAAACACCGCCCGTCAGATCCTGAACGAATACGGCGTTCCAGATGATCAGTTCTTCGCAGTTATGGGAAAGTCGGACACAGAACCATTGTTTCCTAATGATCCGTACTTGGCGGCAAACCGACGTATCGCAATTCTGCTAAAGGCAGAAGCGCCGCCAATACCACCAGACCACAAGCTCTAAAAGCCGCTTGGAGATCAAAAGCCGCGAATACTCGCGGCTTTTTCTATTTAGACTGCGACAACAAGCAGTCGAACACCATCGACCCCTGTCACCCGTACAGTCGTCCCGGAAGGCAGATCATCTCCCGAGATACGCCAGACTGTATCATCGATAAACAGCTTGCCCTCGCCCTTTGACAAAGGGGCAGAAAGCACGAACTCCCGACCAACATATCGGCTGCCGCGATGATTAAGCTGCGGATCGCCAAACTCAGGAGCGTGGCTTGCCATCATGCGACGTCCGATGAGCAGGCTGCCCAACGACAGCAGGGTAAAGATCAGCAGTTCATATTGCCATCCAAGGTTCACGAGGAACGCAAGCCCGCCAACGATGATGGCAGAGATCCCAAACCAGAGAAAAAATGCACCCGGCACCAGAACCTCAAGCACCAACAAGACTAAGCCCAGAACACACCAGATCCATGGGCCCTGATGGAAAAGCCAGTCTATAATCATCAGCTCTCATCCTCTGAGCGGGTGTTTGGCACACCGCTACGGGGCTTGGGTTGCGCCCCGTCCTTGTCGAAGGTCGCCTTTGCGATTTCCCCGATACCTGCAAGTGAACCGATCAAAGAAGTCGCTTCCATCGGCAGGATCAGCGTCTTCTGATTGCGCGATGTCGCAAGTTCCTTGAACGCCTCAACATACTTTGTTGCTACGAAATAATTGACCGCGTGCACGTTGCCGTCTGAAATAGCATCGCTGACCATCTGGGTGGCACGCGCCTCGGCTTCAGCTTCCCGTTCCCGAGCTTCCGCATCACGGAACGCAGATTCACGGCGACCTTCAGCTTCCAGGATTAGCGATTGCTTTTCGCCTTCCGCCTTGAGGATTTCCGACTGACGCTTGCCTTCAGCTTCCAAGATCGATGCGCGCTTATCGCGCTCCGCTTTCATCTGTCGTGCCATGGCATCAACAAGATCGGCCGGCGGGTTAATATCCTTGATTTCAATACGCGTAATTTTCGCGCCCCAAGGCTCCGCCGCAGCATCTACCACCTGCAACAGACGCGCGTTGATTTCATCACGGTTGGACAGAAGCTCATCCAGGTCCATGGATCCCATCACTGAACGAATATTGGTCATCGTCAGGTTCAAAATGGCGTTCTCCAGTCCCAGAACCTCATAGGCCGCCCGAGGCGCATCCATGATCTGATAAAATGTAATGCCATCTGCAGTGATTGTAGCGTTGTCGCGGGTAATCACTTCCTGTGAAGGAACATCAAGTACGCGCTCCATCATGTTCAGCTTGCGACCGACACGATCAAAAAACGGCACGATGAAATTGAGGCCAGGTTCCAACGTCCTGCGATAGCGACCAAATCGCTCAATCGTATAGTTATATCCCTGCGGCACGGCCTTCATCCCGGCGAAGATCACCAGAATGACCAAGACCAGCAGGACAATCAAAAAGATATCAAAACCAAAAAACTCAGACGGCATTAAATCTGCTCCAAACGCAAAACCAAGGTGGTGGTGACCTTGAGTATGATATTATTGACGCAGCGTCACCAGCTCTTTTCAGACTATCACACGCAAAAACCGTTTGGTGATCGGGTTAGCCTAACAATTAAAACCCAGCCCCCCGAACTACGCTAGAGCCAGCCAGACAGCTCGCGTCTTACAACATGTTCGATCACCCTCATGCCTAGATCGCTGTCATTCAGACATGGAATATGAGTGAAATTCTTGCCACCATTTTCCTCAAAGATCTCTCCTGCCTCGCCTGCGATCTCCTCAAGCGTCTCCAAGCAGTCTGCAACAAAACCGGGGTTCATGACCGCAACATTTTCGACCCCATCCTTTGCCAGAGCTTCAACGGTCTTGTCGGTATAAGGCTGCAACCACTCCTCTGGACCGAAGCGAGACTGAAAAGTCAGCATGAGCTTATCGCCATCCCATCCTGCCTGCTCGCGCATCAGCCTGGCAGTCTTGTGGCAATGACAATGGTAGGGGTCGCCCTTCTTGAAGTACGACTGCGGAATACCGTGAAATGAAGTGAGGATTTTGTCGGGCACAAAATCGACTGTTTTCAGATGATCTGAAACCGATTGCACAAGCGCATCAATATAGACGGGATCATCGTGATATGGCGGCACGGTGCGGATGGCGGGTTGCCAGCGCATTTCCAGAAGTGCTCTGCAGACCTCGTCATTAACGGTCGCAGTTGTCGCTGCTGAGTACTGCGGATAAAGCGGGAAAACGAGAATGCGATCGCAGCCGTCATCTTTCAACGCTTCCAGACGGGACCGAATGGAGGGCGTGCCATAGCGCATGGCCCAATCGACCTGCACACGGCCCCCTTCAGGCTTAAGCAACTCAGCCAGCTTTTCAGACTGACTGCGTGTAATTGTGCGCAAGGGAGATTCGTTCTTTTCGTGGTTCCAGATTTCCTCATACGCCTTGCCTGATTTGCCCGGCCGGGTCATCAGAACAATACCGTAAAGGATCGGATACCAAAGGAACCGCGACCATTCGATAACCCGGCGATCCGAGAGAAATTCACGTAGATAACGGCGCATTGGCCAATAAGATGTCGCATCAGGTGTTCCCAAGTTGACAATAAGAACACCGACTTTGCCGAACCGCACAGGTGGATGGTCACTCGGCAACGCCGTTTTGGCGCGTTCGTCCGATACAGAAACACTTGCTTGGTTCGTCATCTGGATTTCCATCATTCTGTCTTGAAGCTGCGCTGTAGAGCTAACTCATCAGTCTTATGTGGCTCTGTCGCACACCACGTCAACTCAAAGATCATGATGTTTCGATCAGAAAAGCCGATCACCATGACTGCGACGAGTGCATCAGGCATTCACTCACAAAAAAAAGGCCCGAAAGATGCAGTCTCTTCCGGGCCTTTTATAATTCGGAAAACCAACCGTTAGAAGTTCAAGGAAACGTCTCGGTGACCAGAGAGACAACTTGCCACATCCAATGCCATGTCATCTGGCAAACGGTCCTGTTGACGCAAACCAATATTATCCGCAATCACTGCATCATAGGTCTCCAGCGCGGGCAGAAGCTCTTCCTGACCTCGCTTGCGCCAGACCAGATCCGCATTCAGCTCGGCAATCGACTTGTCAATCGCGGCATTCGCTTCATCCGCATCGGGAGACTTGCCTCGCATGATCTTGCGCGCTTCGGAAAGACCCTTGCGAATATCGCTTGTTCCCTCGACGGAACCGACTTCGGACCGCGCTGCCTCTATCAGGCCAACAGCATCTTCTGGTGAAGCCGCCGAGACCTGCTCTTTCAGGTTAACGAGCTCAGCCTCAAGCGCCGCCAGCTTGTCGGTATCATTCAACAGGCCCCGAGCCTCGATGATCGGCTCATACGCATCGTCAACAGTCCGACGATAGGTCTGCCGCGCCTTGTTTTCCGTTTTCTGAATCGCGGCGAATGTATCGTGAGCCTCATTCCATTCAGCAGGAATTTTTGCCCTCAAGGCTTCTTTTTCCGCCAGAAGCGTCTCGATCTTCGCTTGCGCCTTTTCGCCTTGTGCGACGGTATAGACGGCTGTCGGACCAGAACGGCGCACAATCACCTCAAACTCTTCAATCTCTTCATCAAGGCGAAGCATATCGCGCTCCAGCGCACGAACTTCGGAGTGAATCGGCCGATAGTCATCAGCGACCGCCGCAACAGCGGCTTCCGCGTCGACAATTTCATTCATCTGAGGAATGGCGGAACGCGCGTCCTCGAACCCGGCCTTCAGGTCTTTTTGAAGGCCCTTGGGCAGGTAACTGATGTCCAGTTTCGAAGCATCTTCAATCGCAGCCAAAATTGTTGAACTGTTCTGCTGATAGTCCTGATAAACCAGGTTTTCCATGCAGTACTGAAGACGTGGGTTTTTCGGCGGCGGTGCGGTCTCCGACAGCAGGGTAGAACGGTTCGGAAGATAGTTCACCAGCTGCGGCACCAGACCAACAATCATTAGCGCAACGAGCTGCAGACAGATGAACGCGATCACACCCTTGTACATGTCCACGGTCTTGACGATCGCCGGAGCTACACCGCGCAGATAGAACAGCGCAAAACCGAAAGGCGGTGTCAGGAACGATGTCTGAATGTTCAGACCGATCATCACACCTAGCCAGACCGCGGTGACGTTAGCAGCAGGATCAGCCAACAGGATCGGTGCAACGATCGGCACAACGACCACAGCAATCTCGATAAAGTCGAGGAAAAAGCCAAGGATGAAGATAACCAGCATCACAATCAGGAACTGAGCCCAGAAGCCACCTGGCAGTCCCTGCAGGAAGTCTTTCACCAGTTCTTCACCACCAAATGCCCGGAAGGATGACGTCAGCATCGCGGCACCCAGCAAGATGATGAAGACCAACGATGTGGTCTTCGCCGTTTCCACCATCACGCCGCGCAAGGTGTTCTCGAACTTGAGCGTCCGCCAACCCGACCAGAAGATCGCAATCAACAGCAGGGACACCGCAATCAGAGACAATACAAGCCCGAGCAGATCCTGACTGGTCTGGATCAGCTTGATGTTCACACTGCCGATGAACCCAATCACCATCGCAATGCCAAGCAAACCGATGATGGCAATAATGGCAGGTGTATAAGCGCCCCGCTCACCATCACGCAGGCGATAACCGGCCATGATCATCGCACCAACTGCGCCAATCGCACCAGCCTGGTTCACAGTCGCGATACCAGCAACAATCGACCCCAGGACGAGGAAGATCAAAGCCAGTGGTGGAACCAAGGTCAAGACAACCCGGCCGGCAAATTCGCGGGTGAAGGTACCCTCTTCATGGACGGCAGGAGCGGCCTTCGGGTTCAGCAAGGCAAACCCGAGGATGAACAACATGTAGAGCCCGACAAGCACCAGACCTGGCAAAAAGGCCCCGAGGAACATCTCCCCGGCACTCGTAGAGACGACCGCGAAATCAGACGGCATCGACAGCTCGCCTGTCGACGCCTTGTAAAGCGCCTGACGAATGGAACCGGCCTGATCAACGGCACTTGCCAGCTGGTCGGCAAGAATAATCAGAACAATTGACGGCGGGATGATCTGCCCCAATGTACCGGATGCGGCAATCGTACCAGTTGCCAGTGGGACCGAGTAATTGTTGCGCAGCATGGCAGGCAATGAGATCAGCCCCATCGCCACCACTGTTGCGCCAACGATACCGGTTGTCGCAGCAAGCAAGGCTCCAACGAAAACAACTGAAATGCCCAACCCACCTGGAACAGGACCAAACAGGCGCGCCATCGTCACCAGAAGGTCTTCTGCGATCTTTGAGCGCTGAAGCATGATCCCCATGAAGACGAACAGCGGAATCGCTATCAGGGTATCGCGTTCAGCCTCCCAGTAAATGCCGCGAAAGTTGGTCACACCTGCGCTTAGCCATTGACCCGGCCCGCCATGACCAAAAAAGGCATCGGGGCCAGTTGAAAACAGCGTCCCGCAAAGTGCAGCAACCCCAATGGTGATAATGGCAGACCCGGGCAAGGCAAATGCCACTGGAAAACCAGAGCCAAGAGCAAACGCCATGAGCAGAACAAGAAGAGCGAGAAAATAGAGTTCCATATCAGGTTATTTCCAGCGAATTAGGCTACTGCAACGTGACCTTCGGCGTGTCGTCCGCCACTGTCACCGCGAATATCGGCAATTGCACTCAAGAAGAAGCTGACAAATTGGATGAGCATTGTCACGGCAAACACACCCAAGAAACCGGCCATCAGATATTTCACGTAAAGACCGAAGTTTGCCTGCGTAACCTCATACGTAAGGATCGGGCTATTGATGATGTTCTGCTTGCCGCCCATCCCAATGACCATGACAACGATGCAAAGGCTCATGCCAAGGACGACTGCACCGACAGCATTGACATAGCCTTGTGCCTTTTCAGACAGGCCTGCGTAAAACACATCGACGCGAACATGCCCATCCTCTAGCAAGGTATAGGCGCTGGCGAAGAGAAACAGCGCCGCGTACCAAAAGCGGACAAGATCCGCGAGGAAGGACTGCTCATAGGAAAAGATAAAGCGCCCGAGAACGATACCCAACTCAGCAGCAACCACCAAAAGGGCAAGCCACGTGAAGCCGAGTGTGCGCGTAAAGGCAGCAATGACGAAAGACACTGCAATCAACGGCATGTGCACATTGGCCCCGCGAAACCGCGCAAGTCCGAGTTCATCGGAGAGCTGCTCTCCGACAAGCGATGCGAGCAAGTCTTCGACACGAAGGAATGAAATAATTGCATCTGTCACGCCAACCAGAACGACGGCGAAAAATGCTGCACGGATCAAATAGGCGTTCAGATCGCTGATCCGCTTGCTGTCCTGTCTGAGTGTCACATGCGAGGATCGGATCACATAAGCGCATGCCAAGACCACGAACAAAACATAAAGAGCCAACTGCACCCAAGACCATGCAATTGACATGGACCCGTTCGCGACGCCGCCAAAAATCGGCGCGATACCTGGAAGGTCCTGCCAGTAATTCAAATAGTTGTTCAGCAAGAAAGCCGCCATCACGGCTAGAACGCTCCATCCGAACACGCGGAATGGAAGAATACCTTTGGTGGAGCCGGTAGGGCCTGAGTTAACTGCAGGCGCACCGTCTTGAACATTGTCCAAGGCCGTCATCGTGGCGATGCCCTTTGTAAACGTAATTGACAAAAAGAGTGGGGACGAAAAATCGCCCCCACCCGTTTTTTGTTTTTAGCTTGGGATACCCAGCACGCGGTTACGCTTGATGCTGTAAGCCACATCGGAAATCGCCATCCAGCTTCCAATGTCCTGACGTGCAGAAACAACAGATTCAAAAATCCGCTTGGACAGGTCGGAATGGTCCATAGCTTCTTCGAGCACTTCCGCAGCTGCTTCACCGAATGCATCATAGATTTCATCGGAGAATTCGCGCAGCTCAACACCATGCTCATTGATGAGCTTGTTGAGGTAAGTACCGTTGTTTGCGTTGGTTTCAGCGGCAGTTGCTGCGTTTTCTTCTGCACAACAAGCCTTGATGATTTCCTGGTCAGTCTTGGAAAGACCATCCCAGAATGCCTTGTTCATGCCGATACAGAGCTGTGCGCCCGGCTCATGCATGCCTGGGAAGTAGTAGTACTTCGCAGCTTCGTAGAACTTCATGAAGTAGTCGTTGAAAGGACCAACCCACTCAGTTGCATCGATAGCGCCAGAAACAAGGTTTTCGTAAATCTGGCCACCTGGAAGCGAAACAGGAGAAGCGCCCAACTTAGCCATGACGTCGCCGCCCTGACCTGGAATACGCATCTTCAGACCCTTGAGGTCATCAGCTGTTTCGATTTCCTTGTTGAACCAACCACCCATCTGGACGCCAGTGTTACCCATTGCGAGGTTCTTGAGGCCGAACTCGGCTGCAAGCTCATCCCACAATTCCTGACCACCGCCATACTTCGTCCAGGCGTCAATCTCGGTATAGGTCAGACCAAACGGAATAGCAGTGAAAGCTGCAAAACCAGGATGCTTGCCCTTCCAGTAGTAGTCAGCGCCGATGTAGGCCTGAGCATTGCCGGAAGCAACTTCATCGAAAGAATCGAACGCGCCGACGCGCTCGCCAGCAGCAAAGTACTGGACGTTCAAACGACCTTCTGTCAGCTCACCAATACGAGCTGCGAGGCGCTGAGCCGGGATTCCCAGACCCGGAAAATCACGTGGCCAAGTGGAAACGATTGTCATTTCCTTTGTGCCTTGGGCGATTGCTGGAGCTGCAAGCGTAGAAGCTGCGACTACACCACCGGCACCCAAACCGGCTTTCTTAATAAAACTACGACGATCCATTAGCTAATTCCTCCCAATCGGAATATACTTAAGTTCACGCAAAAAACTATGCACTGAACCAGCGTCTTGTCTAGGTTATACCTGAACTCATACGCCATTCGTGGTTCTACCGCACCTCTCAGTAGTTATACTGGGCCCTGCGAAAGAATAACGAGTTATAGCGCCTGAAAAAGCAAGACGCGAATGAAATATTTGCCCCTAAAGACAAAACTGCTGCTTATAACCATCCTGCCAATAGTCTTGGTGGCGGCGTTGATAACCAGTGTAAACTATTTCCAATCACGGCAACTTATCGATAAAGAAACAACGACGATCAGGACCCGCGTTCTGGCCGAAAAACGCCAAGAAATCAGGAACTACATCCATCTGGCCCGCTCAGCCATTCAAGATCTCTACGACAATGAGCCCGGAGGACGCGAAGCCGCTCAGGCCGCTGCCAAAGACATACTTACGTCCCTAACCTTCGGCGAAGATGGCTATTATTTTGCCTATAGTACAAACGGCACAAATTTAGTGCACCCGAAGTTGACTTATCTCATTGGAAGAAACTGGCTTCATCTCGAAGATGTGAACGGCGTCAGGGTCATCAAAGACCTTATCACCGCAGCGCAGAATGGCGGAGGCTTCGTCGAATACCTGTGGCACAAGCCAAGTGCCGGAAAAATCAAACGCAAGATCGCGTATTCCATTCTGTTTGAAAAATGGGATTGGATGGTTGGGACAGGCCTTTATTTGGACGACATCGACCTGGCGATCGCCACCATGCGCAAGGACTTTTCGCGCTCGGTTACCCATACCAACATCGTCATTCTCAGCGTAACCATATGTGTCATCGTCATCGTATCCTTGATCATGGCAACCCTGCATCTTTCCGAGCAGCGCTTTGCAGACAAAAAGCTAAAGGAGCTGAACAACCGGGTCCATGATGTGCAGGAGCTCGAGCGCAAGCGCGTTGCAACGGAGCTGCACGACAGTATTTCTCAAATGCTGGTATCAATTCGCTACGGCCTGGAACTGATCCAGAATGCTGTCACCAAGCCTGAAGCGCTGAAAAAGCACTCCGACAAATGCCTCCAGACCCTGGATGCGACATTGAGCGAAGTGCGCCGCATATCGCGCGACCTGAGGCCCAGCGTTCTGGACGACATTGGCTTGTCGGCCGCCCTTGTAACCCTTGCCAACGAATTCGAGGACCGCTCCGGTGTGAGCGTCTACATCCATGCGGACCGTTGCCGCACACTGCTGCCGGAAAACGCAAAAACCGCAATCTACCGCGTTGTGCAAGAAGCCATGACCAACATCGCCAAACATGCTGAAGCCAGCATGGTCTGGATCGACCTGGAAGTGACAGGCACCGAAATTCGTCTGAAGATTGAAGACAACGGCAAAGGATTGCCAACACCCCTTCCGACGGGTGGTTTTGGTTTCCGGAATATGCGCGAACGCATGGAAACCCACGGCGGTTCCTTACAATTGTCAAACCGCCCAAAAGGTGGCACAAAAATCCTCGTGGCCTTGCCACTCAAATCAAATCCAGCCTCGATGGCCTCTTGAGCATGCAATCTTTCGCCAACTCGGAAAACGTTTCGATTCTTCTCGCAGACGACCACGAACTGGTCAGAGATGGCATCCGTGCGCGCCTAGAACACATCGACACCTTCCACATTGTCGGCGAAGTCAAAACTGGCCTCGAAGCCGTTCAAAAAGCCAATGAGTTGAAACCGGATCTGATTTTAATGGATGTTTCCATGCCGGAGATGAATGGTTTGGATGCGACCCGCAAGATCCGCGAAAGCTGCCCCCAGACGAGTGTTCTGATGCTGTCGATCTATGACACGCCGGAGTATGTACATGGCGCGATGCAGGCCGGTGCCAAAGGCTACATCCTGAAAGACATCTGCGCGCGCGAAATGACAACCGCCATCAAGAGCGTGGCAAGCGGCGGTTATTATTTCTCATCGGCTGTTGGGGCGACCCTTGTTGGCGGCAAAAAGATAGAAGTATCTGAAGACCCCTACGGATTGACCTTGCGCGAAAAAGAAGTTCTGGCTGGAATCGCCAAAGGCAAACCAAACAAGGAAATAGCCGAAGACCTCGGCATCAGCGTCAGAACGGTTGAGTCCCATCGGCTGAACCTGAGAGAAAAAGTCGGTAGCAAGAACGCTGCTCAACTATACAAGATCGCAGCTGACCTAAATCTTCTGAATTGAAACTGGGTGAAACAGGAGCCGAACGACAGTTCGAGCATCGAATGACAAAACCAATCATCCTCGTCACATCTGACTTGAAATTTTTTGAGAACTACTACTGGCATGCAGCTCCGGACACCTACCTGCGCGCGTTGGTGGATGGCGCAGATGTTGTTCCACTGGTACTTCCGTGCCTGAGCCCAAGCCCAGAAGAAATGGACAGCATCCTTGATCGGATCGATGGTGTTCTCGCAACCGGGTCGAAATCAAACGTCAATCCCGAGCTCTATGGCGAAGAAGCTACTGAGGATAATGGTCCCTATGATCCGGCTCGCGATGCGACCACACTCCCGCTGTTGCGGCGAGCCATCGAACGCGCCATCCCTGTTTTTGCGATCTGCCGTGGAATGCAGGAATTGAATGTCAGCTGCGGTGGATCACTGCTGACCGAAATTCAGGACCTCGAAGGCATTGGTGATCATCGCGCACCGAACGCTGATCACCAGGATGAACGATTCCGTATCGCCCACCCGATCGACGTCGAGAAGAACAGCCAGCTGGCAAATGTAGTCGGAGACAAGCCTATCGAGGTCAACTCGCTCCACCGGCAGGCGGTGGGCAGACTAGGCAACGGGATCAAGGTTGAAGCGCGGGCGGAAGACGGGACAATTGAAGCAATATCTGTTGAAGGCGCAACAGGATATCTGGTCGCCACCCAGTGGCATCCTGAGTACTGGGTCAAGACAGATGTTCCATCAAGGCAACTGTTCAAGGCATTCGGAGATGCTGCGCGCAACTATGCTGCCAGCAAGAGCTGAATGACGGGAGCTGCGGAAACATACTTTTGTCGTTCACTGCAGACTTGTTCAGTACCAACCGGCATTCGCAATCAAGAGGCTCAGACCGAGTAGGAAGACGAGCAGCGCACCACCGACTTCTATCGTTCTGACAACAAGAGAAGCCAGCGACGATCCTTCGCCTGTCAGACGCAAGGCAAGCGTCTTTGCTCCAACGGCCAGAGACGCGAGCACTGAGACAGTAATCCCGGTTCCAAGCGCCATGGCGAAGGTTGCAAACACACCTGCACCCAACATGCCTTGGGACAAGGCGAAAACCAGGACGATCAACGCGCCTGAGCATGGGCGAAGACCGACGGCGAGCACAATCGAAATTGCGCTGCGCACAGAAAGTTCCTCCTTCAACATATCCGGTGTCGGAGCATGCGCATGTCCACAAGTTGAACAAACACCTGACTCATCAACATGATGGTGATGGAGATTATGTTCATGATCGCCAGCATGATTGTGTGAGTGATCATGACTGTGGTGATGATGAGAATGTGAGGAAGTCTTAGCAAAGAGAGGCCGCAGCGCTTTTTGCCAAATCAGATAAGCGCCGAGCAAAGTGATTAGCCCGTAGGATCCGACCTCAAACCAGCGCGCCGTGTTATTCACCGCAAGAGATGTCATATCAAGCACAACTGCGAGGCCGCCAATCAACGCAACTGCGGTCACCGCTTGGGCGAAGGCCGAAATGAAGGAAAGCACGATGCCTTTCTTCAAGGTTTCATTATTCGCTACGATATATGCCGAGATCACGGCCTTTCCATGCCCAGGCCCAGCGGCATGAAACACGCCATAGGCAAAGGACAGACCAATCAATATCCAAAACGCATTCGGATCCGCCTGAAACCCGCGCATGGCGCCAACAAGCTTCTGATAGAAGCTCTGCTGCAACGCATAGATTTCGCCCATTGCGCGCGCGTAGAGACTTGGTTGCTTGGCATCAAAGTTACTCTCGATCGCCTTCGCCGCATCTGCAGAGCTGGCATCGCCCGTAGGTAATGTTGTCTGAGCAGCAGCGCCTGAAGCATCAGAACCACAGGTCACAATCATCTGGTTGACCTGACTTGCGGCCAGATCTTGCAATTCTGGAGGTAGTTTTCGCTGATCTGCTCCGACCTGAGACAACGCATAGGCCGCTGCCTCCCCTAGCTTGGGGGGATCCTTGCGCTCAATCCGACATTGACCTGGCGCATTTACGAGTTCCAGCGCTTGTTCACTCTCGGCAAAGCGAAAGTCGACATAGTACGTCGGATCATAGACATCCAGTGTGATAGGCGCTGAGGCATCAGTAGGGGGTGTCAGGTCCAGTTTGAAATGCAGCTCGAGAAGATCGACTGTCTCGGGAATTTTTGTTCCATGCGCCTTACGGTCTTCCTCCATCGCCGCAAAATCTTCCGGCTTCATCATCCAGTAAGAAGCAAGAGGGACCGTTACGACCTCGAGCCAGTAACCGTTCTCGATGGCGTCGAAATCCAGTTCAACCCGCGAATTGTCGCCGAAAGTGAAATAGCCAAACTCCGCCATGCTTTCGATGTTGACCTGAGCCAACTCGGCAAGCTCTGCCCGGCTGTAGACACCATCCCCATTGGCGTCAAAGCCCTGCATGGCAAACGCCGAGAACGCATCATCAAACCGAAACACATGTTCGACCTGCACCGCCTTGCCGCTGTCATCAAACAGCAACTTGGAACGAGCCTCCACGAAGACATGCGGATGCGCCAGGCAGAGTGTCGGAAGCAACAATGAAAAAAGGATAGCCAGAAGCTGTAAAATAGAGCGGAAAGCAAACACGGAAAGACCTGCATTGAACCAAGCAGGCGTACCTTAGCGACCAAAGCATGGCCGCATCAAGGCAGAACCTGCGTCCTCTGGATCGAAAAATTCATCCGGGGCAGATGCCATCCTTTTCCTTCTTCTGACGTCCGAACCATGCAGCAAGGAAATCGACGAAGGCTCTGACCTTGCCTGTCAAATGTCGGCGATGCGGATAGACCGCATAAATCCCGATATCGTCCGGCTCGTACTCATCCAGAACGGAAATGAGTTCACCACTTTCAAGATCCGAGGCAACAAAATACAGCGGCGTTCTAAGGAATCCCAGGCTCAGCAACGCGGCATCACGGCCGGCCGACGCACTGTTGACCTGCAACGGGCCATTGACAGAAACCGTCACTTTCCTCCCGTCGTCGTCAAAGCTCCAGTTATGCTTGTTGCGATAATTGGTATCGATGATGCAGGGCAGTGAACCGAGATCCATTGGGGCCTTGGGCAACCCATACCTCTCGATCGCTTCCGGTGTTGCGCAGACGATCGCCTTGAACGGTGCAATTTTACGCGCAATAAGGCTCGAATCCTCCATATCACTGACTCGAATGGCCACATCAAAGCCTTCGTCGACCAGGTCGACAAACCGGTCTTCAAGCCGCAGATCCATGACGACGTCGGGATATTCGACGAGAAATTCCATAATCGCACGGTTTATGAAGCCATCACCCATGGAGCGCGGTGCAGAAACCTTCAAACGCCCCTTGATAGCTTGCTGCGAGGATTGGACAGATACATGCAGATCATCAATCCGCTGTAGAATATCCGTGGTTTCCTTGTAATAAGCCTCCCCGACCTCCGTCAGCGAGACCTGCCGGGTTGTCCTATTCAACAGTCGAGCGCCCAGCTCATCTTCAAGCTCCCCAATGTACTTGGAGACCAGCGCTTTGGACTTTCCCATTTCGCGAGCCGCGGCAGAAAAGCCCTTGCTGTCGACGACCTGAATAAAACAGCGCATACGAGTCAATGCGTCCATGAGGACTCCTAAGCCAGCAATTCCGTTTTCTCTATCAAGCGCCGGTTTGCGTTAACAAACCGGTCTTCACAGGCGCGAAAGCCTCAGGTGACCGCCGCGCCACCATCCGCTCGTGGATCATGCGCGCCTTCAAGTCCACCTTTGTCGTTACGCACAATCATACCAGCATGACCCATGGTATCGGAATAGGCTTCATCGAGTTGAACAAGCTCATGACCTGCACGTTCCAGAGCCTTCACAACGTCAGGATCGAAGCGATTTTCCAACCGAAGGGCTGTTGTCTCATCCCCCCATGTACGACCGAGCAGCCAGCGTGGCGCATCAATAGCCTCGCCAACAGGCATTCCATTGAGAACATGACGCGCAAAGATCGCAGCCTGCGTTTGCGGCTGTCCTTCACCGCCCATTGTTCCATATGTAACAAGGCGACCGTCATTCAGCTTGGCCATCGCCGGGTTGAGCGTGTGGAACGGTACACGGCCTGGCTCCAAAACGTTCAAGGCATCCGGATGGAGAGAGAAGCTTGCGCCGCGGTTCTGCATCAAGACGCCTGTTTGAGGGGAAACACAGCCTGATCCAAATTCCCAATAAATGGATTGAATGAACGATACCGCCACACCGTCCTTGTCCACCGCGCCCATCCAGATCGTATCTCCAGGCTTGGCTTCATGTGGCCATGGCAACGCCCGTTTCATGTCGATCTTGGTTGCTTCTTCGTCCAGCCAATCTGCATTGAGAAACGGTCGCACAGGCTCTGGAACGCGCGCAGGATCGGTCACAACACGGTCGCGAACCAAAAACGCACGCTTTGTGGCTTCGACCAAGCCGTGAACCAGATCGAACCCCTCACGCTGTTGCACCGACAGACGGTCATAAAGTCCGAGGATCAACAAAGATGCCAAACCCTGGGTTGGAAGCGGTGCGTTGTAAACTGTGCCGCACTTGAGACTGGTCTTCAGTGGATCCTTGAACCTGGCTTCAAACTGCTCAAGATCGCGTCGGAGGACCGGCGAATTGATACGCTCAAGATCTCTTGCAAGCGCTTCTCCAACATCGCCACGGTAAAATTCTTCAAACCCCTCAGCGCCCAGGTGCTGCAGCGTATCGGCCAACCGCTCCTGCTTGAGGACATCCCCCTGCTTCGGCGGTTTTCCATCAACAAAAAACACATCCTTAAAGCCGGGCTGGTCCTTCAGTTCGAGAAATTTCTGATTGGTGAGCTCTTCCTGGCTTCGGCTGACCACATAACCATCCTTGGCAAACTGTGTTGCTGCAGACAGGAGCTCACTGTTTGGAATTTTACCCTTGCCTATGGCTATCGCAGCCTCTTTCGCCAGCGCCCAACCACCAATGGTGCCCGGCACCGTGAGCGCCGCCATCGGACCACGTGTGGGCATCTGTCCATGGCCCGCGTCATGATAGGCCGAAAGGGTGGCATTTGACCCAGAAGGTCCGCAAGCCATCAGCGCCTTTGGTTCTCGCCCCGGCTCGCAGATCAACCAAAACCCATCACCGCCAATGCCATTCATATGCGGATAGACCACAGCAATCGTGCTAGCCGCTGCGATCATTGCCTCAATCGCCGAGCCACCTTCCGCAAGAATATCCGCGCCAGCCTTCGCGGCTTCCATATGCGGGGCCACGACCATTCCGCCGGAAGAGGTAATCGTATCCATGTACTGCAGTTCCTGACTGTTTATGAAATTTGTTGTTGTGTTCTGCGTCGCCTAAGGCGACCGAGCCCGGCCAGAAACTTAAACCCGAGAAGGCCAGCGCCTGCACCAAGACCAGCGGTAACAATCCCTTCGCTGGTCACAGGAATTGCCGGTTCAAAGTCCTCGACAGTTGAACGTGCCAGCTTGGGGTCCATCGATTCCAGGAAGATTACCAACCGTGCAAACGGTCCAGCCGATTGAAACGCCTCGCGCTGGTCGATCAATCGCACCAGCCGGTCCTGGGTCCGTTCGATTGTATAGCCACGCTTTTGAACAAGCCCGTCATCACTGGCCTTGAGTCGAGCAATAGCCTCATCAACACTCAATCCGAACCGCGACGCATCTGCCTGAAAGTCCGTCATGACTTCCTGCAACGCATC
This sequence comes from Paracoccaceae bacterium, assembly GCA_013373445.1. Classification (GTDB taxonomy): domain Bacteria; phylum Pseudomonadota; class Alphaproteobacteria; order Rhizobiales; family Stappiaceae; genus Roseibium. Next base: position 22,915 of record JABXHV010000090.1, on the reverse strand, counting down.
GATCGCCCCGCCAATGCGTTGACGGTATTGCTGGGCAAATTCAGGAAACTGGGACCCTGCAGATCCCGTCACAAGGGCAAGCAAAACCATAAAGATCCGCGCCATTTCACCCCTCCTGAACTTACACTTTGCTATTGCAATGAAATGATGCCCGCTTCCCCATCCTCGGCACCAAAGGAAACGCGCAGTCCATCTTTGTCCCATGCAAGGGCCGAGATAGGAGAACGCCCGGGCCGACGAAGCAGAACCTCTGCATTATCCTCAAACCGGCACATCATGACCATTCCATCCTGGTATCCAATGGCCAAAACATCTTCCTTGGGGTGACAGGCAACGCAAGACACAAGACTGTCACCACGCGTCCCAAGCTGCAACGGATTTTGTCCCATTGGACCAGTCTTGCCAAAGAAAGGCCAGCAGATTGCGGCATTTGCACCGGATGTTGCCAGATAACGCCCTTTGACGGACCAGCTCCAACTTTTGACCTTGGTGGGATAGCCAGTCATTCGCATGTCTTGCGCATCGGTCAGGCGCCAACCATGCAGCGCATTTTCCTGCATAGCTGTCACAAGGTACTTGCCGTCTGGCGAAAAACATACTCCGAGATGAGCACCCTTCCACTCCAGTTTCTGCGGCGTGCCGCTAGTGTTAACCCACAACAACGTCGACCCGTCATAGTGAGAGACTGCCAGCCGCATACCCTTGGGCGCAAAGGACAGCCCGCCAACCGCACGGTCCTGGGCAAACTCTTTCTCTTCACCATTCGAAAGACGCACCCACGCCGTCCGACCGGAGGCAAAAGCGACCGCGCCAGAGGGTCCGCAAGCCAGGATATCAATCCACTTGCGTGGTCGCTCACTCAAGGTCTCCACCGCGCCATCACCGGAGACCTTCTGAATCAAACCATCATCACCAGAGGTAACGAGCGCCGATCCATCCAGCAATTCGGTGGCGGCGAGCAAGCCGCTCTTGTGCGCCTGAATATCGGTCTGCGCGCCGTCGACAAACGCGACACGGCCATCTCCGAGCGCAAAATAGGGAACATCATTCAAGAAGCCGGTCTTGACGACAAAGCTTCCCGCTTCAACAGCAGCAATTGTGGGCATTCGTCAGTCCTGTTGTACGGCACACGCCTGAAAGCTCTGCTTCAAGACATCCCAGTTCAGATCACGGCCGATGAACACCAGACGGCTCTCGCGCGGCTCATCCGCTTTCCAGTCTCGTTGGTGATCGCCTTCGACAATCATGTGCACACCCTGAATGACATAGCGCTCCGGATCATCCTTGAACGCAATGATGCCCTTGAGACGTAGAATGTTGGGACCTTGGACCTGTGTCACCTGATTGATCCATGGAAAGAAAAGGTCAGGATTCAAATCGCCAGCTCTCAACGAAATGCTTTTCACCGAATGCGGGTTTTCATCTTCGTGATGATGATGATCGTGATCACAGTTGGGTCCACATTCATGATCATGTGCGTGCGAGTGGTCGTGGTGCGCATGATGGTGATGTTCGTGGTCACAATCCGGACCACACTCATCCTCATGGTGCCCGTGCTGGAGGAAATGAGGATCCAATGACAAAATTCGATCCAGATCAAAGGCACCGCGATCAAGAACCGCTTTCAGATCAATCGCACAGCGTTCAGTCTTGTGACGAACCGCGTAGGGATTGATCTTGCGGATACGTGCCTCAACCGTCGCCAGCTCTTCAGCCGTTACAAGGTCCGTCTTGTTCAGCAAAATCACATCGGCAAATGCAATCTGCTCTTCGGCTTCAGCAGTGTCTTCCAACCTCTGCAGAACATGGCGTGCATCCACAACTGCAACAACCGCGTCCAGCCGCGCGGCAGAGCGCACATCGTCATCCATGAAGAAGGTCTGTGCCACAGGCGCCGGATCTGCAACGCCCGTCGTTTCAACGATAATAGCGTCAAATGCACCGCGTCGTTTCATCAGGTTCTGCACCGTGCGGATAAGATCTCCGCGCACGGTGCAACAGATGCAACCGTTGTTCATCTCGAAGATTTCTTCATCGGACTCAACAAGCAGATCGTTGTCGATACCAACTTCGCCAAATTCGTTGACGATCACCGCGTACTTCTGACCGTGATTTTCGGTCAAGATACGGTTCAGCAAAGTGGTTTTACCGGAACCGAGATACCCCGTCAGAACCGTTACAGGAATCTGGTTTGCGGCAGTGTCCTGTGCATCAGGCATTTTTACTTCCTTGATCGGATGGGTTTCGAGCGCACAAAGGCGCAGCTTTGAACGCGAATATAGGGTGTCTTGCACCATCATGGGAGGGCTATGTGGAGATTTATCAAAGGAAGTCAGGGCCCGAAACCACCAAAGGCATACTAATTTTATCAAACAGGCCTTTTCTCACCTCATCAGCTTCGCTACGACAAACATAAAAATCATTATCGGGAGTGAACACGTGCTGAAAACGATCGCCGGATTTGACCGCATTGGAGAAGAAAACGCATTTGCGGTTCTGGCCCGTGCTACTGAGCTCGCCGCCCAAGGGAAAGACATCATCAATCTTGGAATCGGGCAGCCGGATTTCCAAACCCCTGACCATATCGTCGAAGCGGCTATCAAGGCACTGCGCGATGGTCACCACGGCTACACTCCGGCAACAGGTATCCTTCCACTCCGTGAAGCTGTTGCAGCCGATCTACACAAACGTCTCAATGTCGAGACCAACCCGGACAACATTGTGATTGTGCCTGGCGGCAAGGTCACCATGTTCATGGCGATACTGATGTTCGGGGAACCCGGAGCAGAAATCATCTACCCTGACCCAGGGTTCCCGATCTATCGCTCAATGATCGAATTCACTGGCGCCACACCAGTCCCGTTGCCGATCCGCGAAGAAAACGAGTTCGCGTTTTCAGCAGATGAAGCACTGGGGCTTATCTCGGATCGAACGACATTGATGATCCTGAATTCCCCGGCCAACCCGACTGGAGGCGTGACACCGCGGGAAGAAATCGAAAAGCTGGTGAAGGGACTTGAACACCACCATGATCTCGCGATCCTGTCCGATGAGATCTACTCCCAGATGACCTATGACGGCATGGAACACGTGTCCCTGCTAAGCTACGAAAGCCTCAGAGATCGTTTGATCTTGCTCGACGGCTGGTCCAAGACCTATGCCATGACCGGTTGGCGCATGGGATATTCACTCTGGCCGGATGCCCTTATCGACAAGGCTCGCAAGCTCGCCGTCAACTCCTGGTCCTGCGTCAACGCCCCCGCCCAATACGCTGGATTGGCGGCCCTCGAAGGTCCTCAGGATGCTGTCACTCACATGCTTGAAAAATTCGATGAACGCCGCAAGCTGGTTGTCTCATCACTCAACGAGATCTCGGGCTTTTCGTGCAGAACGCCAAAAGGTGCATTCTACGCGTTTCCAAACATCAAGAAAACTGGATGGAAAGCCAAAGAACTGGCCTCGGCGCTTTTGGAAGAAACCGGGGTTGCAACGATTGGCGGGCCTGACTTCGGGATTCTCGGCGAAGGCTATCTTCGTTTGAGCTATGCCAACTCCGCCGAGAACATCAAACGTGCGGTGACCCGCGTTTCAGACTTCATCGACGACAACAAGAAGGCGTGAGGCATTTTCCCTCACGCCCTTTCATTCTGACTACTTTGCTGGAAAGGGTGTTTCCGCCACGGGTGTGACCGGATGCCCCTTTTCAAACCAGCCGACCAGATTGTCGACAACGAGCTGCGCCATAGCATTGCGAGTGAACTGCGATGCAGACCCAACGTGCGGCAACAGAACCGTGTTCTCAAGCTTTCTCAACGCTTCGGGAACATGCGGTTCCTCTTCAAACACATCAAGGCCAGCACCAAGAATAGTGCCATCCTGGAGCGCCTTGATCAACGCCGCCTCGTCGATCACTGTCCCACGACCGATGTTTATGACAATGCCCTCAGGGCCGAGCGCTTCGAACACGCTCTCACCAACCATGTGCTTGGTTTCCTCGCCTCCAGGAGCGACCAGCATGAGCGTGTCGCAAGCCTCTGCCAGAGCCATAACACTTGGATAATAAGGATAGGCCACGCCGTCCTGCTTGGATCGTCCATGATAGCAAATCGTAAGACCGAAGGCTTCTGCACGATGCGCAATCGCTTTACCGATACGTCCGAGGCCAACAATACCCATAATGCGCCCGCGCAAGCTCCCACGCGTGAGCGGGAACGAACCTTTGGCTTCCCAGTTACCGGCGCGCAACCAGCGTTCAGCTGCTGACAATTCGCGAGTCGTCGATAGCAGCAAGGCCATTGCGATGTCCGCGACGTCTTCGGTCAAAACGTCAGGCGTATTGGTGACAATGACGCCGCGTTTCTCGCAAGCATTGGCATCTATGGAATCGTAACCAACACCGAAATTGGCGATGATCTTTAGGTTTGGAAACTGATCCAGATACGCATCATCAACGTCAACGCCACCTGCGGCAATTCCAACAATATCGTCCTTCACGGACGCGATCATTCCTTCCGGATCCTCAGACTTAAATGGCTGATGCACCGTAAACTTCTCCGACAGCTCACGCTCCACCAGCGGCTGCATGGGTTTTGGCATCAAGATATCTGGCATAGGTCCTCACCATTCTAAAACAAAGCACTAACGAAGCTGATTTGGAAAACTTCGACAAGTCGTGTTCGTCACTTTTGAGACTTGACGACGTTCATTGCTTCAATGATCGGGAGAACCGTGAGCTTATTTTTGAGGCGGAGGAGTGCTGTCGCGTACGCGTAGCTCGGGCTCAATCAGGATTGGCTTGCTTGGCAACCGCTCACCCGCCACCTGCCGCAGCAAGGTCAAAGCGGCCAGGCTGCCAATCTTGTCTGCGTGATTACACACGGTGGTCAAAGACGGTGTCCGATACTCTGCGCTATCAATGTCATCGTACCCACTGACAGCCATATCAACACCCGGGATCAGGTCCTGACGACGCAGCGCAGGCATGATGCCCAGCGCGACAAGGTCGTTAAAACACATCAACGCTGTTGGGCGTTCTGGGGCCTCTAGAATGCGCGGCACAATTTCGCGGCCATCAGATTGCGTCATCAACTCTGGAATATCGAGTTGCTTGTCAGGATCAATCCCATGTTCTTCAAGCGCCTTGCGCCAACCCAGGTTCCTGTCACGCCCCGCAGAGGTCCCACGTCGGCCGCCAAGCATTGCAATGCGCTCATGGCCTTGAGCGAGCAGATGCTTTGTCACCTCATATGCACCGGCGACATCATCTCCGTGAACACAAGGCGCCCAGGCTCCAGGCACCTCCCGCCCCAGCAAAGTGATTGGGATACCAAGGCTCATCAGCCGGTTTATTTCTTCTGCACTCGTCCCCACAGCTGGGCAAAGGATCAAACCATCGGCTCTATGCTGCTGCAGCGTGGATATGAAGGTTCGCTGCCGTTCCACATCGTCACGATGATTGCTGATGACAATCATCTGACCTTCTTTTTCAAGCACTTCTTCAAGCGCGGCAAAAAGCTGAGCAAAATAGGGATTGAGAATGTCGTGAACCGAGACACCAACAATTTGGCTGCGCGCAGTGCGAAGTGACGCTGCCGAACGGTTATAGATATAACCAACTTCCTCAGCGGTTTGTTTCACCCGCGCCTTGGTATCATCAGCGATCAGCGCGCTGTCACGCAAGGCCAGCGAGACTGTCGCAGTTGAAATTCCGAGCTTTTCGGCAATATGGCCAAGTGTAATACGTCGACCGGGCTTCGGCCCTTGATGCGCAGGCATCCCGGAAAAACCGGAACCCGCAACAGCGGGATCTATTTCCTTGGGGTCGTCCGAACTACCGTCGTCGCTCATGCTCTCAATCTCTGGTCAAGATAAACGAAGCTTCCCGGACAAAGACCAGGCCTGCATGTTCTCTTTATCGACCTGTTTCCGGTTTGTCGAACATCAAAACGTACACCGTTCTGAACCAGAAATACTAACTGGCGCCATTCTTGGAAAGGAGACGCAGTTATGGAACCACTAATGAAGAAGGGAAAAGCCGACGAAAGCAATGAGACCAATACCAACCCAGATCAGGATGGAACGACCTGAAGACACACCCAAACCACTCGCGTTGCTCAAGCGACGATCAATGGACTCGATCGGGGAGGAGGAACCAAGTGAACGTTTTGAAACACGGCTGAACCGCTTCTTCAACTCGGCAGCGCGCCTTGCACCGCGTTCTTCATTGATCGTTCGACCCATTGATCCGATCTCCATTTAACCCAACTCAACTCCCTTTCGAGATAGGAAGATGTGAGCAGACATTCAACGGTCAAATGAAGGTTGGGTTAATCACGCTTGCTCGAGCTGAGCTTTTGGAACCTCATCAAGAGAGGTATCCACATCGTCGTCCTCGCCATCATCAATACTGGACAAGGAAAGATTGCGTTCGATTTGACGCAGCAGCTTCCGAAGCTTCTTTCTGTCCTTGTCATCAATCCCGGCCATCGCTTCGCGTTCCAAGCGTTTCCAGGTCCGATCGACATCATTGACGAGTGTCTTGCCATCTTCAGTCAAAAACACTCGAGCCAAACGACCATCGCGATCTGCAACATGTCGCTCGACCACACCCTGCGCGGAAAGACGGGCGATCATCTTGGTGACAGTTGGCGGCTGAACACCCAACGCCTGGGCCAACTCGCTCATGGTGCGACCGTCGTTTTCGGCCAACACCTTGATCAGGAGTTCCTGTCCAGGGTGAAGATTGATTCTCATCAATTGCTGACCGGCACGAGCACGATAAGCCTTTGAAGCTTGCCCCAAACGAAACGTCGCACTCTTCTTATAATTGAAGGCCATACAGTGTCCCCATTCACCTATCTACCCATCATTGCACCACACAGCACGACGATGGAACTGCAACGGTCATAGGGGCCTTATTTAACCGGCGAATGACACTGATCCCGCAAGCGGTGTTTTAATTAGAAATTTGCCAGCCGGGACTGGATCTTGCCCAGATAAGCCTCACGGCTCTCAGGCGTTGATGTATCCATTTTATAGTGCGCCAGATAAAGGGTCTTGCACCTGCGAGAGACAAGTGCACGCATGCCACGCAAGATCGTCTTGCGACCAGGTTCGCCAACAAACTTTGAGACAATCCAAGACGCCCCGCAAGTCGTGACGACGGCGATTTTCTTTACGTGCTGCATGCGCGGACCCATGCCACCGTCATCTCCGGGAATATCGAAGGTGACATAAGGTATCCAGACCCGATCGAACCACCCCTTCAGCATAGCAGGAAGGCCGAACCACCACGTCGGATAGACAAACACCAGCATCTCACACCACAGAAGATCATCCAGATACTCACGTACCGGCTCTTCGTTGATCCCCCTGTCATGATATTTCCTGCGTTCTTCGGCAGACATGACCGGGTTAAACCCATCGCGATAGAGATCCCGCACACGAACCTCATGACCAGATCCGCTCAGGGTTTCAGTTACTTTTGTCAGAACCGCAGCGTTGTAGCTTTCAGAGCAAGGATGGCTATATACGACCAGCGCGCGCATTAGAATTTTTCCATTTCATCAGCGACCTTGGCGAGAAATCCTGCCCGCTCGCTGTCAGTTCGTCTGTTGAGATCATAAAGCGCCAGATACTTGATCGGCGCGAATGGCCAGATGATGGCTCGCAAAACACGTTTGGCAATTTTGCGTGGCGGGTCTCCAACAAGAAACGCCCGCTGACGGGTACCGCCATACGTCGTCACGACCGTCAGCTTACGGATGTTGTGCAAGCACGGAGCAACCTTGCCGTCTTTCATCTTGAAAGACACACCTGGCAAAAACACACGGTCAAAAAAGCCTTTGAGAATAGCTGGATGTCCATAGTTCCAGACAGGCGTCACAATCACCAATGCGTCTGCTTTTTGCAATCGGTCGACGTATCCCTGAACAGAGCCCTGGTTGGTATCAAGATCGTGGTAGCCAAGCCGTTCTTCACGCGTCAGCCGCGGATCAAAGTCTTCAGCATAAAGATCGCAGTTATCGACCTCATGCCCCGCCTTCCTCAACGATGCGAGGACCTGAGCGTGCAAGCCGGCACCAAAACTGCTCTCCACCGGATGGGAGAAAAGGACCAATACGCGCATATCTTGCTCCAACGGTTTCAAAAAGCGGACATGCGGAGGGGACGGCCCGCTTTCAACAAGCCGGGCGGCCGTCCTGACGCATAACTTCGGAATCTCAGATCAGTCCCGCTGAAGCCCCGGGAACAGGAAGACCTGATCAGATGAATAATCGTATGACGGATCTTCCCAGGCAATCATTTTGCCGGGGTTCAAAAGCCCCTTGGGATCGGCCTCTTTCTTGAACGCCAACTGCACGGCATCTGTTTGTTTCATACCCCCCTCTTCGAGCGTATAGCGGTGCGGATTGAAGATCGGACACCCGTTGTCTTCATGCAGCTTGATAATCTCGTTAAGACGCTCTTCGGATGAGTACCGAACGATCGGCAGGCCGAAACAGGTCACTTTGCCGTCAAAGCGCACATATTCAAGATGTGGAACAACCTCATCTCCGAGGAGCTCATACATCGTCTGAACCTTTTCGATCTGGTTCGGGAACGGGTAGAGAACCTGCAGATAGGTCACCGTCGGATCGACCCGCAAACCGCGAAGCGTCGTGTGGTTCCAGGCCAGCTCATAAGTTGGAGGAAGCCGTTTTTTCACGTCTTCATCGGCTTGATCAGACCGATAGACAATTTCAGCACCCTTTTGACGGCAGGCAAATGCATCAAAGGCATTCATTGCAAAAGGCGCCACCATACAGAGCACCACGGACTTTTCCGGTGTCAGGAACTGCTGGTGACGCAGGAAGTAGTCGTGAGGAACAGGCGCTGCAATTGGCGCAATTTCCTTACACAACAGACCATCCTGATTGCCTAGCGCATCGGCAAAACGAACACCGTCCATGAAGTCATCAAACGCCACCATCACATCGACCCAATCATAGGCCGCGGTCAAAGGCATCTCAACTTCAGTAATGATCCCGTTGGTGCCATATGCATGCATGACTTTTTGCAAGTCTTCGCCTGTCATATCGAGCACGCGCGGTTCTGCTTCCATAGTCAATACCCGCAGACGAATGACGTTACCCAGATCACGCAAGCCACCGAAGTTGATGGAGCCGACGCCGCCGGACCCACCGGCGATGAAACCTCCGATTGTTGCCGTCTTGTAAGTGGAAGGATGCAGGCGCAGCTCTTGCGAAGACTCCTCACGGCAAGCCGCGTCGATGTTCGCAATAATCGCACCGGCCTCGGCCACAACAACGCCTTGGCCGATCTTCACAATCTTGCTCATTCCGGCCATGTTCAAAACGACACCACCAGACAACGGCATAGCCTGCCCGTAGTTGCCCGTACCGGTGCCACGAACGGTCAGCGGAATATCGTTCTCATAGCAAGCCTTGATCGTCTGAATGACATCGGCTTCACTTTTCGGCGTTACGATCAGATCCGCAGTGACATCGTCCAACTGCTTCTTCAAAACCGGGGAGTACCAAAAGAAGTCACGGCTCTTTTGACGCACAATCTGAGGGTTTTCCTCTATCTCAAGACCCTCAAGGCCACTTTTCAATGCCTCAATACTCATGACTGACTGCTTCCATTTTTAAAAAGACCATCAAGCTCGCGATAGTCCGGGAGTTCTTCTGTTACAACGATGCCTTTTCGTAACACGTCACGCGCACCTCGCGGCCGCGACAAAAGCTCGCTCCAGTTTCGTGCTTTCAAGACGATAAGATCCGCGTTACCGCCTTGCGAAATCTGTCCACTTGCAGACCCCATCACTTGAGCAGGCGATGTCGACACCGTCGAAATCCAGTCCCCGATTGGGTGGTCCAGCTGCAGAATCCGGGTCGCCTGAGAATAGACTTCAAGCAAGTCGAGATCCCCATAGGCGTAAAATGGATCCCGTGTGTTGTCAGACGCAACTGCGACAGGAATGCCGCGTGCCCGCATCTCATGGAGCAAGGTTACGCCACGCCAACGAGGCGTGCGACCGGGCTCCCGGTCCTGCAGATACATGTTGCACATCGGCAGGGAGACAACGGAAATTCCAGCGCGTGCAACGAGGTCCAGTGTCCCATCGACATAGTCAGAATCCTGGCGCGCAATCGAACAACAGTGACCACACAAGATCTTGCCCTCAAAGCCTGCCCTAATGGCAGCCTCGGCAATCGCCCGCAGTGTCTTTGCATCGACGTCCTTGGTTTCATCAACGTGAAAGTCGAGATCAAGACCACGGTCCATAGCCGCCTGAAAAATGGCATCAAGATGCTTTTCAAGGTTTGGCACCATGTAGGTCACTGATCCAAGAAGACCGCCACTTTCATCGACCCGGTCAGCAATTCTCTTGAGATATTCCGGCTCGATTTCAAGCCGGTCTATACCGAACAGGCAGGAACCCTGAAGCTCGATCCGATCTTTCCAGTCTTCACGCAGCTCGCACAAAATCGGCCAGCTCACCTCATCTTGCGGGGGCAAGCTATCGATGTGCGTACGCAGAGCCGATGTACCGTAGACATAGGCACATTTCAGCCCGAACTCCATGCGGGCGCGCACGTCTTCTGGCGTCCAGTTCGCCACACGATCTTCTCCGACCGCTTTCAATGCACCCGCAAAAGTGCCATCCGGGTTCGGTTTACGTGACCAGATATGTCCCTTGTCGAGATGCGTATGAACATCAACGAGCGTTGGCAACACCATCCCGTCATCAAGATCGACACAAGGAACATCTCCAAAGGCAGTCGAGCCGGACGGAAAGATCTTTACAATCGTCCCATCAGAAATCTCGAGATCCACCTTTTGGAGGTCCGCCGTATCGCCAGTCTGAAAGCCGGCAGGCAACAGGCATCCCGGCACACTCGCATTCGTCAACACGAACCGGGCGCCCAAGGTCTCAGGCAAAACCATTGCCATCGATCAGTTCTCCCGCTTCAGGGCACTCTCGTGCCACTTGCGCAGAAACAGGTGCGAGACAAGGCTGGTAATAGAGAAGATCACAACGCCCGTTGCCGACAGCAGAATAAGGGCAGCGAACAAGCGAGGGATGTTCAATCGGAACTGGGATTCCAGCAACCGGAAAGCCAATCCGGACTGCGCACCAGCAGAACCCGCAGCGAACTCGGCAACGACTGCAGCAATAAGTGCAAGACCACCAGCAATCCGCAAACCAGCAAGGAAGTAAGGTAGAGCATTTGGGAGTTTCAGATAATAGAGCGTTTGCCAGCGGGAGGCGCCGTAGAGTTCAAACAGGTTCAGAAGATTATGATCAGTCGACTTCAAACCCTGCGTCGTGTTCGAAAGAATTGGGAAGAACGCCACGAGCCAAGCACAGATCAACAAAGCCGAGTAGGTTGTTGGTGCATAGATCAGGATCAAGGGAGCAATTGCAACAATCGGCGTGACCTGCAAGATCACGGCATATGGATAAAGAGCCAGCTCAATCCAGCGCGATTGCGACATCAGGATTGCCAGGCCCAACCCGCCGACCAAGGCAATCCCCAAAGCCGTCAGTGTGATTTCAAGCGTAATAACCAACGCAGCTGACAGGATCGGCCAGTCTGTCACCATCGCAGTAGCAACGCGCATTGGAGACGGCAGAATATAATGCGGCACATCGTAAGCATCCACGTACCAGGCCCAAAGCAAAACCAGCAGGCCGAGCATTATAATAGGGATAGCCACGCGCAGAACACGCTCTACCGGAAAGGTCTTTACCGGCGGAAGAAGGTCAACCTCAGAAGGGTCGATCTGATTTGTTGGAGCTGTCATTTTGTTCACATCAGGATCGGTCATAGATGATCATTCGCCCCCATTGCTGCATGGAGGGCCGAAGACGCGTCCCTGCAAAAATCGTTGTAAACACTCGAAGTGCGGAAAGTGTCGTCGCGGGGATATGGAGCGGGAACGGCCATATCATTCACCACCCGGCCTGGCCGTGCAGCCATCACCACAATGCGGTTCGACAAATAGACGCTCTCATAAACCGAGTGCGTCACGAACAAGACTGTCCAACCAAATGTCTCCCACAACCGCAGCAAATCATCGTTGAGCTTGTGACGCGTAATTTCGTCGAGTGCGGCAAAGGGCTCATCCATCAAGAGCAGCTTCGGGCGCGTTACCAGCGCACGCGCAATCGACACGCGCATCTTCATTCCACCGGAAAGCTCTCTTGGATATGCGTTGGCAAAATTGTGCAGCCCAACCATGTCGAGCGCCTCTTCAACGCGTTCACGCGCGTCTTTTTTTGAAATGCCTTTCAGGCGCAGCGGCAACCAAACGTTGCCGAATACAGTTGCCCAGGGCATCAAAGTCGGTTCCTGGAACACAAAACTGATTTCAGGCATCGCCTTGCCGGTCGCATCATAGCCGGAGGTTGGCCATTCAATGTTGCCGGATGTTGGATCGCCAAGACCGGCGATGATCCGCAAAGCTGTCGATTTTCCGCAACCTGATGGTCCAAGGAGGGAAATGAACTGACCCTGCTGGATATCAAGCGTCATATTTTGCAGGGCAACCGTCCCGTTGGAGAAGGTTTTCGAAATCCCCTTCAAGCTGACGAGAGGTTTGGAAGCAGCATCAGCTACTGATGGAGAAGTGTCGGCCGTAGCCGTTCCGTTGGTCACGAGGAGGCTCCGTTTTAGGCCAGGTGCCGGCCTTTGGCGCGCGCGAATGCGCCCCATTGAGATACTGTGTGGCGGGACACCGCCACACAGACTCACGTTAACAGATGAGAAAAGAGAAGTCCGTCAGAGCAGAAGAATTACTTCTTCAGCTCCATGCCAACGCCCTTACACACAAACTCGGTCGTGTAGACGTCAGTGATATCAACACCGTCTTCAACGACGCCGGCTTTCACCATCTTGGCGTAAAACTCTTCCTGCTTTTCATCGGTCATACAACCAATGCCCTTATCGAGAGCATCACCTGATTCAACCAGGCCGAAAGACTTCATTGTTTCAATGGAGAACGCGATCTGCTCATCAGACATCTCTGGATTGTCTTTTTTGATCAGTTCATTCGCAGCAGCGTTGTCACCATAGAGGTAGTTGTACCAACCGATGATCGTTGCATCGACAAAACGCTGTGTCAGATCCTTGTTCTCGGCAACGAAGTCCGTACGGCCTTCGATCAGCGTTGAATAGGTTTCAAAACCAGCATCGGCGAGAAGAAAGAGCTTAGGCTTGATGCCACCTTCTTGCTCGATCGCATATGGCTCAGACGTAATGTAGCCCTGCTGTGCGGATTGCTTGTCAGCAAGGAACGGGCCCGGGTTGAATGCATAAGGCTTGTACTGCTCATCAGCAAAACCTTCGTATGCAGACTTCATCCACTGAAAGTAAGAAGAAAAACCGTTCTTGCCCATGAAGATTGTTGGCAGTTTTGCCAAGTCTTCAAATTTCTCGAGACCAACATCCGGGTGCGCGATCAGAACCTGAGGGTCCTTTTGGAAGATCGCAGCAACTTCGATGAGTGGAATGTCTTCAGCAGCTGCGCTCAATGGCTGCAGCATGTTTCCCGCCATGAAGAAATCAATTTTACCAGCGAGAAGCAAAGCACGGTTGGCAGCCTGTGGACCGCCCTGAACGATTTCAACATCGAGACCGTATTTTTCGTAGGTGCCGTCAGCTACGGCCTGATAGTAACCACCGTGCTCAGCCTGAGCGAGCCAGTTGGTACCAAACTTGACTTCATCGAGCGCGTAGGCGCTGGAAGAAGTGATAAATACTGCAGCGATAGATACACCGACTTTTTTAAGCGCGCGCATGCTGTCACAACTCTCCTATAGCTATACGCCGGGCAAAACCCGACTGCTTGCTCTGCCGCTGTGCCAACAAAGGCCCTGGGAGCGGATCAGGCATTCACGCCCTATCTATTTAGCAAGCGGCATGCCACAACGATATGACATTTATAAACAACATATAAATCAAACTCTTATAGAAACATCACTGACAGAAATGACATCCAGCAAAGCACCTGAGCATCTAGCACCGCAACGTAAGGGATTAAAAAACAGGCAGAAATATGCCTAGTTAATTGCCAAACACGCGTTCTTTCATGACTTGCCCTCAATATGACCAATCGATAACGTCTTGGCCAAATCACCATTGAGGAACCAATGTCAAATCCCCTGCTTCCATCTGCAATTCGCGCACCTTTCGCCAAATACAGCCATGGCATTGAAGTTCCTGCAGATCATCGCCTGATTTTCGCATCCGGCCAACTTGGGATCGCCGCCGACGAAACGATCCCGGAAAGCGTTGAGGATCAAACGCGCCTTTGCTTCGAAAACATACGCCACATTCTAGCCGCTGGAGGCATGAACCTGTCGGATATTGTGCGCATCAACGCCTATGTAACAGGCCGCGAACACATGCAAGGTTACATGAAGGCGCGCGACGAATTCACGTCCTCTCCCCCACCTGCCTCAACACTTATGATCGTCGGTGGGTTTACCCGTGAACAATTCGTGGTTGAAGTTGAAGTCGTCGCAGCGAAGCCATAACAATTTTGAAAATTTAAGTTGAGGACGAACATATGCGTGTCTGGATCAAGGACCCAATCGCCATTCTAGCGGAGGGAGCAGAACGGGGTTTGGTCATTGAAGACGGCGTAATCGTCGAGTTGATCGGGAAGGGCAAAGAGCCAATGCTTCCGGTCGACCAGACATTCGACGCGTCACGGCACGTGGTTACGCCCGGTTTGGTGAATACACACCATCACTTCTTTCAGACACTGACACGCGCGCACCCGGATGCCATCAACAAAGAGCTCTTTCCCTGGTTGAATGCGCTTTACCCGATTTGGGCAAGGAACGTCACGCCAGAGACCTTTCGTCTTGGCACCCGCCTCGCTTTGACCGAGCTTATGATGTCCGGCTGTACTGCAGCCTCCGACCATCACTACCTGTTCCCGGAAGGGCTGGAGAGTGCAATGGACATCCAGGCCGAAGAAGCCGAGCGTGTTGGACTGCGTATGACGCTGACACGTGGTTCGATGAACCTTAGTCAGAAAGACGGCGGCTTGCCGCCCGACACCGTTGTGCAGGACGAAGACACCATTCTCGCGGACTGTGAACGTGTGCTCTCGAAGTATCACGACACCTCAAAGGGCTCCAAATTGCAGGTCGCACTTGCCCCCTGTGCCCCGTTTACCGTCACCAAACGCCTCATGCAGGAGAGTGTGACACTTGCCGAGAAATATGACTGTCGCCTTCACACTCACCTTGGCGAAACCATTGACGAAGACAAGTACTGCGTCGAGAACTTCAACTGCCGTCCGGTTGACTACCTCGAAGAATGTGGCTGGCTGAACGAGCGTGTCTGGCTTGCCCATGGCATTCATTTCAACGACGATGAAGTCAAGCGGCTTGGCCACGCCTGCGTCGGCGTTTGTCATTGTCCAACGTCAAACATGGTACTTGCGTCCGGTCAGTGCCGCACCAAAGAGCTGGAGGCTGCAGGATCTCCAGTTGGTCTCGGCGTGGACGGTTCTGCATCCAATGACAACTCCAACCTCATCGAAGGAGTTCGTCACGCACTCATGATCAACCGACTCACCTATGATGCGGCAAGCGTAACGCACTACGATGCTTTCAGATGGGCAACGGAAGGATCTGCACGCTGCCTGGGACGCGAGGACATCGGGGCACTAAAGCTTGGCATGATGGCCGATATGTCCTTCTATACCTTGGATGAATTGCGCTTTTCGGGCGCAGGCGACCCATTGGCCGCCTTGGTGTTGTGCGGTGCCCATTCTGCTGATCGGGTCATGATCGGTGGGGAGTGGACTGTGGTTGACGCGATTCCAACAACCATTGACGTTGGCGAATTGCGCTATGAGCACGGGGAAGCTGCCAAACGCTTTCTCGAAAGCCTCTGACACCGAGAATTCAGACCAATCGACTGCGGATCAGCGCGTCACGGTGACCTGATAAAAAGTCAGTGGCAATCTGTAAGGACTGGCTTATAGATTGCCACATGACCGATGTACTCCATTCTGTTTCCCAGAACCAGATCATCAAAACCTACGCTGGCGGCATCGCAACGCAGCTTTTGACCGTGGGCATCGCACGTTTTGCTTACACACCGCTTTTGACAGTAATGCAGGACCAAGGTGTCTTGTCGATCCAGGCCAGTGGTGTGCTGGGAGCTTTGATCTATGTCGGCTACATCATAGGCGCGGTCATTTTGTCTGTTTTGCGCAACGGCTCCATTCGTGTGCTGCTGTTCCGAGCAGGCCTTATTCTTGCAGTCGTCAGTACCTTTGCCATGGCCCTGACAGACAACGTGTATTTGTGGGGACTATCGAGACTGGCGGGCGGCTTCGCCGGCGCAGCAGGAATGCTCTTAGCCGCTGAGTTCATTTTGATCTGGCTCAGGCAGCACAAGTTGCGCCCAGACCTTGGGCCACACTATGTCGGCTTGGGATTGGGCATTTTCCTTTCCGGTCTTGTGGCCCTGCTTTTGAATACTGATATGCCTTGGGCAAACCAGTGGATGGTATTTGCCATCCTTTCAGCCATCCTGTTTCCCTTCGCCTGGAGCCTCACACCGCGGCCGGATGGCGAGGCCAGAAGAGCAACAAGCCAGGGGAGCGGTGAATATGCGCCAGCAACAAAAACATGGTTTTGGCTTTTTGGAGCCGGTTACTTTGCAGCCGGATGGGGCTATGCGGTGGGAGCAACATTCAGCGTCGATATTCATGCAGAACGGATTGGCTCCAACAATGCTGCTGTCCTCATTTGGATTATCCTTGGACTGGCCACAGCGATTGGCGCACTGCTTGGTTCGCTAGCAGCGCGAAAATGGGGCCTCCAGACAGTGCTGCTGATCTGCATTGCCGGTCAAACGGTGTCACTCGTCGGATACGCCTTTCCTGCAGGCGTGATCGTTCCATTTGGCTCAGCAATTTTGTTTGGCGGCTGCTTCATGGCCGTAGTGTCATTGTCCTTGATGCTCACCGGACTGAAAATGCCTCAAAATCCAGGCGCTGGAATGGCACGAATGACACTGCTTTACGGCGGCGGCCAAATCCTGGGGCCCGCCTCTACAGGATGGATGGTTGCCGCAACCGGCAGCTATCTGGCTCCGCTCACGCTAACTGTCGGACTGATGATAGCGGGAACGTTGCTCATTTGGTGCGCCAACAAGATCGAGGGTTGACTGCAAACCTGACCACGGGCGGTCCCTGTCAAGATTTGCCACTGTTATGGTTTGGCCCGCACAGGTTTTTCAAACCATCCGGCAAACAAGGGCACCAGGAAGCCAACAAACACCACGATCACGAAAACTGCGCGTAACGACACAAGCTCGGCAACAAATCCAAGCAGCGGGGGGCCAAGAAGAAAGGCGCCATATCCAAGTGTCGCGACCGACGCAATTGCGACACCTTTTGGCACACCTGGTTGCATCGCAGCTCGAGAGATCGCGAGTGGAAAGATGAGTGCGTTGCCGACTCCCATGATCGCGAGCGCAGTCCAGATGGTCCAGATTCCGCCTCCGTAGACCAGCATGACTGCACCGACACATGCCAGAACGCCGCTGATCCTCGCGATCAGAACAGCTCCGAAGCGCTCAACCAGACGGTCTCCGAACATGCGTAAGGCAAGCATCGCAACAGAAAACACCGAAAAACTGGTCGCAGCATCTGCAGGGTCGATACCCAGTTCACGAATTTGGTAAAGCGCAGCCCAATCTGTGTTGGCACCTTCAGCCAGCGCAGCGGCTAGAGCCATCAGTCCAACATAAAGCAATGCACCTTTGGGAATCGCAAACAGCGAGCCTGTGTGGAGCTCTTCGTCAAGCTGCACAGGACACCAGTGCGTCTGAACCACAAGAAACTGCGGCACCAGAACAATCACTGTCCATACAGCAAAATGCAGCGTTGTTGACCATTCAAGCATGAGCGTCAACGCACCGACACCTGCACCGACTGCGGCGCCCAGACTGTAAAGTCCATGAAACGACTGCATGACGGAGCGCCCGATGTCCTCCTCGACCTCGGCGCCCCAACCATTCATCGAAACATCAAGCGTTCCCATCGCAAAACCGATGGCGAGCACCAATGGCAAAATCGCAAGGAAACTTGAGATCAAAGGCACTGCTGCAAACAGCACAACCACAACAATTCCGAAGATCTTGGTCATCCGGGCAGCCCCGAAACGCCCCATCAATGTGCCGCTGAGAGGCAAGGAAACGACAGCACCGATTGCCATTGCCAGCAAGAGCAATCCAAAATCCGCCTCCGAAACGCTCAACTGAATTTGAATATCGGGAATCCGAGACGCCCATGAGCCGAGCAGAGAGCCAAGGACAAAGAAACTGTAGCCCGTCGCTGCGCGGGCGCGATTGATCAACATCAACAAAACCAAAAAGAGGGAGAGATAATTCGGAGCCAGCGGAGTTTGCCATTTTGGACAGCAGACTGCGAGAAAAAACAAGGCGAATTGTGAAGATTATAAATACACTCTATAATAGCATTTTTCTGTAGATGGAGGATGCCATGCCGGATCTTGCACAGTCGGGAACAGTAATCGCAATTATGGTTGTTTGCGGCGGGCTCGGCGGCTTTGCGGCGTGGCTTCTGTCATCAAACACAGACGATAGCGCTGCTCAGATCCGCTACAGTGGCTATGGCTATGTGGTTGTCGGCATCATCGCAGCTGTCGCCGTGCCCCTGTTCCTCTCCATGGCCCAATCCGACCTGATTAAGAACATGGGAACGGGCGAAAACGTCTTTATCTTTGCCGGCTTCTGCGTCGTTGCCGGTTTTTCTGCACGCGCATTCATGACAACGATCTCGCAAAAACTTCTCTCTGAAATGCAGCAAAAGGTCGAGAATGCAGAACGGCTTGCGGAGCAAAGCAGTGAGGAGATGGAGGAACTGATCGACAACGTCCATGCGCAGGCCCCAACACCCGTACCGGCAGCTGACATTGATGCTCCGGCGATCAAGAAGCTGGTCGCCTCACTGGATGACAAGGAAGCCAAGGTGTTGCAATCGACCGGAAGCCTCACAATGAGAACCGCCACCGGGATCGCCAGAAGTGCAGAGCTGGCAAGAGACGAAACCAGCAAGGTTATTGAAAAACTGATCGACAAGGGCCTTGCAGAGCGCACAACCTCTCCGCGGACGGGCAACCTGCGCTTTCGAGTGACCCCGACAGGAACCACACTTCTCAATCATCTGAAAAAGTAGCGGTTTTAGGCGAAAAAGCCAGGGCGTTCGGATGGATCACCTGTGGCTCCGCGCTCTTGCACATCACGATAGATCGATGCCGTTTCCGCAGCCCCGCGATCCACCCCGGAAGAAACTGAACCCTCATCTGCAGCGGGTGCCGATTGTCCTTCTCCGACAGCGCCCCCTTCGTTATCTTCACCGCGAAGGTCTTCGGCTCGCTCTGCCCTCACTTCCGCTTGAGCAGCCTGCAATGTTGAACGGGCCTGCTGTGCGACCTTCATGTCCTGGGGTGATGGCTCTGCAGGCGCTGTTGCTGCGCGGATGACCACCTGCATTTTTCGCACTGTGGCCTCAGGTGTACGCTCTGACGAAGTGTCGATGGAGACCTCACCGCCGATGGCATAGCGTTTGCCATCCGGCCCCTGCTGGAACGTATAGGATGGCGCGCCCGCATAGGCCCCGCCGACGCGGGCATGGGCCTGTTCATGCGCGCGGACCTCACGGTCCCGCGCAGCCAATTCCCTGACCTGCTTCTCTTCTTCCTCGGTCAGACCATCAGCATCGGCTTCCTCTTCGGACGGCTCTCCTGCAGCGACATCACCTTCCGCCGCGATGTTGGCTCCACCTTTTGCGTCGGCCGGATCATTGCTGGATGCCTGGCCGTCACTGGGCTCGTTACCGTCAGGCTGCTTGTTGCTCACCTGATCCGAGTTCGTTGGCGAGTTTGGAGCAGCAGATGGTGCCTCCTCCTGAAGCAACAAGATTGTATCTTTGGACAGCCGATCTGACGTTGTAGATCCGCTTGCACCGCGGATTTGTGTAACGGGCGCTGTTTGTGGCGCCCGGGAAGCCTTGTCATGGCCGCCATGCACCGGTGCCCCCGAGCCGGCAGCAACCGCCCGAGGTATCGCAACAGGCAGAATGGACTGATCGACACGCAACATGTGTGAATGATCGTCAACTTTTCCTTACGACATCTTAACAGACCGGAAACCGGACATCAGAACTTCGTGAGCAGCCGCTGCAAATATCAATTTATAGCGCTGACGCAGCTCGAATTTAGAGTTATGGTGGCCACACCTTCCCCCAAAATAAGGACCCATCATGAGCCCCTTGCCGCGTCACCACTGGCATGAAATGACCACCAACGACTTCAAAAGCCCCAATGTTTCCGATTGGATCGCCGTCCTTCCAGTCGCCGCCATCGAACAACATGGACCGCACCTCCCGGTCTATACTGACACGGCGATTGCCAACGGCCAGGTCAAACGGGTCCTTGAACTTCTTCCCGAAGATCTGCCGGTCACCTTCCTGCCAACGCAGGCAATCGGAAAATCCAACGAGCATATTTCTTCGCCAGGCACCCTGACACACTCTTGGGAAACGGTGACAAAAGCCTGGCTGGAAATTGGCCACAGCGTCGCACGTGCCGGCATCCGAAAACTGGTGCTTATCAATTCGCATGGCGGAAACGTACCGATGATTGACATCGTCGCGCGCGAGCTGCGCGTCAGCCATCAAATGCTGGTCACCAGCACCGCCTGGGCGCGGTTTGGCCAGCCTGAAGGACTTTTTTCGGAACGCGAGTTTACTTACGGGATCCACGGCGGTGATGTTGAAACATCCATCATGCTGCACCTCCATCCCGAACTCGTACGCATGGAACATGCAGAAGATTTCACCTCCGCGCAGCAGGACTTCATGAAAGAATTCAAATACCTGCGTGGGCATGGCCCTCAACAATTTGGTTGGAAGGCGCAGGATCTGGGAGCAAAGGGTGCGCTCGGCAACGCCGCCAACGCGACCGCGGACAAAGGCAAGGCTTCGGTAGATCATGCGGCCAGGGGCTTTGTAGACCTCCTGAAGGACATTCACGCTTTTGATCTGACGCGTCTTTATGCGGATTGATTGAAGCTGGTGGAGCATCTGATCTCAAGATGCCGCTCTAACGTTATGAGAGGTCTCCGTGTTTTGGAGGCTTCTCCGTCTTTTGGGGCGGTTTAGTTGTTTACAGACGCCTGATTACACCGAGACTTTAACGTTTGGCACTCTCAACCGCTCCTTTACATTTGCTAAGCGGCAATAGGTAACTACCCGGAGCACGGAACGGACCTGTCTTCAGGGTCCCACTCGTAGACCGCTTTCAGAGACGGTCGAACGTTTTTCTGCACCCATGAGAGTTGTTATCAACTCGTGGTAGTATCCTGATTGTCTCGTCGTGTGTGCGAAGCATAAGAAGCAGACATTGTATTAGTTAGAACGAGAAATGGCGGCGATCCAATAGATCGGCTGCCATTCCTGATGAGTATTGCTGGATTTCTAGTGCCGCGCGAACTTACAATTGCTCACGCAAGCCTCCGACTTTTAATGGCTCGTTTTCGAAGCCACTGTTCGGCGGCGGGACGAGCTACATGAAGTCGCGCGGGATGCGCTTTTCGAACGACTTTGTGAATATTTCCCGCTCATTCTCGAATGCCGTCACGCTGGCAGATATGATCCAGTCTTCTTCCGTGCAATGCATCGACGTCGTGGTTTTCGTCACAACGGACCAGCCCTCGCGCTCTATGCGTGTTTGCCAGTTGATATCACCCCTCATGGACAGCGGATCATTCGGGTCGATGGACCAGTCCTCGTTGCGGGTTTCCTGGGTACGCAGACCGTTTTTCGGATGCACTTCCAGTCCGGCGTCCTCGTAGATGCGGAAGTGGGTCAGTCCGGTGACCAGATCTCTTTCAACCGACCGCCGTGTTTGCGATGGCTGCAGCATTTCGTAGGTCGGCAACGGATCGGGATTTTCCGGCTCTGCAACAGTGATACGTGCGTGCTCGCCGAGAAGCGGCAGGCAAAGACGGATGCTGGCCGTGTCGATCGTCAGGCCGGGCGCCTGGGGCGACGGCAAAATGATCGGCCAGTAACTTGTCGAAAGCGCGATCTTGATGCGGTGACCTGGCGCGAAGCGGTAGCCCATGGCATCGAGTTGCATAGAGATACGTGTCTTCTCACCACGCGGCATCTTGGCGGGCATGGCATATCCGTCACGATGGGCGAGGTTCAGGACGCCGTAGCAGGCGCGGGTTTCGGTCCCGTCCGGATGGACGTCGATGATGCGGACAGCAAGGTTATCCCAATCACCGTCGCAGGCCACATCGACTGTAAACTCGGGGGCGCCGAGATAGACCGCCTCCTCAGCGAGCGGCGCGGTCTGGAAAATGAGCGAGCCACCATCATCAAGGCGCTGGTCTCCGGCAATCTCGGCATCCGGCTTCAGGGTAAACCATTCGCCGCCGGTCGTGCCGGTGTCGAGGGGAGATCGCAGATAGACATCGCCGACACCCTCACTGGAACCTGACGTATTCAGCGTTCCGTCGGCAGCAACAGTCAATTTGTCCGTCTGCGGCTCTGCCCAGTCCTGCTTGGCGACCCAGTAGCCGGGATCGTTTTCGCGGCGAAGCGCCGGGCGCGGCCCATCAAGAATAAAGGCGCGCATCTGCGGCAGCTGCTCCGCGCCGTTGTCGGCATCATCGAGCCAACGTTTCCACCAGGAGATGGCTTCGGCGTGGAAATCCATGCGCGGCTTTGGCCAGGCGAAATGCGGATATTTGTGCACCCATGGGCCCACAATCGCCTTGCCCTTGTCCTGAAGTCCTTCGATGGCTTTCAGCGGCGTGTTGCGATAGCCATCCGCCCAGCC
>JABXHV010000115.1 GCA_013373445.1 Paracoccaceae bacterium | reverse complement strand
CCGTGGGTCAGGTGACCGCCATGGCTCAAAGACAAACCAAGAAACCTGTCACCAGGCTTCATCAAAGCCATAAAGGCAGCGCCGTTGGCCTGCGCTCCCGAATGCGGCTGCACATTGGCGTGAGCAGCACCAAACAACGCCTTGGCGCGATCGATCGCGGCGGTTTCAACTTCATCAGCAAATTCGCAGCCACCGTAATAGCGCCGTCCGGGATAGCCTTCGGCATATTTGTTGGTGAAAACACTACCGAGTGCTCGCAAGACATCTCCAGAAACGATGTTTTCCGATGCAATCAGTTCAATCTGGTCTTGCTGGCGGCGCAATTCGCGGTCTATCGAGGCGAATACCGGATCGATCTGCTTGATCGCTTCATTCCCCATTATCATCTGTCTCTCTTCCTGTCGGCCAAGCCGCCGTTTTTCTGGTTGAGTTTCAATTCAAGCGGCTACTCGGCGACGCTCAAATACACTTCCGGCCGAACGCAAGGGCGAACCGCGCCGACCCTGAACATGCAGAACGAGACCGCAATCACTGGACCGAGTCTGATAGGGATTATGGATGTTCGAAGTGTAACATTCATGGGCGACCTCACTACGTATCCGCAGGACCGGATGTCTCGTCGCCCCATCTGTATTCTTGCCTGAGAGATTTACTCCTTCGGCGGACCGGGTTTACGGCCTCTTTCCAGATGTTTATCTTGCGCTGGTTCTTGTGCCTGAGAGTTTCCGGGGCGGTTGCTCCTTCGGCGTCGACGTTCAGCCGATCTCTCCCTCGCGCAATTTGAAACATAACACGTGGCGCGCACACTTCAAGACAATAAATATTACGTCCTATGACGTTAATGGCAGCAATGTTGGTTTGTCGCTTCGAGGCGTGACCGTTCCGGCACATGCGTGCATTCTCAAGTGCTTAGGATACCGGATAAGATCTGCCGGCCACGACGAAAACGCGGGTGCGGGCGGCCTAACGGGCTGTTGCCGACCAGAAGTTGCCACCTTGTTGACCACGTTTGAGGTTGGTAGATCGCTCTGCTGTTTCTGTGCTCGGATTTTTAGCGCTTTAACGGGCGCCGTTTTCCTAGGTCGATCATTTCGCACGCGGTTTGGGGCCATCATCGGCCTGTGCTGAGCACGACGGATGTTGAAGACCTCCGGGCGGAGCTGCCACTTGCTGTCAGCCGTGAAAACATACGCCAGTGTGTGAACCAGTTTGGCCAGAATTTCGCCCACTGCGTTCGCTGGGACAGACCAAAGCCCTTCGCTGCATGATCTACCGAAGCATTGCTTTTGTCCGCTGCCGCGTCGGCAGCGTTGCCAAGCGTTGCCGACAACAGTGTGGCCAGGAACAGCATGGTTGCGCCGAACATGTGACATGTCGGCTTGGCAGTCCCTATTCAATGGGCCGGACATCGCTGAGGAGGTCTTCTTGATCCCCTCGTGCCCGTTCTTCAGCCACCTGGCGACGAACGTCATTGTCCTGTGAAACATCAATCTGGTCCGAAGCGGTCGGTCTCGGAGCCTTCGATGGCCGCGTATGGCTGGGTTGCGATTTTGAAGCATTCTGTGCAGCCGGAGAGGTTATCAGCCCACCGTCAGCGCCTTCGAGCCGCAACCTGTAAATCGGTTCTGGAAGTGTGAACCCCTGGTCCTCGAGAACGGTCTTTACGGCATTTATTGCGGCACTTCTGGCCTTGAGGAAATCGGTTTCTGTCTGGTCGATCCAAGCTGCAAATGTGATGACGATATTCGAGTCGCCGACCTCCTCGATGAACGCAATCGGTTTTGGGCTATCCAGCAAAAACTCCAGGCTGTTCATGGCATCGAGCCCTGCATTGGTCGCTTCGATTGGGTCATCGTCGGCATCGACCCCCAGATTGAAAGTCATGCGCCGCTGCGGGTTTCGTGTGTAGTTGAGGATGATACCCTTGAAGACTTCGGAATTTGGAATTCTCAAGTGATTTCCATCGAGCGTCATAAGAATGGTTGCACGAGATGTTAACCGGACCACAATGCCTTCCATATCGTTGATGACCACATGGTCGTCGGCGCGGAAAGGTTGACGGACGCTGAGCATGATACTCGCGACATAGTTCTCGATTGTATCCTTCACCGCAAAACCCACCGCAAGGCCAATCAGTCCGGCGCTGCCTGCCGCGGCGCCGAACAGGGCCATGGCATCCAGGATGCTGAGTGCCAGAAGGAGTCCGGCAAGGAGCCCAAAGAAGCGAATGGACTGTGAAATCAGGTCGGCAATAAAAGGGTTTGGCGCAAAAAAACGCCAAATCACGTGCGCCGACGCGATGAGATATGCTGCTAAGGAAACTCCGACGAATGCCAGCGCTGCAATCGCATAAAGCGGCCACGCCCGGATGACCGCATCGACGGTATTTTCTGTTCTTTCCAGGAAAGGATCTAGATTGTCTTCGACACTTAATGTGCGATCGATCCTGTCTTCAACGGCAACAGCGCCTTGGAGGCGCGTTGCAAGTTGTAATGCTCTTTCTGCCGCACTGTCGTTGGCAACGGCACCGCTAAGTATGACGACCCCTTCGTTCACGCGAACCTGAACGCCGCTCAAAGCTTCTATCTCGCGGTATATTGCTTGAAGGCGCTCCGTGATTGAGCGGTCTGCGTCAATGTCGCGCTCCGTTTCTATGATTGTTGTCTGCTCGTTTGGGTCGTTGACGTCGCTTTGGGCGCGTGCTGAGCCCACAAAGGCAACCGATAGCAAGGCGAGAATGCCAATTGTCATGACAAAGGCTTCAAGCTGTCGATAGAAGGCCAACGTCTGTTCCTTTGGGGATATGAGGACGGTGGTCTTGCGGCTGGATGACAAGGTTTGAAGCTTGCTGGCCCTCAAGGCCTTGCGAAGTGGCCCGCAAGTGCGACTGGATAAGGTGCTACCCACGAGAGCGCATGAAGATGCCAGAGACCTTGCATAACATTGAATTGCTTTAAGGGGCGCGAGCGATTGGAGGTCGAGGCTGTCCAAGTATTTGTACATGGTCCGGAGGGCTCTTCTAATGAGTGCGGAAGATTAATCTGCTTCTTTAAGGAACCTTTTGCTCGAGCAGGAGTTCCCATCTAAAGGAGAAAGTTATGCACAATATCATTTATCTGGTTGGTCTCGTAGTTGTTATCGGCGCACTTCTGTCGTTTGCTGGATTAATCTGATCCAAATTCAAGAAGAATTTTTGGCGTTTGGTCTCAAAGTCGAGATCTCGTGCTTGTCCGCTCGTAACCAAAGCGGCATCGGCACAAGTCTGGAAGATCAATGAGTTCCCCGATGGATGTCGACATTGAACCGCTTCGCATTCTTTCCGATCAAATCGCGGAAATTACGCGAACAACGGTCGCTCTAGCGCCGAATATGTTGGCTGCAATTCTGGTGATCACCCTAACGTGGGTGATTGCATTTTTAGTCGGAAAGATCTCATCGTCTCTACTGGGACGGTCCTCGCTCCGGCGATCCCTCGTTGAGGCGATCACCAAACTTAGTAAGCTGGCAGTCTGGTTCTTTGGCGGGTTGGTCGCTGCAACGCTTGTGTTTCCAAACCTGACCCCGACCAAGTTGCTCGCGGGAC
This sequence comes from Paracoccaceae bacterium, assembly GCA_013373445.1. Taxonomy (GTDB): domain Bacteria; phylum Pseudomonadota; class Alphaproteobacteria; order Rhizobiales; family Stappiaceae; genus Roseibium. Next base: position 12,002 of record JABXHV010000115.1, on the reverse strand, counting down.
TTGGGCTCGGTTCCATTGCGGTGGGATTGGCGTTCAAAGACATTTTTGAAAATTTCCTGGCGGGCTTCCTCATTCTGCTGCGCAAGCCAATGCGTATTGGCGATGACATCGAGTGCGGGGATTTGCAGGGACAGGTCGAACACATATCGATCCGCGACACTTTTTTAAGGCAGAGGTCGGGAGAGTTGCTCCTCGTTCCTAATAGCTATCTCTACAAAAATCCGGTCAAAATCCTTACCGATCAAGCAAAGAGGCGTATTTCGCTCGAGGTTGGCATCGCGTATGGGGAAGACGTCGAAGCGGCCCGAAAGATAATCTCTGAGACTATCGCAGCGCTCTCGACACGGGACACATCAAAGCCGTTTGATATCTTCACAACGGGCTTTGGATCATCATCAATAGACTTTGAAGTGCGTTGGTGGACCGGAAGTACGCCGAAGCATGAATATGAGTCCAGAAGCGAGGCGGTATCGAGTATCAAGTCTGCCTTGGACAATGCAGGTATCGAAATCCCGTTCCCTTATCGAACGCTGACCTTCAGTGAGCCGCTCAAACTGTCGAATGAAGATGATGAGGCGTAGAGGAAAGAACTATTTGGATGCCCAAAAGTCTTCCTGCAGCTGGGCGGCTTCAGCTTCCAGCAATGGCCCAACGACCTTGATCTCGCGCTGTCCGGCCGCAAAAACATCCCTGCACGGCAGATCCAGAGTTGGATTCTCATCATGCTTGCCCGTTTGGGCCTTCAAAGACGTCTCGCTCTGGCCGTAGACGACGGTGCCTATACCGGTCCAATAGACCGCGCCGGCGCACATCGCGCAAGGTTCAGCAGACGTGTACATGGTGCATTCAGCGAGAAAATCCGGTCGCCACTGCTTGCTTGCTCGCGTGGCCAACACCCTTTCCGCATGGGCGGTCATGTCCTGCCCCTCGGCCGAATAGGCATTGCCCTGTTCCAACAAGATCGTATCGTCGGGTCCGACGAGGAGGCAGCCGAAAGGGTGATCACCCGCCTCCCGCGCCTGGCGCGCAATATCGAAGGCCTTGCGAAGGAAATATTCGTGTGATTTTTCGCCCATATCTGCGCCCTATCATCTGTGGGTGTTATATCGCGATGGCTGATTGATCTCGGGTATCCCCCCGGAAATCTACTCTCGGCTACTGAAGCTTCTTGATCAACCGGGTAAAAGTGCGCTGCTCTGCAGCGGTCAATGGCGCCAATGTTGCCTCTGACACATCCAGGCCGATCTTTGCATGCGCTGTAAAATGCGCCAGGCCCTCACTTGTCAGCGAGATCTGTTGACGACGCCGGTCATTTGGGTCTTTGCGCGTTTGAACCAGGCCTCTTCCGACCAGTCGATCAATAACGCCTTTGGTGGTGGCCACATCAAGACCAACCGTCCGCCCGAGCTGGTTTTGAGAAACAGAGCCAAGCTCGGTCAACCGCGCCATCACTGCAAATTGTGTTGGCGTCAGGTCCTGAACGGCTTCTGAAAAAATTACCGCGTTGCGCTGATAGGCTTTGCGCAGGAGATAGCCGATCTGCTCGTCCAGAACATACCCGTGATCAGTCGCCCCGTGATGAGCACTTTCATCTGAAGCATCTTCTGGGGTCTCCTGAACCGTTGCAGGTTGATCGATCACGCTATCTCCTAAAGGCAGCTCACACTTGGCTAGACGGAAAGATATGCATCGCGGATCTCCGGATGTTTTTCAAGCTCTCCAAACGATCCATCAAATTTTTTCTCGCCACTTTCAATGATAACCGCACGGTCGGCAACGATTCCCGCAAAATGCAGGTTCTGTTCGGAGATAATAACCGTCAGTCCCTCCCGCTTTAAGCGCAGGATTGTTTTGGCCATTTGTTCCACTATCACCGGAGCGATTCCCTCCGATGGCTCATCCAGCAGCAGGAGTTTGGGATTGCCCATCAATGTCCGGGCAATGGTCAGCATCTGTTGTTCGCCACCTGACATGGCCTTGCCTCGGTTATGGCGGCGCTCGTAAAGGTTCGGAAAGATCTCAAACAGTGCATCCGTTGTCCAGGTAGGCGTATCGTTACGTGGCGCCTGGCGGCCAACTTCAAGATTTTCCAAAATGGTCAGGTCGGAAAAAATCCGGCGCTCCTCTGGAACGTAGCCGATACCCTTTTGGGCGACCTTGTGGGAGGGGAGGCCCGCAATTTGTGTGCCTTCAAAGGTGATGCTGCCGGTTCTGGGCCTGACGATCTGCATGATGGATTTCATCGTCGTCGTCTTGCCGGCGCCGTTCCGACCCAAAAGTGCAACCACTTCGCCGCGGTCAATTGAAAACTCCAGATCGCTCAGGATGTGGGCTTTGCCGTAAAAGCTGTTAAGGCCCGAAATCTCAAGCATCGGCTATCTCCTGTTTGTATAGGGTTCCACCGCCGAGATAGACTTCCTGGACCTGAGGGTTGTTTCTGACCTCCGCTGCTTGACCATCGGCAATCAGCTCACCGCGGTTGAGCACCATGATGTGATGCGCATGCGCAAAGACCACGTCCATGTCGTGTTCGGTAAAAAGAACGCTGACGCCGCGGTCTCGCACAATGTCTGATGTCAGCTGCATAAGATTGATCCGCTCCTTGGGAGCCATGCCAGCCGTCGGCTCATCCATCAGCAGCAGCTTTGGGTCGTTCGCAAGCGCGATGGCCAGTTCCAGACGCTTCAGGTCGCCGTAGGCAAGGATCGCACAGGCGCGATCTGCCTGATCCGCCATTCCGACGACATCTAGGAGCGCGAGCGCTTCGTCGCGATAGAGTTTGTAGGCATACGGAAGCACGGAGTAGACTTTGCGGTGATGGGAGATCAGCGCCATCTGGACATTTTCCGCGACTGTCATGCTTTGGTAGGTGCCGGTAATCTGGAAGGTGCGGCCAACGCCGCGCCGCCAGATGGCGCGTGGTGGCTTGCCGGTAATGTTCTTGCCGTTCAGATAGACCTTGCCGGACGTCGGCTTCAGCTGGCCCATCAGCATGTTGAAACACGTGGACTTGCCTGCGCCATTCGGGCCGATCAGGGCCTTCAGTTCTCCGGGCATGACCTCAAAGCTCACGCCATTGACGGCCTTAACTCCACCAAAGGTGCGCACGAGGTTTTCGACTTTGAGTACAGCGCTCATTTCATGAACTCCTCAGTCCGTCGCAGGCCGATCTTCTCGCTCACCTTCCTCAGGCTGCCAACAATACCGTCCGGAGCAATGATGACGACGCCGATGATGACAAGGCCAAGGATCAAACGCCAGTATTCAAGACGGGTCAGCCAATCCTTGATTGTCTCCATGAAGGCCGCGCCAACGACGCCGCCAGACAAGGTTTTGACGCCGCCGAGGAACACGACGATCAAGGCGTCGAAGCTCTTGCCGATTTCAAGTTCATTCGGAAAAATCGAACCCTTGGAGAAAACGAACAACCCACCGGCCAGTCCGGCAAGTGCGCCGGCCACCGCAAATGCTGTCCATTGCACCACATTGACGTTGATGCCTGTGGCTTCTGCCTGACGGGCACTGTCGCGGGTCGCCCGCAACGTGTAACCGAGCGGGGCATGATTGAGGTGACGCAACAGGATAATCCCGCCAACGCCGACAATCAGTGTGAAGTAATAGTAGGTCGTCGTTCCGGACAGCCACTCGGATGGCCAGATGTTGACCAGTCCATCATCGCCGCCGGTCAGGTCATACCATTGGAACACCAGTGACCAGATGAGCTGACTGAAGGCCAGCGTCAGCATGGCGAAATAGACGCCGCTCAGACGTATACAGAACCAGCCAAAGACAATCGCCAGCAAGCCTGCTGCAAGCGGTGCAAACAGAAAGGCAAGCTCCATCGGTGTTTCCGTATAGGACACCAGAAGCGCGGCCGCATAGGCACCACCGCCAAAGTAGGCGGCATGACCAAAGCTCACCAGACCGCCTGTGCTGAGGATGAACTGGAGCGAGGCGGCAAACAGACAGGCAATAATGATGTCAGTGATCAGGACCTGTGAGAAGTTGCTGAACAGGAACGGCACGGCCGCCAGTCCGATGAGCAACACAGCAACGAAACTGCGTCCCACAAGACCGGCTGGCCGGATCGGACGATCCGGCTCTCCTACCTGACCATGTTCACCGGCCTTTTCCTCGCGGCCAAAGAGACCGTAAGGACGGATGAGCAAGACCACGGCCATCACGACATACATCAACACCAGAGTGCTTTGCGGAATGTAGGAGACGCCGAAGACATTGAGAACCGAGATCAGGACCGAGGCAACAAACGCACCCGGGATCGATCCCATGCCGCCAATCACGACGACCACAAAAACGGCAGAAATGATGTTGAGGTCCATCAGGAGATCCGCGCCGCCCTTGGGCAGCTGGATGGCGCCGCCGAGGCCTGCCAAGGCAGATCCTAGAAAGAAGACACCGGTAAACAGCCAGGACTGATTGACGCCAAGGGCGCCGACCATTTCACGGTCCTGAGTGGCCGCGCGGACGAGAATACCGATACGAGTTTTGGCGATCAGCCACCACAATCCAAGAAGGATGAAGGGTGTGATTGCGATCAGCGCAAGATCATACTGTGGAACGGGTTCGCCAAGGATGCGAACCACGGATTTGAGACCCGGTGCGCGTGGACCGAGTTGATCCTCTGCCCCCCAAATCAGCAGGGCAAGATCCTGAATAACGAGAATGACGCCAAATGTGGCGACGAGCTGGAACAGCTCCGGTGCGCGATAAACGGGCCTAAGGACGAACATCTCGATAATGACGCCGATCAGCCCGACAATCAGTCCGGACAGGACGATAGATCCCCAAAACCCAAAGGCTCCGGGCAGGATGTTCATCAGCGTGATGCCGAAGTAAGCTCCCAGCATGTAAAGCGAACCATGCGCGAAATTTACGATCCGGGTGACGCCGAATATCAGCGACAGTCCGGAGGCGACGAGAAACAACGCTGCTGCGTTTGCAAGCCCGGTGAGGAGCTGTGCCACAAAGAAGCCCATGGCGTCTATCTATCCGAAACGAGAGGTAAGTTGGGCCCACCGCGGCCATAAGTTGGCGCGGTGGGCTTGTGGCTCAAAGACGAGTGATCTGCTTATTCAGCAGGACGCATCGCCTTGATTTCTTCTTCGCTTGGCATGTAGTCGCCAGGAGCCTTGTATTCCCAGTCAACCATGACGCCCTTGCCATCCTTGACGGCAGTGGTGCCAACATAGGCGCCCATCGTGGACTGATGATCGAGCTCACGGTAGGAGATTTCACCCATTGGCGTGTCGACTTTGAGGCCTTTGAATGCTTCAAGAAGAGCGTCTGTTTCGGTTGAACCGGCCTTGGTGATCAGGGCCGCGATGCTTTTCGCAGTCATGTAACCAACCAGGCTGCCGATCTTCGGAGTTTCGTCTGGAAAGGCTGCCATGTAGGCGTCAACAAACTCTTTTTCAGGACCAGATTCAAAACCGTACCAAGGGTAACCGGTGACGAACCAGCCTTCAGGAGCTTCATCGGCAAGTGGGTCGAGATACTCAGGTTCACCGGTCAACAGGCCGTAGACCTTGCGACCTTCGAAGAGACCGCGTGTTGTGCCGTCGCGAACCAGTTTTTGAAGGTCGGTGCCGAAGGTAACGTTGTAGATCGCATCAGGCTTGGCAGCTTCCAATGCCTGGACTTCCGCACCAGCGTCGATCTTGAAGAGAGCAGGCCACTGCTCTGCAACGAATTCAACTTCTGGCTTCAGCTTCTTCAGGTTTGTCTTGAAAGCTTCAACCGCTGCTGTGCCATATGCGTAGTTTGGTGCAATGGTGGCATAGCGAATGGCATCTGTCTTGGCAGCTTCTTCAGCCAGCATGGCCGCCTGAACGTAAGTCGAGGTGCGCAGACGGAATGTGTAAGGGTTGCCTGACTGCCAGACCAGGGCGTCGGCGAGCGGTTCTGCGGCCAGATAGATATAGCCTTTTTCCGCCGCCATGGAGGAGATCGCGAGGCCGATGTTGGACAGGATCGTGCCTGTCAGCATCACCGCGCCGTCACGGGTCATCAGTTCTTCAGCAATCTTGATTGCTTCACCTGGCTTGCCGTTGTCATCGCGGAAGATGAATTCAAGCGGTTTGCCGAGAACTCCGCCGTCGCTGTTGATTTCTTCAACGGCGAGCTCGATACCCTTTTTGTAAGGCTCAGCGAAAGCGGCGAGGCGTTTGTAGTGGTTGATTTCACCGATTTTGATGGTGTCGGCGGCAAGCGAGGAGCCTGTAACCGACAGAAGTGCGGTAGCCGCAGCTACCAGAGTTTTGATTTGCTTCATTTTATTCCCCGTTTTGGAAGGTGAATTCTACGTCTTTTTTGAACGCTTTTTATAGGTATTTTCGATTATCCCGACCCTTTCCCCTTGGGCCTCTTTTTTGGGATTAATCGTGGTAGACAAAAGCAGGCGTCGGACTGGACGCCAGATCCTGTGTCCGTTCGAGCTCAATCATTTCACTGATGCGTTTGCGATAGACCAATGGTCCCTTGTCGATTGCAATACGGATTGGGCGGCGTTTTGCCGGCCGCTCTTCCTCCTCTTGGATGGCCTCAAGAATAGCCTTGTCTTCCTGGAAGGCCACGCGAAACATTGCATCCATGCTTTCAGATGCGGCTTCATCATCAATTGCGGTGTTGCGAATGTGCATCCAGCGATCGATTGAATAGTTCTCGGTGATCGGCGTGATGAAGTGCAATGCAAAGATACGGTTGCCCTTGTTGCGCTCGTCCTCGGCGATACAATCTTTTGCCGGTGCGCTGCCGAAATCGATCACGGCTGTGCAGGGGGTGTAAAGATAGTAATAGTGCCAGCGGTCGACGTTTTCCGTAAAGCCACCAAAGTTCTTGAAAAAACCGATTGGCTCGGCATCACGGATCCAGCGCCAGGCGACGATGGCCTTGCCCTCGGTCGAAACATGCACGGGCACGTTCTCAGATGCGGAATTGCCAAGAGTGGTTGGGTGAACAAAGCTGACGTGTGCCGGATCGACCAGGTTTTCCGCGACATTCAGGTAGTTGGACTTCAAGTGCAGCGCATCGCCCTGATGGCTGGCCCAATTGGGGTCGGTGAACTCCGGCATGTCGAAGATATCTGCAGGGTCAGCCTTTTCCTTGTCTCCCATCCAGATCCAGACGATGTCATGGCGTTCATGGACCGGATAGGAATCAACATAGGCAGAGGCCGGGAGGTTGCTTTGTCCTGGAATACGGACGCATTTTCCGTCGCAATTGAAGGTCATGCCGTGGTAGCCGCATTGAATATCGTCACCTATGCGCTTGCCTTCAGAAAGTGGCAACAGGCGGTGCGGGCAGCGATCTTCCAGCGCGGCCACTGTTCCGTCGGACTTACGGTACATGACGATGTGCTCATTGAGGATGGTGAACCGCCGAAGCTCTTCATCAATCTCAGAGGACCATCCTGCTACATACCAAGCGTTCCGGACGAATTCCATGGCTCTGTTCCTTTCAGAAATGGCTATTTTAAACCATCTTCTCCAGATATTTCTTCATGTTTCAGACCACCCACACGCGGCAAGGGCCGACCTGTCGGTGATAGTGCGACCGCTATAAGCAGTTCATTGGCGCGCGGACCGTCGGCAATGCGAACCGGCATTCCATCAAAGTGCGAGCGCACATAGGCAGCGTCCTTGTGTCCAAGGGGCACGTCAAGCGTATCGCCGGGACCTCCCATCTTCTTTGAAGAGGGCACGAGTGCCTTGCCGCCGCCAAGCACATTGCGAAGCGGCGCGCCGAGAGCTGGGTGCAAAACGGCCGCAGCATGCTCGATTTCACCGTTCTCGCCAACCATTGCCGCCTTGCCGAAGCTCTGAATGCTGCTGGCGGAAAGGCCTGAGACCTGAAGACAGCGTTCGGCGAGCAAAGAACCCATCTCGGCACCAATGGTCACCAGGTCTTCAAGGTCCGCGACATAACGTCCGGCATAGGGGTTCTCGATGATCGCGCAGCAGCAAACCCGGACGGCTGGCGGAACGACCATTTGGTCGAATTCCCGCTCAATCGTTTCCGAAAAAGTCACAAGTTTGCGGATACGGGAGATCATCGCAGGCCGTCTTCCCCTTTGATTTCTGAAGCCTTGAGACCACCAACGCGTGCGTGGACGCGCGGGCCGGTTGTCATGGCTAGAACAAGCAGGATTTCATCAGCCTTTGGACCATCCGCGAGACCGACTTCAATGGCATCGAAATGCGAGCGCACATAAGACGCGTTGCAATGCGTGATTGGCACATCGAGGCGTGTTCCAGGTCCGCCAATCTTCTTGGTCGAGGGTACAATGGCGCTCGAAGCCGGAAGGATCTCGCGCATCGAATAGCCGCCTGGGACGTGCCACAAGGCGCCGTGCTCCAGTTCGCCAGCTGTTCCGACGATGGCGCCTTTCCCGTACCCTTCAACCACAGACGCATCTCCGCCCAGAACATCGACCAGCTTTTTGGCCATATCAACGCCGAGTGGCTTGAGGTCATCCATGAAACCGGCAATATCTTCAACATATTGACCTGCAAACGGGTTCTTGATCACGCATAGCATCGCAGCCCGACGTTGCGGCGTTGTGCTGACGGGGCCGCCTTCGTGAAAGATTTCTTCAACGACCATAGCCGTTTTTCTGATGATTGGTTCAGGCACAGATGGCCTCCCTGAGATGATTTTGTTCATTTTGGTTTTGGGCAACGACCCTGCGTTCGGCGCACAAAGAGAGATAGGCCGACGTGATCAGGCCTCGGGCACAATAGCCTTCGGCAATTTCGACACCTTTGGCCAATGCGGCGCTGATTTCTTCAGACGTCAGAGCGTCGACATGGGTCGTTACCAATCGGTCGCCCAAATCGCTGTCCGGTGAGAGGGAGCTGGCGGGTTCGCGAGCAACTTTGCACGAGCCAGGAAGATCAACCGCGTTGGCGATCAACGTTGCAGCCGCATCAGCTTGTGCAGCAGTTTCTGCCAGCACAGTGACCGCGTCTGCGATGCCAAGCGACAAGGAGCGACCGCGCCAACCACTTGTCGCAAGTCCGCCGATCCCGTCTTCAGGGCGTAGTGTAACGCTGCCGCCAGCTGCGGCTGTCTGGGGGTTCTCGCAAATACCGATGCGAAAGGTTCCTTCGCGTAGCAGGAGGGCGATGTCTCCGCCATTGTTAACGTAAGCCTTGGTAAGAATGCGACCCCTGGACAGCTTTTCCAGAACGAAATCTGCAACACTTCCCGCAACAGCGGCCATCGGTGTGATGAATGTTGGCGAGAAGGGTGTTGTCGCCTGCCACATCCGAACTGCGACAGGGCCGATTGGTTCTGGTCCAGCGGCGGTGCGCAGATTTGGCAGCTCTGAAGCCAGATTTGGAAGGATGTCGTGAAAAGCTTCAACCGCCTGATCATAGGCACGAGAGACTTCCGTTTGTTCACCGAACGCTTCGACAATCAGGTCGATCGGACCATGTTGCAGATGCAATCGCCGCCCATCCGGGAGCAACCGTGCCGTAACAGATTCTGACCAGGGGCTTGATTTCATTCGGCAACCTTCTTCCAGGAATAGTTGCCTGAACCCGTTGGCCAGGGATTGTCTGATGCAGAGGAGACACCGCGTCGGCCTTTCAGGATGTGATCGTTCTGACGCCCGGTTTTCCCCTCAAGCGCTTCGGACAATGGCATGACATAGTCCATGTGACCACCAAGAGCCCGGTAGTCATCTGCACGCATTGTGAATTCAATCGGGGCCACCAGAGCTGGGGTCGGAACATAGCCGAACGCATTTTTGGGCATACGGGTGACATCTGCCATGAAGGTGATGCCACCACCTGGCCAGGTGTAGACAGGTGCGCCGCCGCAGCTGACATAGGTCAGTGAATGTTGGACGGACCGCGTCAGGCCGACCGGGTGTTCCGTCACACCGGACCGCAGCGAACCACCAGCACCGGCCATGAACAAGACGGAAGTGAGGGCTGGTTCGCAGTTTTCCTCGATCCGCACGACCGATGGCTTCAGGCGATCAGGAATATCCATTTGAACAGGCATCAGCTCTTCGTTGAGCTCGTAGTAGGCTGCGTGCTCACCAGTGGTGGAGACCATCAGCAGAGAAAGTCCTGGCTTTGCGGTCTTCGGATCAAACTTTCCAATGATTGCAAGCGGGTCTGCAAGGTTGGTTCCGCCCCAGCCGGTGCCCGGTTCAGCGACCTGAAAATAGCGACCTGGCGTGGACCGGCGACCATTGATCTTGATGCCGGTTGGTTCCCAGCCGATGACCTTGCCGGCCTGATGTTCCGACATGACGCCAGTGATGTGGTCATCGACCACCACCACTTCATCGACAAGACCCTGCCATTGTGCAGCAAACATTCCGACCGTTGCCGAACCGCAGCCAACGCGCATGCGTTCTTCCGCGGCGCCGTTGATGATCGGAGCCTTGCCGGCCTGAACCTTGAGATCAGCGCCGCCGTCGATATCGAGTTCGACTTCTTCACCGTTGCACAGGGCCAGCATCGTTGAACAGGTCAGACGACCTTCTTTTTTCGAGCCGCCGGTCAGGTGATGAACACCGCCCAGGGACAGCATCTGACTGCCATATTCCGATGTGGTGACGTGGCCAATGATTTCCCCGCAGGAGCGCACCGCAGCACATTCATTGCCAAGGTGTCTGTCCGTGTCGATCTTCAGCTTCACGCCGCAATAGCTGAATATGCCTTCGGTTACGACCGTGATCATGTCGACGCCGTCGACTTCAGACGAAACGATAAACGGAGCGGGTTTGTAGTCCGGATAGGTGGTTCCAGCACCGATAGCTGTCACGAAGCCCGACTTGTTGGGAACAATGTCACCATCCCATTCCTTTTCAAGAAAGGGTACGATGTCACCGCCGCTGGCTTCTGTTTTTTCGAGGATTTTCAGAGGGTCGAGGCGGATCAGATTTCCGCCCTCATTGGCGTATCGGTCGCAAGCGCCGGAACGTCCATCGGCGATGTAGCACATGACAGGACATGCGTCACAGCGGATCTTCTCTGGCTTGCCTTCAACTGCAGTCAACGTCGTGGCTCCCTCAAGGACATGTCTGCATTTCGTTAGTATGCAAACATGTTTTCAAAAAATCTGTCAATCGGATTTGCAAAACGTCTGCGCTGATTTGCTGAGCAGGCATGATGCAATTCGCAGCAATTACCTCAGTCGACGAACGCCCGCTCCACGACAAACTGGGCTGGTTTGTTGTTCGCACCTTCTTCAAGACCATGGCTCAGACAGAGCTCTTTGGTGTCCTTGAGCATGGCCATGGAACCGCAGATCATCGCTCGATCTTCTTCTGGACCCATGCGCGGAAGGCCGAGGTCTTCAAACAGCTTGCCATTGGTGATGAGATCCGTGAGACGACCCTGACGCGGATAGTCTTCGCGTGTCACGGTGGTGTAGTGAATGAGTTTGTCCTGAACGAGCTCACCCACGAGCGGGTCTTCGCGAAGAGTTTCCACGAGATCCAGGCCGTATTTAAGCTCGTCAACGGTCCGGCAGCCCTGCGTCAGGATGACTTCGTCGAACTTGTCATAGGTTTCCGGATCGCGGATCAGGCTGGCAAAGGGTGCGATGCCGGTCCCGGTAGAAAACATCCAGACCCGCTTGCCGGGAATGAGGGCGTCGTTGACCAATGTGCCCGTGGACTTCTTGCGCATCAACACGGTGTCGCCGGGTTGAATTTTCTGCAGGTGCATTGTCAGAGGACCGTCCGGTACCTTGATGGAGTAGAATTCAAGCTCCTCATCCCAGGACGGGCTGGCAACAGAATAGGCGCGAAAAACCGGCTTGTCGGCGTTCGGCAGGCCGATCATTGCAAACTCACCAGAGCGAAACCGAAACTCATTTGGTCGGGATAGACGAAAGCGGAAGAGTGTGTCCGTATAGTGCTGCACCTCTTTTACCGTGAGGGCATAACAGCCATTGGGAACAGCAAAAGGTGACGGTTTTCCGCCGAGAATAGGGGTTTCGATGTCGAGCGTATCGGG
>JABXHV010000062.1 GCA_013373445.1 Paracoccaceae bacterium | reverse complement strand
GCTGGATTCACGAGATGAATCCCTCACGAGATTTGCGCAACAGAGCCGACCGCAGGGCAAAGGTGCCTGACGGTTCGGGGCGATGGGGCGGCACCTGCACGATCGCGTCGCGGCGAGCATTGGCCATCCAATAAAGCAGAATCACCGCATCCCCGGCCGCAAGACCCGCCAGTCCGCGCCAAAAGGCCGGATCGATCACGGCGGCAAACCGACCGCCACGTTTTCGCGCCTCGTGAATGTTGCGGGGGCAGTCCCCCTTTTTTCAGGGCGTTTCGACATGACCGATGAAATGCAACGTCGCGTCCACCTTGTCGCCCGGGTCAAAGCCCAGCCTCTCTTCTCCGTCCCGGAGCGGTTCAGTGTCCATGTGCTTTGTCCTCGTTGTGTCCGTGTCCGTGATCACCCATCCCCTGCCGCCCGATAATCACCGTGCCCTCGAATGCATTGAGGCGGGCGATCAGATCGGCTCCTGCACTGGTTTCAGCCCCGTTGACGGATGCCGCGAGGCGGTTAGCCTCTGCGTGGCCCAAGCCCATGGATTGGAACGTGGCGGGCAAAACGAGGCTTTCGCCCGAGCAGAGTTCGACGAACCAGCCATGGTCGTCCTTGCGCAGAAAGGCGCGGCCCCCATTGCCGTCCTGGCTCCAGCCGGCAACGGCGACGCTACCCTGCACGGTGATCGGCGCCACGGTCAGCGGAGCCTCAGGCCGTTCGAACTGGGCTTTGAGCAATGCCTCGATCTGTTCGGCGTCGGTGCCTCCCATGACCGACATCGGACCGTCAGCCTGAGCATGGCCCATAGCCGAATGATCCATCGCGCCGTGGTCCATCGTGCCGTGATCCATGCCATCCGCAGGATCGACCATGAATTCGACTTCCACGCGCCCGGCGTGTTGGAAGATCAGCGTGGCGGGCACCATGTCGCCTTCATGCAAGGGCGCGGACAAGCCCATCAGCATGACATGCATGGCGCCCTGTTCGAACAGAACGGTGTCATCGGCGGGAATGTCCGCGGCTTCGAGCGGCAGCATACGGGCGACGCCATCGGCGCTGACTTCGGTGCGGTGCAGGCTTGAGGATTTGGCAATGGGCACTTCGACACCGATGAGGCGATCGGGATGCGTGCCGTTGTTGGCGATAGCCATATAACCGGCGGCAGTCGGGGCGCTCGGAGGCGGCAGAGGGATCGCCGGGTGAATGATCTCCAGATCCCCGACCTGGATGTCGTGTGCAATGGCAGATGATGCCGCAAGGGCGAGCGCGAGGAAGATCGACGTGAGGCGCATGGAACTCTCCATTCCTGTTTCTCGAAAAGGCCCGGTCGAACCTCTGGAGTTCGACCGGACAAGTGTGGTGACGTCTGTGGGACAGAACGGCACCGGCACGCTCGGTCTGATCAGGACAAGGCGCGCTTTAGCATCGGAACCCGGCTGATCAGGATTGCGTCGATGGCCAGAACCACGACCAACGAAATACCCGCCATCGGGAAGGCGAGCGCAATGAAGAGGGCTACAAGCAGTGCCCCTTTCCAGTGCGTCAGTGCCTTGGGCGCCGGAGGTGCGGCAAGGCGACCGGCCCCCGCAGGGCGGCGCTTCCACCACAGAACCAGACCCGAGATGCTCACGAAGATCATCGCCAGGATGAATGCTGTGTTCAGCACGAAGTTCCACAGGCCGAGATCGCCCTCATGCAGGGCAATGCCCCAGGCCATTGCCTTGGCATAGGCCGAATAGTCGGCGTATTGCACATCGGCCAGAACGTTGCCCGTGTATCGGTCGATGTGAATGGTCCGGTCGGCCGCAGGGTCGGGCCCATCGTTCGACATGCTGTCGTGACTGATCGTCCAGACCCCCGTTTCGCCCGATGGAAGGTTCAGATTGAAGCGGCCGTTGAAACCGAGCCCATTTGCGAAGGCGGCGACGCTGTCGATGGTGACAGCGCCCTGAACCGCCACAGTGCCCGCGAGCGAGCCCGAGGCCGGCATCGGGGTCTGTTCCAGCGTCCACGGGACTTCCTTGGCGCCATCATGGTTCATGCTTGCATGCGTGACATCCGAGAGCGGCGCGCCCCATTTTTCAGCCGGAAACGTGTTCCAGGCCTGCACCATCTTGCCGCCCCAGATACCGGCCCAGCTGAGACCGGAAATCAGGAAGAACACGAGGACGATCGAGAACCAGAAGGCGGTCACGCCATGCAGCGACTTCCACAGGGCACGGCCGGACTTGGCGAAGGACGGCACCAGCATCTGGCGCAGGCCCGAGCCGTTGCGCGGCCAGTGCAGATAGAGGCCGGTCGCGATCAGGAGAAGCCCGAGACTTGCCGCCGCTTCGATCAGCCGGTCGCCGACATCGCCGATCAGCAGTGTGCCGTGAATGTCGTTTGCCAGATCATACCAGCCAGCACGCCAAGGGAAGGTATGGAGCACTTCGCCCGTGTAGGGGTTCAGAGTAACGCCGGTCGCGACATCGTTCGCTGTCACCTGAAATGCTGCAACGTGATCGGGGCCAAGAGGGGCCACGTATTGCGTGGCATGGCCTCCGGGCACGGCAGCCTCGGCGGCAGCTTGCAGCGCGCTGATGGCCATAGGCTCGGCGCCAGGCGCGACGGTCATCTTCTCGTCTCCGATGCCTTGGAAGAACGCAACCCAAAGCATGATAAGGCCGGTCACGGCCAACATCAGCAGGAATGGGATAACGTAGAGCCCGGCGTAGAAGTGCCAGCGCCAAGCGGTGAAATAGAGCGCGTTCCCGCGCGGTGTCGATGGTGCGTCATGTGTTGTCATGTGCGTTTCCTGTCCTGTTCAAGGCATGATGCGTTTGGTGGCGGCCGGGTGACCCTCCGGCCAGGGATCGGAAGTGGAGGCGTTCGTCAGAAAACCCTCGTCGGTAAGGCTTTCGAGAAAGGCGATGATGTCGGCGATCTCGGCCTCGGTCGCGGTAAAGCCCGCGATCATGCCGTCCTTCATCGGGTGCTTCGGGGCGCGGCCCGCAGTCGCGTAATGCGCCAGCACCCCGCGCAGATCGGGGATCGAACCGTCATGCATATAGGGCGCGGTGACGGCGACATTGCGCAGGGATGGCGTGCGGAACCGGCCCGCATCCTCGGCGCGACCGGTGATCTCTATCAGCCCCGACAGCGCGGCGGGATAGGGATCGTAAAGCCCGGTGTTATGAAACCCGACCTC
>JABXHV010000041.1 GCA_013373445.1 Paracoccaceae bacterium | reverse complement strand
TTGGTGAAGTTGCAGCGTCCGCCGCCGGAAATCCGGATCTTTTCGGCAGGCTTCTTCGCATGATCGATGATCAGTACGGACCGACCACGTTTGCCGGCCTCGATGCCGCACATGAGACCTGCGGCACCAGCGCCGACAATAAGAACATCAATCTTTCGCATGGGCGGCTTATACCCCAAAGCAATGGGGGCTGGAAGTGCTGCCTTTAAAAGGCAGCTTCCACGTCACCCATCTCCACGTAGACGCTTTTGATCTGGCTATAATATTCGATGGCCGCATGACCGTTTTCGCGGCCCATGCCTGATTTTTTGTAGCCGCCAAACGGCATGGCAACAGGCGTCAGATTGTAGGTGTTGATCCAGCAGGTACCGGCCTGCAGCTGATCGATGACCCGGTGTGCGCGCTGAATGTCCTTGGTGAAGACACCAGCAGCCAGACCAAAGGCTGTGTCATTGGCGCGAGCGATCACATCTGCCTCATCGTCAAAGTCGAGTACGGACATCACTGGGCCGAAGATCTCTTCGGTCGCGATGCGCATGTCGTCCTTGACATCGGCAAAGACCGTTGGCTGAACGAAGTAGCCTTCAGGCAGGCTTGCAACACTCGCCCTGTCACCACCGCAAATCAGGCGGGCGCCTTCGTCTGCGCCGATCTTCATGTAGCCGAGCACCTTGTCGAATTGCGCCTTGGACACCAGCGGGCCGATACTGGTTGCCTCATCCATCGGATCGCCCAAGACCGCATTACCGGTACGCTCTGCCAGACGCGCCAGGAAAGCCTCCTTGATGGTCGTGTGGACGAAGACCCGGGTGCCATTGGAGCAGACCTGGCCGGTGGAATAGAAGTTCGCATTGATGGCAGCCGAGACCGCGTTTTCAATGTCTGCGTCATCAAAGATGATAAGAGGTGACTTGCCACCAAGTTCCATGGTGGTTTTCTTCAAGTGTTCTCCGGCAAGGGCAGCAACCTTGGCGCCCGTCGGGACCGAACCGGTCAGCGAAACCTTGGCCACGTCATCATGCGAGACGAGCCGTGCGCCGACATCTCCAAAACCCTGCACCACATTGAAAACACCAGCGGGCAGTCCGGCCTCGATCATGATCTCGGCAAGCTTCAGCGCGGACAAGGGTGTCACTTCTGACGGTTTGAACACCAGGGCATTGCCGCACGCAAGCGCGGGAGCCGCTTTCCAGCAGGCAATCTGGATCGGATAGTTCCACGCGCCAATGCCTGCGCATACGCCGAGAGGCTCACGTTTGGTCAGCGCAAAGGAACCACCAAGATCAATGTATTCGCCGGTCAGTGTGGACGTCAGACCGCCGAAATACTCAAGGCACTCTGCTCCGGAAGCGGCGTCGGCAACAAGGGTTTCCTGGATGGGCTTGCCGGTGTCGAGCGTTTCCAGCTCCGAGAGTTCCTGATTGCGCTCGCGCAGCAGCTCGGCCGCTTTCAAAAGGACACGGCCACGGGTGATCGGGTCGGTCGCGGCCCAGACTTTCTGTGCTTCCTTTGCTGCAGCGATGGCAGCATCAACGGTCGCTTCGTCTGCACTGTGAAGCTCTGCAATGACTTCCGTTGTCGCCGGATAGATCGACTGGAAAGCCTTTCCATTTGGGCTTTCAACATAGGTTCCATTGATGAAATGGGAGGCTTTGGGCTGTGCGCGCATGGGTCTTGTAATCTCTTTAAGTCCGAGGAACGTTTTGGATCATTGGATGCTGTTGGCTTACCTTTGCGAGGTCTGCCAGTTCGGGTTGATCCATGGTTCGGCGTTTGAAGGAGCAAGTGGTTCCTTGCCCAATATGTGATCTGAGGCCTTCTCGCCGACCATGATGGAAGGCCCATTCAGATTGCCGTTGGTAATCTGGGGGAAAATCGAGCTGTCTGCAACGCGCAGACCCTCAACGCCAATGACGCGGCACTCCGGATCAACGACGGCCATCGGATCAGTGGCCGCACCCATTCGGCACGTGCCACTTGGATGATAGGCGCTTTCTGCATGGTCGCGGATGAAGGCGTTCAGTTGCTCGTCGGTTTGAACGTCGTCGCCTGGCTGGATTTCCTTGCCCCTGTAAGCGTCGAAAGCCTTCTGCCCGAAAATCTCGCGCGTGAGCCGGATGGCTGTGCGGAAGTCGGACCAGTCATCTTCATGCGACATGTAATTGAACAAGATGGAGGGTTTGGAGCGCGGGTCGGCAGATGTCAGTTTTACGCGGCCGCGAGATTTGGAACGCATCGGACCGACATGGGCCTGAAAACCATGGCCTTCGGCTGCGACCTTGCCATCGTATCGAACGGCAAAGGGCAGGAAGTGATACTGGATGTCAGGATACTTCTCGCCCGCCTTTGACCGGATGAAAGCACAACTTTCAAAGTGGTTCGAAGCACCAAGGCCTTTTTTCTGCAGCAGCCATTGCAGTCCGATGAGCCCCTTGGAAAACAGGTTCCAATGCTTGTAGAGCGTGATTGGCTGGGTGCAGGCCTGCTGGATGTAAAGCTCAAGATGGTCCTGCAGGTTCGCGCCAACACCAGGTCGATTGGCGATGACGTCGATGCCGTGCTCTGCAAGATGGGCTGCATCGCCGATGCCGGACTGCAACAGAATCTTCGGGGAGTTGATGGATGAGGCAGCCAGAATGATTTCGCGGCTGGCCCGGACGGTCTTCATCGCGCCGCCTACTTCGTAGGAGACCCCGGTAGAGCGCTTGTCCTCAAACAAAATCCTGTGCACCAGAGCGCCTGTGATTAGCGTCAGGTTGGGGCGTTTGAGAGCAGGCTTCAGATAGGCATTGGCAGCAGACCAGCGACGCCCCTTGTGGACCGTCATCTCCATATCCGCAAAGCCTTCCTGACGCTCACCATTGTAATCGAGTGTCAGGCCATAGCCGGCTTCTGCGCCCGCCTTCTGAAAGGCGTCATAGAGCGGGTTCCGCTTGGTGCCACGGGACACATGAAGTGGACCGTCGGTTCCGCGCCAGCCTTCCTGTCCACCATGACTTGTCTCAAGACGTTGGTAATAGGGCAGCACATGACGGTAACCCCAGCCGCTCGCGCCGAGCTCTTCCCAGGTGTCAAAGTCACAGGCATGACCACGCACATAAACCATTCCGTTGATCGAGGAGGAGCCACCGATCACCTTGCCGCGCGGTGTTGCCAGTTTGCGTCCACCTAAATGCGGTTCTGCTTCGCTCTCATAACCCCAGTCATAATGAGACATGTTCATGGGATAGGAGAGGGCCGCCGGCATCTGAATGAAGGGGCCGACATCGGTACCGCCGAACTCGAGCACTAGGACACGGTTGTTCGGATCTTCGCTCAGCCGCGAGGCCATGGCGCATCCGGCAGAACCTGCGCCGATGATGATGAAGTCGAATTCAGCTGTCATTGGGTGTTTGATCCATCTGGCGTGGCGTGCGCTTCATGCAGCGCAGCAGCCTTCTTGTTTTGGCGTGCCTGTTCGATCTGGAACGAGACGTATTCCTCGACGAGCGTGATTGCAGTTTCCGGGTCGCCGGGTTTGTCGCGAAGGGCCTGGCGCAACCAAACGCCGTCGATCATGCTGGCAGTGCCTTCAGCAACCCTCCGGGCGTCTTCCCTGCTCATGAAGTGGCACAGTCCGACGGTCAGGTTCGAAACCAGGCGCATTGAATAGATGCGCAGCAGGCGGCGGTTGCTCTGGTTGGTGCGTGACTGAACGTAAAAGGCGAGCCAGGCTGCAATCACCGTGTCGCGAAACTGATGCGGCTCGAAATTGGCCACAATGATTGCACTGATGCGCTCGCGCGGGCTGTGCGCATTGGCAAGCCGCGAGCGAAGGCCATTGCCGAGCTCACGCAACATGTGATGCATGGTGGAGGCGAGCAACTGATCCTTGGAGCCGAAGTAATGCAGCGCCAGTCCGCTGGAGACGCCGGCCTTGCGTGCAATTTGCGCAACCGTGACCTCGGAATAGCCGCGCTCATGTATCGTTTCCATGGTGGCGTCAATCAGACAACGCCGCCGTTCGTCTTCCATTCCAACCTTGGGCATAGCAGTCTCCTCAGCGCCCTTTTATTTTTAATTGAACGTTCAATCAATAAAAACTTGAAAATGAATTGCCAAAGTGCTTCCATCAATAAAATTAGTAATATTGGTTTTTTGACAGATGCTTTGGCTATGGCGTTGAGATTGCAGAAGTATCTGTTATGTATGTCGCATAGTGAACCACGGAGGACGTATTCATGAATTTTGCCGTAAAACTGGGCAGTGCGCTGCTTTTTTCTGCAGCACTCTCTGGAGCTGCACAGGCAGCGGAAGCTGAAAGCTGTAAAACTGTTCGTTTCTCGGATGTTGGGTGGACAGATATTACTGCAACCACAGCGACAGCGTCTGTAGTTTTGGAAGCTCTGGGTTATGAGCCAGAAACAAAAATTCTCTCGGTTCCGGTGACTTACGCGTCACTGAAGAACAAGGACATCGACGTTTTCCTGGGCAACTGGATGCCGACAATGGAAGGCGACATCGCTGCTTATCGTGAAGACGGTTCGGTTGAGACCCTGGGTGTGAACCTGGAAGGCGCGAAATACACGCTGGCAGTTCCAAAGTACACCTTCGACAAGGGTCTGAAGACTTTTGCTGACATTGCGAAATTCAAGGACAGCCTTGATGGCAAGATCTATGGCATCGAGCCTGGCAACGACGGCAACCGTTTGATCATCGATATGATCGACGCAAATGCCTTTGGTCTCGAAGACTTCGAAGTTGTGGAATCTTCCGAGTCAGGCATGCTGGCGCAGGTTGCCCGCGCTGCAAAGCGCGACGAAGACGTCGTCTTCCTGGGTTGGGAGCCGCATCCAATGAACGCCAACTTCGATATGGCTTACCTGGATGGTGGTGACGACTACTTTGGCCCTAACTTTGGTGGTGCGACTGTGCACACCAACGTGCGCGCCGATTACACGTCCGAGTGTGAGAACGTGGGCAAGTTCATTTCCAACTTGGCCTTCTCCCTTAAAATGGAGAACGAGATCATGGGCGCCATTCTCAACGATGGTGAAGAGCCGGATGACGCAGCCAAGGCTTGGCTTGTTGCGAACCCGACAGCTATTGAGCCATGGCTTGAAGGCGTGACCACAGTTGACGGCAAGGACGCGTCCGCTGCTGTAAAAGGCGCACTTGGTCTTTGATCCTGACGGGTATTGATTGAGCGAGCAAACATCAGCCGTGCCGATTTTGATTGGCGCGGCTGTTTTTTTGAGAACACTATGGATTTCCAAACACTGGAGAACGCCGAATGGAATGGCTAACCGATCACAAGATCCCGATTGGCAAGGTTGCAAAAGGCTTTGTAGATTGGCTGACGGACAACGCCTATTGGGTGTTTGATGGCATTTCTGTCGGTTTGGAAGCCATGATTGATGCGATCCTGTGGGTTCTCCAGACACCACATCCGCTGATCATCGTCGGCGCGTTAACAGCCATTGCCTATTATGTACGGCGCAAAGTTTCCTTTGCTCTCTTTGTGCTGGCATCTCTTTTGTTGATTATCAACCAGGGCTACTGGGAAGAGACGACGGAGACCGTCGCCCTTGTCCTGGGAGCCTCCATCGTGTGCATGCTGGTGGGGGTTCCTGTCGGTGTTGCGGCTGCTCACCGTCCAAGACTGTTTGCCGTACTGCGCCCGGTCCTTGATTTGATGCAGACCATTCCGACCTTCGTTTATTTGATCCCGGCGCTGATCCTCTTTGGCCTTGGTATGGTGCCAGGTCTGATCGCTACGGTGATTTTTGCAATTCCCGCGCCCATCCGATTGACCCAGCTTGGGGTCTCGTCAACACCGACCGACCTGCTGGAGGCTGGCAATGCCTTTGGCGCTACCAAGTCGCAGATCCTTTGGAAAATTGAACTTCCCTATGCCTTGCCGCAGATCATGGCAGGCCTCACTCAGACAATCATGTTGTCCTTGTCGATGGTCGTTATCGCGGCTCTCGTTGGAGCGGACGGGCTCGGGGTTCCGACCCTGCGCGCACTGAACACCGTGAACATTGCCAAAGGCTTTGAAGTGGGTGTGGCGATTGTGCTGGTAGCGATTATGCTGGATCGTTTCTTCCGCACCCAGGAACAGGCGGGAGGTCGATAATGAGCACGCCAGTTGTACGTTTCAAGAATGTCGATATTGTTTTCGGCGACGCGCCACACTCCGCCTTGCCAATGATTGATGCGGGTAAGACCCGGCAGGAAATTCAGGCCGAAACCGGTCAGACGCTCGGAGTTGCAGGAGCAACCTTCGATATCCATGAAGGCGAGGTGATCGTACTGATGGGGCTTTCGGGGTCCGGCAAGTCGACACTGCTACGCGCCGTGAATGGCCTCAATCCGGTGGTGCGCGGATCTGTCGAAGTGCTCAACGGTGATGAATATATAGATCCTGAAAACTGCTCTCCATCGGTCCTGCGCGAACTGCGCCGAAAACGTATCGCCATGGTCTTCCAGCAGTTTGCCCTGCTGCCTTGGCGAACTGTCTCCGAGAATGTCGGCTTTGGCCTTGAACTGGCCGGCATGTCGGACAAAGATCGCAAGGCGCAGGTGAAGAAACAGCTCAAGCTGGTCGGGTTGGATGGTTGGGGCGACAAATATGTCCATGAACTGTCCGGTGGCATGCAGCAGCGTGTTGGTCTTGCTCGAGCCTTCGCCACCGACGCACCGATACTGTTGATGGATGAACCGTTTTCTGCGCTCGATCCGCTCATTCGAGATCGTCTCCAGGATGAGCTCCTTGATCTGCAAAAAGAGCTGAACCGTACGATTATCTTCGTCAGTCACGATCTGGATGAGGCGGCCAAAATCGGTTCTCGCATTGCGATCATGGAAGGTGGCCGTGTTATTCAGCTTGGAACACCGCAGGAAATCGTGCGCAAGCCCGCAACGCCTTATGTGGCTGATTTTGTCAGTCACATGAATCCGCTTAACGTGCTGCGCGCACGTGACATCATGGTCAAACCGGGCAGCATTCCAGGTGCCATGGCCGAAGGTCTGACGTGTGATGTAAGCACTCCAATCCGCGAAGTTGCACGGATCAAACGCGTGAAGCCGGATCCGGTTGTCGTGGTCAAGGATGGATCCATTGTCGGCGTTATCAGCGAAAACGAATTGCTGGACAGCATGCTCTGAGACACTGCATCGATAGAGATGCGTTTGAACAGGCGTCGGTAATCCGGCGCCTGTTTTTTGTCTGGTAGCGGTTTTGGTGGGCAGTAACTGATAATATCAGGGGCATTACCTAAGTATTGGCAAGTATTAAAGGGTTTGGTGAAACAAACCGAAAATTTATTAAAAATTTCAAGAAGTCGCTTTAAGTGAATATCAAGATTCGAAACATAATTTGAGCTTACGATTTTTCCTGAGAAGTGATGCCAGATGATCAACCTGGAAGTAATTGGAACTGCCCTCGATGGGCGTACGTTTATGGTTTCAAACGCTTTTGCCTCGGCTCTGGCGAGCATGTGTCTGTTGATCGCCTGGTCGCAGATGAAACACGCCTCAGAACTGCTCTGGTGGGCATTCGCCAATATGTTCGGTTCCATCACTTTAATCGGCTTAACCCTCGGCTTGATGGTTCCAAGTGACACGCTGATCTTGATCTCAGACGGCGGTCGCGCACTGCTTCCCGCAATGTTCTGGATTGGGGCGAGGCGGTTCAACAACCTGCCGATTTCCTGGTTTGCTGTCTCGGCGGGGCTTGGTTTCTGGGCGCTGATGATGGTTGTCCCGGTGGAATGGCCTGTGCCATTGAAAGGGCTTTTCGCCGTGGCCATCTGCTGGGCGGTGTTTATGTCATTGGCAGTGTATGAACTCTGGTCTTCGACAAATGAGGACCTGGCGCTGCGCAAGCCCCTGGTGGTTGTCTTTGGTGTTCACGCTGCGGTCTACGTCGGGGTTGCTGTCGAATGCCTGGATTATGATGGTCAATCGCTTGTAGATGTTTCGATTTTCAGCTGGTTGGGTATTTTGCATATTGAAGACATGTTCTTCGCGATGTGTGGAGCAGTTGTCTCGATCCTGCTGCGCAAGGAACAAAGCGAACAGGAGCAGACGGATGCTTCCAAGATCGATGTCCTCACGGGAGCGGTCAACCGGAACCACCTCTTCACGGAGGCAGAGCGCCTGTTCAACAGTTGCCAGGGGCGCAATGTTCCTTTCTCGATGATCATGTTCGATCTGGATCACTTCAAGACGGTTAACGATACCCAGGGCCATCTGATGGGGGACAGGGTTCTAAGGTCTTTCTCCGACACGGTTAAAGCCGGTATCAGATCCAATGACCTGTTTGGACGCTATGGCGGCGAGGAATTTAATGTCTTTCTGCCTGATACGCCTTTGGAAGCTGCTTATATCGTGGCGGAGCGAATCCGTATGAACTTCGCTGAAAACCATGTCTCGTTTGAAGGCATCCCTTTGCAAGCGACAGTTAGCGCAGGGGTCGTTTCTGCAAAGCCCGGGATGGATCTGACGGACCTGATCGCCTTGGCGGATCGCACCATGTACCGGGCGAAGAACAATGGGCGTAACCGGGTCGAGTGTGATCCCAAGTTTAACTTTGACAACAAAGATGGCCGTTCAAGAGGAGCGCTCGGGTCCGTTGTGCCTTTCGCACGTTCCAGCTAGGCACCTGGCACACTTTGCGCGCAGCCTGAAAAAACAAAAGGCCCGGACAACTGTGTAGCCCGGGCCTTTCTTGTTTCAAAAAAGGAAATCAGAGCTCGCCGGAAAGCGCCTTGTCAAAGATTTCCAAAGCGCCTTCCTTGGTCAGCTCCACTGGATTGCCACCGGCTGTTGGATCAACAATCGCCATATCTGCAATCAGCTCGCGCTTTTCGTCATCGACAAAGAGGCCAGACAGAGTGTGCGGAACGTCAAGGTCGGCACGTAGCTTGAGGACAGTGTCCAGAACACCCTGGTATCCGCCTTCGATGCCAAGGAAACCGGCCAGACGATCGAATTTGTCTTCAATCGCAGCTTTGTTGAACTGCAGCACATAAGGCATGAAGACCGCATTGGTCATGCCATGGTGGGTGTCATAAAGAGCGCCAACCGGGTGAGACAGAGAATGAATCGCGCCAAGACCCTTCTGGAATGCAACGGCGCCCATGGCCGCCGCACTCATCAGATGGCCACGGGCTGCCAGGTCATTCGGGTCGGCCACCACCTTCGGCAAGTTCTCCAGCACGAGGCGTATGCCCTCCACGGCGATGCCTTCAGACATCGGATGGTAGAAAGGCGAGGAATATGCCTCAAGGCAGTGTGCCAGTGCGTCCATGCCTGTGCCGATGGTGATCATGCGTGGCATGCCAGCGGTCAACTCAGGGTCACAGATCACGATTTCAGGCAGCATCTTCGGATGGAAGATCACCTTCTTGGTGTGGGTTTCCGAGTTGGCAACAACGCCGGCGCGGCCAACTTCAGAACCGGTACCAGCTGTCGTTGGAACGGCGATGATCGGCGCAATGCCGTTTTCATCAGCGCGTGTCCACCAGTCACCAATATCTTCAAAGTCCCAGATCGGGCGCGTCTGTCCGGACATGAAGGCGATCAGCTTGCCTGCATCGAGGCCGGAACCGCCACCAAAGGCAATCACACCATCGTGGCCGCCGGCCTTATAGGCCACAACGCCAGCTTCGACGTTCTTGTCGATCGGGTTTGGTTTAACTTCGGAAAAGACTGCGGCACTCAAACCGGCAGCCTTCAGGTCGGCTAATATGTCTGCGACCATTGGCAGACCGGCAAGACCAGGGTCGGTCACCAGCAGGGGATTGGACATGCCGGTTGCCTTGACGGCCTCTGGCAGTTCTTTGATCCGGCCAACGCCGAAACGGATGGATGTCGGGTAGGACCAATTGACGTTTGGAAGTGCGCTCATGGCAATATCACTCGTCTGAGATAAGGAGAGAGGGAAGGTCGAGCTTAGTGCTCGACCTTGAAGTGATAGGCTTTTGGCCGTGTCAGATTGTGGAAGCCGATTTCGGACATTGCTGCGCCCTTGCCGGTATCTTTCACGCCGGTCCACACAAGGCCCGGATCGACATAGTCGCAGCGGTTCATGAAGACCATACCTGTCTCGATCTCGTCTCCGATCGACGCGGCTGCTGCCTGGTCCTCGGTCCAGATGGAGGCGGTCAGCCCATATGGACTGTCGTTCATGAGCTGCAGGGCTTCTGCGTCGTCTTTCACCTTCATGATGCCGACGACGGGACCGAAGCTTTCCTCGCGCATCACGGACATCTGGTGATCGACGTTTGTGAGCACCTGTGGAGCAAGGTAAGGCGTGCCTTCCTTGTCCGCTTCGAACTTCGATGTATCAATCAGCGCCTTGGCACCCTTGCGAAGGGCTTCCTGGGTCTGCTCACGCACCCAGCTGGCAAAGCGGGCGTTCGCCATAGGGCCAAGCGTCGTTGCTTCATCAAGCGGGCTGCCCAGTTTGTATTGCTTTGTCAGGTCAACAAAGCCGTCAACGAAGGCGTCAAACTTGCTTTCATGCACATAGATACGCTCGATGCCGCAGCAGCACTGACCGGCATTGAAGAATGCGCCATCCACGAGATTGTCAATGGAATACTCCAGATCGGCATCTTCACGCACATAGGCAGGATCCTTGCCGCCGAGCTCAAGCCCAAGTGAGGCAAAGGTGCCGGCAAGAGCTTTTTCGATTGCACGGCCACCGGCAACCGAACCCGTGAAATTGACGTGATCGATCGCGCCCGAACCGAGCAGCTTTTCTGTGCCCTGGTGGGTTAGAACGATGTTCTGGAAAACGTCCTTCGGCAGGCCGGCCTTTTCAAAGGCAAGCGCAAGGCGTTCCCCAACAAGAAGCGTTTGGGCGGCATGCTTCAAGATCACCACATCACCGGCCATCAGCGCTGGCATGATGGTGTTGATCGCAGTCATGAACGGGTAGTTCCACGGCGCGATGACCATTACGACGCCGAGTGGCACACGCTTCAAATAGCGGTTGAAACCTGGACGGTCCGAACGGACCACATCTGCCAGGGCTTCTTCGGCAATACCGGCCATGTAACGGGTGCGTTCGTCGACGCCGCCATATTCGCCGCCAAATCGGATGGGGCGCCCCATCTGCCAGGCGAGTTCAGGAACGATCTCGTCGTTCATTTCCTTCAGCGCGTCGAGCGCCTTCAGGCAATAGGCAATACGCTCGTCCAATGGCACCTTGGACCAGCTCTGCTGGGCAGTGCGCGCATTCGACACCACGGCCGCAACAGCGGCCTCGGTGAGTGCCGGGCGTTCCAAATAGACCGACCCGTCGACGGGAGAGACGAGCTTGATCATATCAGACATGATACACCTCTAAAGACCGTGCAAAGTGATGGCACGGCTTGGTCGTTTGTTGATGGGCACCGGCCAAACATGTCCGGCGGTCTCGCGCTCTTGGGTTTGTCGAGCCTTAGGCGCGTTCAAAACCGCGAGCAATTTCGTAATCGGTCACAACCCGATCAAAGTCTTCGATTTCCCAGTCCGCGGCACGGACGTAGTGATCCACGACCGCATCTGAGAAGGCCTCGCGCAGCATTGCCGAACCGTTCAATGTGTGGCGTGCTTCGCGCAGGCTGTAAGGAATCTCTCCAGCATCCTTGGCGTCGTACACATCACCGCTTGTAGGGGCTGGCAATTCGAGTTTTTCTTCCAGGCCCTTAAGACCTGCTGCGATCTGTACCGCAAGTGCGAGGTAAGGGTTCAGATCCGATCCACCAATGCGGCATTCTACCCGGAGCCCTTTGGTGCCTTCGCCGCACAGACGGAACCCGGCGGTACGGTTGTCAACCGACCAAACTGTTTTGGTCGGGGCAAAAGTGCCTTTCTGGAACCGCTTGTAGCTGTTGATGTAAGGCGCAAGGAAGTAGGTGTACTCCGGCGCATATTTGATCAGACCGGCCATGTAGTGACGCATCGTGTCAGACATGCCCAGTTCACCCTTGGGGTCGCAGAAAGCATTCTCGCCATCCTTGGTGAAAAGGGACTGATGGACATGAGATGAGCTGCCAACACGGCTGTGATGCCACTTGGCCAGGAAGCTCGCTGCACGGCCCTTCGCCCAGGCGATTTCTTTCACCGCATGTTTGGCGATGGTGTGATAGTCGGCAGTATCAAGCGCAGGCGCATAGCGAATATTGAGCTCTTCCTGCCCTGCCTCGGCCTCGCCCTT
>JABXHV010000152.1 GCA_013373445.1 Paracoccaceae bacterium | reverse complement strand
TTGTAGGGGCCGCGATGGGTTATTCCGGCGGCAAACGTCGGCAAGTTGACCTGGACAAATGCGTCCACATCGCGAATGGCACCGTTCAAGACGAACCCGGCGACACCTCTTTTGACGGCGTAGGCCAGCATCAGTTCGCCCATAAGCGCATTGGTGAGCTCCCCGCCGGCATCGACGACAATCACGTCTCCCGGGACCGCCATGTCGATTGCCTTGTGCAACATCAGGTTGTCACCTGGACGCGCCTTGACCGTGAGAGCAACACCCGCCATTCCCCCTGATCGGTGCATGGGCCGAAGCGTCGGCCCTGCCGCTGTCATGCGGGACATGGCGTCCGAAACGTTGGCCACCGGCAATTTGGCGAATTCGGCGACCAGCTCACTGGAGGCCACGTGCACGCGGTTTTTTATACGAAATCCAATTGACATTCTTAGTCCTCTACTTTCGCCAGCGGCGGCACTGCAGCCTCCAGCAATTTCCAGTTTGCAATCCGCTCCTGCGGAACGGGCTGGCCCGCCAGGATCTGGAAAATCCCCCGCACCGCATCCACGCCCACACGCGCCCCAGCTTCGCGTGTGACACCGCCGATATGCGGCGTCAGAACGATTTCGGGCACGGAAAAGAACGGGTGATCTTCCTGGGGGGGTTCGATAGCAAATGTGTCCAGCCCGGCGCCTGCCAGATGGCCGCTTTGAATGGCAGCAACGAGTGCATCTTCATCGATCAATCCGCCGCGGGCGGTGTTGACCACGTAAGATCCTTTCGGCATGCGCGCGATTGTGTCGGCATTCAGGATCTTGCGGGTCTGATCATTCAGCGGGCAATGCAGACTCAGCACATGACTGTGCTCGAGCATCTCACCAAAAGAGCTGAAACGCCTGACACCCAGTTCGGCGAAAGCGCTTTCATCGGCAAACGGATCATACCCGATAAGCTCCATGCCCAGACCCTTGGCAATGCGCCCCGTCGCCCGGGCTATGGACCCCATGCCCATCAATGCAAGCGTCCTTCCGGCAATCTCGCTTCCGGAAAATCCGGGCTTTTCCCAGCGCCCGTCACGAAGGCCCGAATCCAGCGGCAAGATGCGCTTGACGGTGGCCAGAAGCAGGGCAATCGCATGCTCGGCAACGGAAACCGCATTTGCTCCGGTGGCAACCAGGACTGGAATGCCGCGCTTGGCCGCTGCTTCCAGGTCAATATTGTCGACGCCCACACCGTGCTTCGAGATAACACGCAGCTGGGGCGCAACCTCCATGACTGCTTCGTCGAGCCGCCCCATGCGGGATATGATCCCGACTGCGCCGGTGGACTTCAGATAGTCGGAAATAACTGCACTGTCTGCGTAGGGAGGTGTGTGCACAGCCTCATAACCATGTTCCGCCAGCAGTGCCGCCGCACTTGGGTCAAGATCCGGACCGGTTACGAGAATTTGTGTCGTCATTGCAGGCGTCTCCTAACAAGCGCTGTCTTGCAGCGAGTGTCGATCAAGCTAGATTTTCTGGATTGTGGTCTGCGCCGGCTCCCAACGGCACACACAAATCCTCCCGTTGAAATACGCTAACAAGAAGAATAGCTTCACAAAAGCGAATTATTCTGGTTATTTAATTAAGAAAAACTGGATCAAAACATGGATACACGCCAACTGAAATCGCTCGTCGCGATCGTCAATCACGGGACCTTCGCCAAGGCCGGGGACGTCGTCGGCCTCACCCCGTCCGCCATCAGCCAGCAGATCCAGGCGCTCGAGATCGAACTGAACGCGACACTGTTCGACCGTACATCTCGACCGCCGAAGCTTACGCCGCAGGGTATGCAGGTTGTTGAAATGGCGACAAACATTCTCCAGACTGAAGACGACACCAAGGCAAGCCTGAAGGGCGACAGGATCGCCGGTACGCTCATGCTCGGCTCGGTGCGCTCGAGTGCATTGAACCTGTTGCCTAAGGCTATTGTTCAAATGCGGGACCAATACCCTGAACTGAAAACCAATCTGAGAATTTCGCTATCGGCAACACTCATCGCGGATGTCGCGGGAGGCCGCCTGGACGCTGCAGTCGTTGCAGAGCACGTCGCGATTCCGCCCGCACTTCGCTGGAGCCCATTTCTCAGGGAACCCCTCTGGCTGATCGCACCGAGCGGAACCACTATCCTGGATCCGATCCGCTTGCTCGTCGAAAAGCCTTATGTTCGCTTCCGAAGTGCCGTTCCCCTCGCCAACCTGATCGACACGGAAATCTCGCGGTTGGGAATCAGCACGCTCGACATTGCGGAAATCGACACCATCGGCTCCATCGTCACCTGCGTCCGCCAGGGATTGGGCGTATCCATCGTGCCGCATGTCGCACTTCAGGAACCGGAAGACCTCGACCTGATACGTCTTCCATTCGGTCGGCCGCAACTGACCCGCCAGATCGGTATCGTTGAAAGAACCATTTCGCCGCGCGGAGAAATCATTGCCAAGATGCACGAAACGCTGTCCGCTCTCTGTGGTGAGCATGGCTTGCAACGAAAAGAGGCGGACTAGATACGCTTGGAGACGCTCATCAGCGCTTAACCTGGCGCCGGTTCCTGCAGACGGCCTCAGCGGACCGCAGTGCCGGCCCACTTGCGCACAATCTCGAGATAGATGCCGAACGGGCGGCTCAGCAAAACCATGAAGACAATCGAGGCACTCACCGCAGCGCCAATTTCCGAAGCTGTTGCCCCCGCGATCAACAGCGTCGCAACATAGACAGGCACCTGAAAGGAAATGAAAGCAAGGACGTCACTGAGAACCTTCGCCACCGCGCGTTTGGGTTTTGTCTTTGCAAAGAACCAGTCCCGCCAAAGGCCGTAAGGCCGCCCCGTAATGATCATCGCCGGGATCGTCATCAGCCGCGTCATGAGAACCTGGCGCGGCTCCAGACCCGCGATCAGGAGCTCGGTTGTGGCAGCGATGATGGTGAAAAAAATGACTGTTGCTGTGGTATCGATGAAATAACGTTTCATCACTCTTAGCTATCTAAGCCCGGCGATCATGTCGAGGCCCCGCTGCAGTTTCTTTTAATAAATGAAAGACTTCCGGGTGAACGCCACGCTTTCAATCAAAGAACAGGTCGGCGGAGAGCAACTAAGCTCCCCTCACCTTTCAGTGCACCATTGAGACAATGCCGAAAGAAGCCCGATCCATAGCGCTGGTTATCATCTGCGCCTCAACGACGACGCGTCGCACTCCATTCACTCGACATCAGGTCGATAAGGCAACGCACCTTGGCAGGCAGATAGCGCTTGCTGGAATAGACCGCCTGGATTGGCACGCTCTCGGTTTCGTGTCCTGACAGAACGTGTTCCAGACGTCCATCGGCCAACGCTTCCTGCACAAGGAAGCTCGGGAGGTTGACGACGCCCATGCCGGCGATGGCCGCGTCTCTTATCGCCTCGCCGCTGTCGAGCCGCAACCGAGCACGGCCACTCATGCTTGCCAATGACCCGTCGTCATCGCGAAAGCGCCAGGGATGCCCCCTGGTATCGCTGCGGAACACCACGCAGTCATGCGAGAGCAGATCGTCCGGCTTTTCCGGCCGTCCGCGCTGGTCGAGATAGGACGGTGCGGCGCAGAATATCCCGACGTGGTGGGCGACCACACGTGAGATCATCTGGGAATCCGGGCTTCCAATCCCGAT
This sequence comes from Paracoccaceae bacterium, assembly GCA_013373445.1. Classification (GTDB taxonomy): domain Bacteria; phylum Pseudomonadota; class Alphaproteobacteria; order Rhizobiales; family Stappiaceae; genus Roseibium. Next base: position 15,312 of record JABXHV010000152.1, on the reverse strand, counting down.
GCGGACCGCAAGATCATATCCGCCGTCCACCAGTTCCTCAACGCGGTCACTGAAACTGACATCCACGCGCAAATCAGGCCATTTCGCCATGTAACGATGCAAGAGTGGAAGCACGTGAAGACGTCCGAAGGCGGTTGGTACGGTCAGACGCAGCAGGCCGCTGGGCGTTCCGCGATCACCGCCAATGATCACGTCTGTCTCCTCCAGAAGGTCCAGAATGCGCTTGCAGTGATCGTAATAAAGCTTTCCCTCGTCGGTCATGCTCAACGCACGCGTCGACCGGTTCAACAGGCGGGTCCCAAGGCGCTTTTCCGTGCGCGCAATTGCCTTTCCGACAGCCGACCGCGTCAGTCCGATCGCCCGGCTGCCGCCGATGAAGCTACCGGCATCCACTGTGGCCACAAAGGCCCGTATCTCTTCCACGCTGACAGGCATGGTGCATCTCCGCTGGCTCCACAGACGGGAACTGAGTTCCCGAATATTTCCGTTATAGAGACTTACATTCTCTGTCGAGGTGACGGGGAACGCAACATTTAAAGGAAAAAAATGGCCTTTTCTCCCATTGTTCAAGAACGCATTGACGCGTGGAACGAAGCTTCCGCCTCCTTTGGCCCTCTTCTCCTTGGAGCTGAAGGGGATTGGCAGGCTGCACGCGCCCACTATCTGGACGTGCTCTCCGCTCACCCGACGCCTGAAGGTGTCACGATCAGCCCGACCGACATGGGGGGCGTGCCTGCCACTGTGGTCACGCCTGACGAGGTCGAGAGCGGACGCACCCTCCTCTACATCCACGGCGGCGGGTATATCGCCGGAAGCCCGGCCGGGTATCACGGGCTCGCCGGGCATTTCGCGAAGCTGCTGAAGGCCGTCGTTTATATGCCGGACTATCGCCTTGCGCCGGAGCATCCCTTCCCTGCGGCGATCGACGACACTCTTGCGTCCTATAAATGGCTTCTGGAGCAAGGAAACAGAGCTGACCGGATCATGTTCGCGGGCGATTCCGCCGGTGGAGCCATGGTGGTGACGGTCATGGTCGCCGCGCGAGATGCTGGTCTTGCCCTGCCAGCCGCCGGTGTTGCCATTTCACCCTGGGCCAATCTGGAACATACCGGTGCATCCATGACCACGCGCGAAGGGATCGACCCAACTGTCAGCCTGGCTGGTCTGGATCTCATGGCTGCCGCCTTCCTTCAGGGAGCCTCAAAAGCCCATCCTGCGGCCTCACCGGTGTTTGCAAATGTTGCAGGCCTGCCGCCAATCCTCGTTCAGATTGGCGAGAGCGAAGTGATGCTGAGCGATGCGATCCGCCTCGCCGCCCACCTGGGCGAGCAGAAAGTGCGCGTCTCGCTGGAGGTATGGCCCGAGATGTTCCATGTCTGGCACATGTTCGCGTCCATCCTGCCAGAAGGCGCGCAAGCCTTGCAAAGCGCCAGGACCTTTCTGGAAGCCTCGTTGAGCCAGGAATAACGCCCGTTCCAGGCCGCGGCTCTTCGAAAGCCCCTTTTCGGAGAGCCGTTTTCCTCGGGCAAGGCGTCGTTTACGGTGAAGCCTCCGCACGGCCAACACGGCAGCCATTCGCTGCAACCGCAAAATCCGCGTGGCTTTCGGCCCGAACCGGCCTTGCGGCAGCTCTGAACTCAGCCCCTGCCTCCGGCCAGCGGCGGTTCAACACAAACGGCCCGCAGCGGACGTTGGCCAAAGCGCTGGAATGGCTGCTGCAGTTTATTGCTTCTACGAAGAGAGACGACCGTCAGATATCAACAATGTGGACCTTTCATAAATGTGCAAACAGTCGAAATACTCATCGGCTTTCAACACTAATAGCTTTTCAGTAAATGATGTGGTCTATTTATTTCATTCTTTATTGGCAGAGCAGCGTTGTTTTCGCAGGAGGGCGAGTTGGGCGACAAGACAGGCCGTACATGGCCGGATATTATATTTGCTTTGCCGCGCTACGTAGTCGTTTTCTTACTAGTGCTGATAGTCATCATGATAGTACGAGCCGAATTTTCTCAAGGAATTACGAAGTACGGTTTCTTGGGTGATTGGGGCAGAAAATTACCTCCATCACCAACCGCTGATGATGCCATTATCGGAGCCAATGCCCGCCTAAACCGCCAGTTGCAATGTGTAAAAAGATCAATGAATGGCCTCTCCAACCGAGTAGCCGATTGGAAGGAGTTCGTGGAACTCACCGGAGAAACCAAGTCTAACGATTCATTGCGACAATCAAGAACGGCAATTTGGAAAACAGAGGTAGATGAGGTGCTGGGCCACCTTCAAGCGACACAACAGTGCCTTTCAGAGTAGCGAGAAAGCCGTTAACAGCAAGAGTCAACATTCGTGCTCGGGAAAACGAACGGCCGGTGCTAGGCATATTATGGCAGAGGGCAGTTCACGAATGTAATGTCGACTTAGGACCGGTAAATTTCCATCCATGATAGTTTATGATTGTATCAGCCAAAATCTTCTTGCTACGTATGGCGCAGCAGTTGGCACATGCGCGCTTGTACTTAACTTCATGCGATATCGTAATGCTGTCACGAACACAAAAGCTCGTTTGAAGTTAGAAATAGTCGCAAAAAAAACAGAAAATGCCTTTAAGTTAGAGATGTCCCCTCCAGAAGAAAAGGCACCTTGGGAAGGTGGGAGCTCACTCATCACGCACGAGGTCAAGATACGAAATCTCAGCGGTGTACCAGTACACATCCAAGAAGTCTGGGTGCAGACTCAAAACGGAAGAGTTGACGCCATGATTGCGGAAAGTCAGCGAAACATTTACGAGCCGGTTTCTGCGCAAGGAAATGTGAGAATCGCTCCTCGCTCCTCCATTAGGTTTCCCGTTTTCTCAAACAAGGAGAAGGGGTACCTAAAGGTCAAGAGAGCCTACGCAATAGATGAAACCGGTAAGGATTGGCGGTCGTCGTGCTTCAAAAGTCTGAGCCAATAGCTAAAGCAAACTTCATTATGCCGCTCATACTTCAAGAGCAAAAAAACAATAGCCACAGTCAATCCCAAATTCGCCAAGTTTGCTCGCTGCGCATTGCAGACTTTAGAATTCCCCGCAACAAACGCCCTCTTCCCGCCCATTTTGGTCATTCACTAAAATGAACGCAGATGTCCGGTTTGGGTCTGGCCCAAAACCGACACCTGCACTCAGACCAATTTGATCTCAAGCATGAGCGCGCATCTCCTCGTAATAGCTGCCCAGCATGCTGCGACTTTCCCGGTATTTGCCAATCCGCTCGTCCAGGGTGCGCATTTCCTCTTCCATGGCAGACAGCAGATCAGGGCACGGATGCAGGATTGGCCCATCACTGCGCAGACAAGGCAGAAAACGGCGGATAAAATCGAGCTTCAAACCGGCTTCACTCAACATGCGAATGGCTGTGACGATCGCTTCATCGTCTGCGCCATAGTCGCGGTAACCAGATGCGCGCCGCGCGGGGGTAATCAAACCCTCTTCCTCGTAGTAGCGCAGCATCCGTACGGAAACGCCTGTGCGTCTCGACAACATACCAATCTGCATTTTTACCTCCAGAGGACTTGACCCTCACATCGCTGTCAGAGTTTAGGTTGTCACACAACTCAATACAAGATCAGGAGTTGTTCAATGCATTTCACGACATTTGAGGGGGCGAAAGTCAGTTACCGCAAGGACGGGTCCGGGCCTGCGCTTGTTCTGGTTCATGGTACGGGCGGAGACAGCCAAAGCAACTGGGAAGATGTAAGCAGTGAGCTTTCAAAAGACTACACAGTCATTCGTCCCGATTACGCAGGATCGGGTGAAACCGAGGATGACGGGCGTGAGCTGACGGTGGACTATCTGGCTGCTCAGGTCCTGGCAGCAGCCGACGATGCGGGAGCGGAACGTTTTGCCCTTGCCGGGTTTTCACTTGGGGCTGCTGTTGCAGCCTGGATCGCATCCAATCATCCAAAGCGCGTCACCAAGCTGATGCTGATTGCGGGATTTGCCAAACCGGACCCACGCCTCAAGCTGCAATTCGAACTTTGGCGCGATCTGATCGCGACGGATCGCGAGGCTATGGCAAGGCTTGTCTTGCTGACCGGTGTCAACCCCGACCAGCTTTCCTCGTGGGGGTTCGAAGGCGTTGATCAGGCGTTGCAAGAGACTGTCGAAGGGCAGAACTGGCACGGTATGGCTCGGCAAGTCGAGCTTGACCTGACGCTGGATGTCGGCGATGCAATCGCCAGGATTACGGCACCAACGTTGGTCATCGGCTGCACCCACGATCACATGGTGCCCCCTGCACATTCCAGGGCGCTGGCAGCTGCCATTGGCGGTGCGTCCTACATCGAATTTCCGACCGGTCACCTCGCCCCGATGGAGCGGCCGGATTTGACAGTCATGGAGATCGAAAAATTTCTGGGAAGGTAATCTGGCTGTAAAATGGTCAACGCCACTGGCAATTTGCTGAAGGGCAAATGAGTGCTTACCGCGTCGCCAGAGACAGGACTCCGGGCGCATGTGGACTTGACCGTGTACATGGGCAAGTTCGGCTTCGACAAATCAATGGCTTGGGTAGTGGCGGAGAGGAAGTATGTTCCCCCCACCTCTGAGTACACCATTGATTCAATAGCGAAAAACCGACCTTACCGGGAGGTTGCTACATTCTATACTATTTGAATGAATCCTAGCGAACAGGCATTGAGCCGTCAATCGCACCTCAACTCCAGGTTTGCCATGATCCTCGTGCCCGAGGTTCGGGCACTCGCACTGTTCCAGGAAGCGATGGACATGTCTGAGGCGGGCATAAATTGTTCTGGCATTCAGGCCCAGCGCGTCTTTCATGTGCTGCTGATAGCAGTAGGCCATCCAGGCGGTATCGCTCTGCATGACAGTGATCTCCATGGCTTGAAAATGCTCAAACTTAGCGGTGGGTGGCGAACCCGATTATGCTCAGAGCAAGTCACATTAAGCCATGGACGAACTGTGCTAACAGCAACGAACGACTAGATGGCTACAACGCACTCCTACTCGCACCTCATATCGACCTTCTCTTTGACCGCGGTTGCATCACCTTTCAAGACAACGATGACCTTCGCCTCTCAAAGAACCTGAAAGGTGACCGGCGGGCATTCTGCGTACCTGGTCGTGGAAGCCTGATCACACCGAAACTTGAGCCTAATTGGATCTACTCGCTGGATCCTGTTGACCGAGATGGATCAGAGCGAGGTGTTCATCACGGGGCTGGTTGAAATCGCATGCGTTGCCTTTTTCGAACACCGCACCGACGCCAATAAGAACGGGGTCATCCAGACCCAGGCGGGACACGCCTTCGGCAAGAGCGCCAAGCGGGCCGGACCAGCGGCGCTCGTTGGGTCGTGAGACGGCCGCCACGGCGACTGCGGGCATGGAGGCCTTCAGTCCCTTCGAGATCAGCCGCTCGCTGATCCTGCCGGCCGTACGGGCGCCCATATAAAAGACCGTGGTGGTGGAAGGGTCCGCGAGACCGGACCAGTCGATCGTTTCTGGCAAAGTGCCGTGCCTGGAGTGACCAGTCACGAAGCGGACCGACTGAGCGTGATCGCGGTGTGTGAACGAGATACCTAGGGACGAGGCCATGGCGGATGCCGACGTGATGCCGGGTATGACGCTGACCGGAATGTTTTCCTGCCGGAGCGTTTCGATTTCCTCACCGGCCCTGCCGAATACCATCGGGTCACCGGACTTTAGCCGAATGACATTCTTCCCCTGCCTGGCAAGCGACAGCATCATGGAATTGATGTCCTCCTGCTGGCAGCTTTCCCGTCCTCCACGCTTGCCCACCAGCAGACGCTTTGCCTCGCGTCGCGCAAGCTCAAGCACTTCGTCGGACACCAGATCGTCGAAGAGAATGACATCAGCGCCCTGAAGGGCCCGCATTGCCTTCATCGTCAAAAGTTCGGCATCGCCCGGCCCTGCACCGACCAGTGTCACCCTGCCCCCGCCTGTCGGCTGGACAGAGCCGGTCTCCTCAAGAAGGTACGAGAATGCGCAGGCCTCTTCGGGTGCTTCCGCTCCGGAGAAGGCATGTTCGGTAAACCTTTCCCAGAACCGGCGCCTCTGGGGGCCCGGCGCCAGACGGTCCATGACGGCGCTGCGTACGCGGCCCGCCAGCGCCGCCCAGAGGGCAAGTCCCTGCGGGAGCAGCGTTTCGACACGCCTTCGGATCGCCTGCCCGAGGATCGGCGCAACGCCACTCGTCGATATGCCGATGACGACCGGCGACCGGTTGACGATGGAGCCGAACTGGAACTCGCAATGGCGCGGGTTGTCGATGACGTTGACAGGGGCACCCGCAGCACGGGCATGATCATGAAAAGCTTCCGCGTCCTTCTCCGTTTCGGCATCGGCTATGGCAAGCGTTTTTCCAACAAAGCTTTCGGGTGTCCATTTCGAGGCATGATAGACGAATGAGCCGCTGACGCTTCCCGCGGCCAGAAGGTCCACCATCGCAGCACCCAGCTCTTCGGCAAAGATGTGGACTTCTGCTCCGGTGGCGGCCAGAAGCTCCGCCTTCCAAGCGGCAGCATCGGATCCGCCGGCAACCAGCACCTTCCTTCCGGCCAGCTGAAAGAACACAGGAAGGGACGAAAGGGCCTCCATTCGTGCGGGACGCCGACGGGTCTTCCCGTCAACTGGCTTGAGCGATATCGGCATCGTCATCTCCACTGTCCATGAGATTGGCAATAAGCGAAGCAATTTCGGAGCGGCATGAGCCGCAGTTCGTCCCCGCGCCCAGCGCCTCACCGATGGCGGCGACGGTTGCCGCCCCGTTCCCGGCAGCTTCCCGGATCTGGTTGACCCCGATCTGGAAACAGGAACAAACAATGGCGCCGCAATCGGGCATATCTGCGGGCGAGCGCCCAGCGAGCACCCGGTAGCGCTCGACAGGGGTTGCAGCCGAGCCTGAAAGCAGTCCACAGGCCCACTGCCGGGATACGCTGACAGGTGACGGCGAGAAATAGAACGCGGCCGCCAGCCTCTCTTTCTGCCAGAATGCCAGCCGGTCGGAGCCGGTCGTCTCGTCCCGATAACGCAGGCATTCGGTAGTCGAAGCAAGTCCGGGCCAAAGGGCTTCGGTCAGGGCTTCGCAATCGACGTCGGAAAGACCGGCAAGCTCGAGCCGCCAGCCACCGTCTGTTGGAGCAAGAGCCCAGTAGTCTGTCGGAATGTTTTCCGGCCTCTTCTTCAGGATTGCAAAGCCATACCAGGCACATGCCACCTTGTTGATGGCGACATAGGTGTACTTGGAACCGGGCTGGCCGGAGAACGGGTCGGTTTCCGGAGCGACGACGGCGTCGATCCGTCCCCTTGAAGCAAACTGTTCCGTCCAGTGCATCGGCACGAAGACCGAGCCCCGGCGTGCCTTGTCCGAGATCAGAACGCGCACCGTCACCTTGCCCTGGGGGCTGACGACCTCAACAAGATCGGCGTCGCGCAAACCAAGCGCCCCGGCATCCTCCGGATGTATTTCGGCGAATGGCTCGGCGATATGGGAGAAGAGCCTCGCAGCCTTTCCGGTTCGCGTCATCGTGTGCCACTGATCGCGGATCCGGCCCGTGTTGAGCACGAAAGGATATTTCCGCGAACGCTTGCGGACGGAACCGGCAGTTACGCCAACGAAGTTGGCCCGCCTGTCCGGAGTGTAGAAGCCGCCTTCCGCAAAGAAGCGGGTTTCCCGCGGCGCCTCCCCCTTCGGCAACGGCCACTGAACCGGCGTCAGGCTGTCGTAGGCGGAACGGGCAAGATCTGCCAGTTCGCCTATGTCGAAATCGCGGCTGCCGCCGTTCCGGAAAGCGGAAAGCGCGGCATGTTCGGAAAAGATCCCGGAGACATCCTCGTAAGAGAACCCGCCCGCATGCCCCATGCGCCGTGCGACCTCGCAAAGCGCCCACCAGTCCGGACGGGCTTCACCGGGAAGCTCAAGGAAGCTTCTTTGACGAGAGATGCGCCGTTCAGAGTTGGTGACCGTGCCGTCCTTTTCCCCCCAGGCAGCTCCTGGCAGAACGACATCCGCATGGCGAAGCGTATCGACCGCAGTCGAGACATCGGACACCACGACGAACGGGCACTCTTCAAGCGCGCGCCGGACCTCGTCTGCGTCGGGCAGACTGTCGACCGGATTGGTCGCCATGATCCAGAGGGCCTTGATCCTGCCGTCCCGGACCGCCCGGAACATGTCGACCGCCTTGAGACCCTGTCTTTCAGCGATTTTCGGGCTGTCCCAGAAATTCTTCACGAGATCGCGATGATCCGGGTTCTCAATGGCCATGTGACAGGCGAGCATATTGGCCAGGCCGCCCACCTCGCGGCCACCCATGGCATTCGGCTGGCCGGTTATGGAAAACGGTCCCATGCCCGGTTTTCCGATCCGGCCGGTAGCAAGATGCGTGTTGATGATCGCATTGACCTTGTCCGTTCCGACGACAGACTGATTGACGCCTTGGCTGTAGACCGTGACCGTCTTCTCGTTACGCGCCACGAAATCGTAGAACAGTGCAAGGTCGGGCCTGGAAATGCCCGTAAGCTCGGAAACCCTGGAAAGATCGAGCGGTCCGGCAGCCTTCAGCGCCTCCTCGAAACCACGGGTGTAACTGTTGATGTAGGCACGGTTCAGTTTCTGGTTTTCTGCGAGATAGGACAGAAGACCGTTAAAGAGCGCCACGTCGCTGTCCGGCGTAATCGCAAGATGCAGATCCGCCAACTCACAGGTCGCCGTACGGCGCGGATCGATGACAACGACCCGCAGATCAGGATTGGCCGCCTTGGCCGCCTCGACCCGTTGAAAGATGACGGGATGACACCAGGCCAGGTTCGAACCGACTAGAATGATCAGGTTTGCCAATTCAAGGTCCGCATAGGTCCCGGGCACCGTGTCGGATCCGAAAGCGCGACGATGACCGGCAACCGAGGACGCCATGCAAAGTCGGGAATTGGTGTCGATATTGGCCGAGCCGATGTAGCCCTTCATCAGCTTGTTGGCGACGTAGTAGTCTTCGGTCAGGATCTGACCGGAGACGTAAAAGGCCACACTATCGGGACCATGCTCGCGGATCGCCGCAGCGAATTTTTCCGCCACAAGGTCCAATGCATCTTCCCAATTCGCACGTTCTCCACCGATTTCCGGGAACAGAAGGCGGTCGTCGAGGGAAAGCGTCTCTGCCAGGGCGGATCCCTTGGAACACAAGCGCCCGAAGTTCGCCGGATGCTCCGGGTCTCCCTTGACCGAAACCGACCCGTCCGGCGCCACGGTCGCCAAAACGCCACATCCGACGCCGCAGTAGGGACAGGTCGTTCGGGTCACTTTGGCTTGGCTTTCCATCGATCTTCATCCTTCCTGCGTCTTTTCGACGTCATTCATTGTTGGGTGATGGGTTTTTGCGGTGACGGGGCGGTGCGGGTGCGCCTTACCAGGCGTTGTAGGCGAGGAACTTTCCGCTCATCTTGATCTCGATCCGATCACCCTTGTCGTAGGGCACCTTGTCGACGGACATGTCGAAATCGATCGCGCTCATGATGCCGTCGCCGCCCTTTTCCTGGATCAATTCCTTGAGCGTCTGTCCATAGACACCGATGATCTCGTAGAAACGGTAGATGCAAGGGTCGGTGGGGATCGACTGGGAGAAGATCTTGTTCGGGCACTCGGCCAGAACGATCGCTGCTTCCTGCGGCAGCCCCAGGTTCAGTGTCAGAGCCTCGGCCTTTTCCTTCGGCAGCGAGTTCATGCCAAGACAGGCAGATGTCACGAAGACCTCGCTCATGCCGATATCGTCTGCGATCTTCGCCCAGCTAACGCCGGCTGCCCGCTTCTTTTCGTAGATCATCTCGGTTACGTCAGCTTTGCTCAGCATTCCCGAAAGCTCCTTTTGGCTTTGAATGGCCTTCTCAACCCTGTGTCTGGCGATAGAGAAGGAAGATGAAGACGGCGATGAGGAAGACGCACACGCTTTGCCAGAAGCGAACCGGGTCGCGTCGGGCAAACGGCGTCATCCGATCGGGGCGCAGCGCCGCATTCGGGCGCCGGATATCCTGCAAGAATTCGCTCAAGGCCTCGTAGCGCTGACCCGGGTCGATGTGGGTCAGGCGTGCAAGGGCGCCGTCGACCCAATCGTGCACACGCGGGGTCAGCGACGACGCTGAGACATAGGTGAGCGCCATCTGCGCCTTGTGGCTTTGCGCCCTGGAGACCGCGCTGCCGTAAGGCAGCTTTCCGGTCAGCATCTCGTAGGCGATGACCCCGAGGGCGAAATAGTCGGACCGTTCCGTTCCGCGATAGCCGAGGAAATACTCCGGAGCCGTGTACTGATGCGTGCCCAGGATTTCTGCATCGTTCAGGCCCGGCGCAACTTCAAGAACGCCCTCGATCAGGACCGAGCCGAAGTCGATGATCTTCACGACCCCGTCGTTGCAGATCATGATGTTTTCGGGGCGCAGGTCCTGATGCAGCATGCCGTGGCGGTGGAAGGCGCGCAGCCCCTTGGCAACCTGCTCGAGAATGCCGCGAACCGATTCGAGGTCCGGCTGGGGATTGTCGATCATCCACTGACGAAGCGTGATGCCCTCGACGAACTCGGTCACCACAAACAGGGTCTGGCGCTCCCGAGGCGCACTCGCTGCCTTGAGGACATGCGGCGAATTCAGGCGCCGTGCGACCCACTCTTCCATCGCGAAACGGCGCAGGTATTCCGCTTCGCCGCGAAGGTCCATTGAAGGAACCTTCAGGGCGACCGTCTCGCCGGTGTCCTCGTCGCAGGCCAAGTAGATGTGGCTGCGACTGCTGGAATGGAGCTCACGCAGGATCTTGTAGCCCTCGAAGACGGACGGGGCCTTCAGGACTGGCGCCGGCGGCAACATGCTGTCGTCTTCAAGGATGCAGGTCGCTTCCGGTTCGGGGAGCTTTTCCACCCGGACGATCTGGATGGTCAGATTGTCATCGCTTCCGGCCTCCAAAGCGGCCTCGACAATCTGCTTTGCGGCCTGATCAAGGCTCTCGGCATTCCGGATCAGGCTGACGATGTCGCGCGTCGGGAGAAATTCGTGAACCCCGTCGGTGGTCAGGACGAAGACATCCCCGAACGACAGATCGACTTCCCGGTGGTCTATGTCGAGCGTGTGGCCAAGACCCATGGCCCGGCCGAGGTAGCTCTCCGACGCCGAGAACTGAACGCGGTGATCGGTTGTCAGCTGTTCGAGCGCATCACCCGCTACACGCCAGATCCGCGCGTCACCGACGTGAAAGAGATAGGCGCGGCGCCCCTTGAGAACCACTGCATCGAATGTGCATACATGCCCACGGTTGGCATCGGAGCCCGCTGCGTTCTGGGCGTGAAGCCAGGAATTGCTGGCGGAAATGACACGATATCCGGCCGTCTTCGCTGTCCAGGCATCGGACGTACAGAAGTAATCGGCCAGGAAGGATTTCACCGCTGTCTGGGCGGCAATGTGACTGACGTCGCTGGAGGAAATACCGTCGGCCAGAGCCAGGGCGACGCCCTTGACGACCAGAGCCTGTCCTTCGGGAACCACGGCACCATTGAAGTCCTGGTTCTGCGGCTTGCGGCCGGCCGATGAGTATTGGCCGATGCTAACGGACAGTCTGGCTTTTTGGGGCGTCTTCAGCACTTCGCGTCTCTCCAGATGTGCGGCCCCGCCCGGATCGGGCGAGGCCAACGGATGTTGCGCTTATTCCGCCGGAGCAGCAGCCTTGCCAGCTTCGTAGCCAGCGTTGCGCTTCGGAGAAGTACGGAAGTGCGTGGCGTAGATCATGCCGCCGACGAAGGTCAGGCCGCCAACGAGGTTGCCGAGGATAACCGGGAACTCGTTGTAGGCGAGATAGTCGAACCAGGTGAACTGGCCGCCGAGCATGATGCCGGACGGGAACAGGAACATGTTCACGATGGAGTGCTCGAAGCCGAGGTAGAAGAACACCAGGATCGGCATCCACATGGCGATGACCTTGCCGGATACGGACGTGGACATCATGGCCGCGACAACCCCGGTGGAGACCATCCAGTTGCACATGACGGCGCGGATGAAGACGGTCAGCATGCCTGCGGCACCTGCAGCCGCGTAGCCGATCGTACGGGATTCACCGATGACGCCGATCTTCTGGCCCACAGCATTCGGTTCCTGGCTGAAGCCCATGGTGAAGATGACTGCCATGAAGACCGCCGTCGTCATGGCACCTGCAAAGTTGCCGACGAAGACCAGACCCCAGTTGCGGAATACGCCGCCCCAGGTGCAGCCCGGGCGCTTGGCGATGACCGCGAGCGGAGCGAGGGTAAACACGCCGGTCAGGAGGTCGAAGCCCAGCAGGTAAAGCATGCAGAAGCCGACCGGGAACAGGAGCGACGCAACAAGGAAGTTGCCTGTATTGACTGCGATGGTGACGGCAAAGGCCGCTGCAAGCGCAAGGATGGCGCCGGCCATGTAGGCGCGGATCAACGTATCCTTGGTTGCCATGAAGATCTTGGATTCACCGGCATCGATCATCTTCGCCGCGAATTCCTGTGGTGCTACGTATGACATGCTATTCCCCTCTGTTGTGCCCGCCGTGGCAGGCAATTGATACCCAAGGTCCCCGGGCGTTTCCTCGTTCGATGCGGACCGCGTCCTGCTCCTTCTGAAGGCCTTGCGCGCGGTCCGGCAGTAGTTGTTGGCCTGGCCTCAACGAAGCCCGAGCAGAACGGTGTCGCCGTCGAGCTTGACCGGGAACTTTCTGGTCGTACCCTCATCGGCCCCCTGCGCCTCGCCCGTTTCGAGGCTGATGACCCAATTGTGCAGCGGACAGGTGACGCAGCCGTCGTGAACGATGCCCTGGGACAAGGGGCCGTTCTTGTGCGGGCACTTGTCCTCAAGGGCGAAGACCTGGTCTTCGACCGTGCGGAAGATCGCCACAGTCATCTCGCCCCATTTGACGCAGCGAGCACCCTGGCGAGGGATTTCGGTAATTGATCCGATCGGGACCCAGTCCTGAATGGAAACCATGTTCATTCTGCAGCCTCCATTGGCAGCGTCGCCATCGGGTTGAACTCGTGCTTGTCCTTGCCGGACACGCGTTCGGACCAGGGGTCGACCTGTGCAAATTTCTGGGAGAAGACGAAGCGGTCGTAGTAGGCCTTGCGCTTTTCCGCGTCGTCCATGATCTGGCGGCGCACCTCGTCATAGCCGATGCGCTTGGCCCACTTGTAGATGCGCTCCAGGTAGTGTCCCTGTTCGCGGTACATCTGGATGAGGGCGGTGATGTATTCCATCGCCTCTTCTTCCGTTTTCACGAGGCCAAGGACCTCGGTACCCTTGATGTCGAGACCCGCCGCGCCCGCGAAGTGGATCTCGAACCCGCTGTCGACGCAGATCACGCCGACATCCTTGCAGGTGGCTTCGGCGCAGTTGCGCGGGCAGCCGGATACGGCCAACTTGACCTTGGCCGGTGTCCACGAGCCCCACAGGAACCTTTCGAGCTTGATGCCGAGACCCGTGGAGTCCTGGGTGCCGAACCGGCACCAGTCGGACCCGACGCAGGTCTTCACCGTGCGAAGACCCTTGGCGTAGGCATGGCCCGAGACGAAGCCCGCCTTGCCGAGATCTGCCCAAACACCCGGCAGGTCTTCCTTCTTGATACCCAGCATGTCGATACGCTGACCGCCTGTGCACTTGACCGAAGGGATGCTGTACTTGTCGACCACATCCGCGATCGCGCGCAGCTCTGTCGAAGAGGTCATGCCACCCCACATGCGTGGAACGACGGAATATGTGCCGTCCTTCTGAATGTTGGCGTGGACGCGCTCGTTGATGAAACGGGACTGATAGTCGTCCGCATATTCATCGGGCCAGTCGCTGACGAGGTAGTAGTTCAGAGCCGGGCGGCACTTGGCGCAACCGCCGGAGGTCGTCCATTCCAGGGCCTGCATGACGGCCGGAATGGTTTTCAGTTCCTTGGCCTTGATCAGACGACGAACATCATCGTGGCTGTGATGGGTACAGCCGCACATGGGCTTGATCGCCTTCGGGTTGAAGTCATCGCCCAGGGTGACGGCCATCAACTGCTCGACAAGTCCGGTACAAGTGCCACAGGATGCGGAGGCCTTGGTATGCGCCCGCACATCATCAAGCGACGTCAGCCCCTTTTCCGTGATCGCGGAAACGATCTTGCCCTTGCATACGCCGTTGCAGCCGCAGATTTCCGCATCATCCGGCAAGGCTGCAACGGCCGCCGTAGGGTCCAGGGGGGCGCCCCCCTGGTAGGCTTGGCCGAAAATCAGTGTTTCGCGCATTTCGGAGACGTCCGTCCCCTTCTTGAGCAAGTCGAAGAACCACGGGCCGTCGGCGGTTTCGCCATAAAGGACGGCGCCGATGATCTTGTTGTCCTTCAGAACAAGGCGCTTGTAAACGCCGGCGGCGGCATCGCGCAGAACGATTTCCTGGCGCTCCTCGCCCTCGCCGAAGTCACCAGCCGAGTAGAGATCAACGCCAGTCACCTTGAGCTTGGTCGCCGTCACGGAGCCGGTGTAGGTGGATGCACCACCGAGAAGATTCTCGGCAATCACTCCGGCCATTTCGTAGAGCGGAGCGACCAGACCGTAGCAGGAGCCACGGTGTTCGACGCATTCGCCGAGTGCGAAGACATCCGGGTCGGATGTGCGCATGTCATCCGAGACGAGAATACCGCGGTTGACCTCGAGGCCGACATGCTTGGCAAGATCCGCAGACGGACGGATGCCAACCGCCATGACCACGATGGAGGCCTCGATTTCCGAACCGTCGTCTAGGCGAATTGCCTTGACGTTACCGGCGCCGTCATCAACGATTTCATGGCTGTTCGCCTTGGTACGAACGTCAATGCCACGACGCTTGAACTCGGATTCCAGAAGATAACCGGCAGCCGGATCGAGCTGACGTTCCATCAGGGTCGGCATCAGGTGGAGAACGGTGACATCCATGCCCTGCATCTTGAGGCCGGCTGCTGCTTCAAGACCAAGAAGGCCGCCACCGATGATCACCGCGCGGCCGCCCTTCTTGGCGGCTTCCAGCATCTTGTCGACATCGTCGAGATCGCGATAGGTCAGGACGCCATTGAGATCCTTGCCCGGCAGCGGGATGATGAACGGATTGGAACCGGTCGCGATCAACAGCTGGTCATAGGACGCGGTGATGCCATTGTCCGACGTGACGGTCTTGGCTTCGCGGTCGATTTCAGACACGCGAGCAGACTTGTGCAGCGTCACACCGTTCTGCGCATACCAGTCATCATTGTGCGTGATGATGTCTTCGTAGGTCTTTTCGCCGGACAGAACCGGCGACAGCAT
>JABXHV010000188.1 GCA_013373445.1 Paracoccaceae bacterium | reverse complement strand
TGGACACGCGCAGCAACCGCGTTTGGACCGTAGCCGTCGATCACGGTGCCATCGCCCTTCTTCCAGAGGAAGCGACCGATGAACAGCGCTGGACGGACGAACAAGAAGTCATACAGCTCGTCAATGTACCATTTGTTGAGCAGGAACTTGTAGATTCCGGAGAAGTCCGAAGCCAGCTTCTGCGGAACATGAGGTGACTTCATGTAGAACCAATAGGCGGTCAGGAAGCCGAGAACCATCATCACAAATGGCGACACTTTTACCCAGGTCGGGACATGATGCATGTGTTCAAGGATCTGATTTTCTTCACTAGTGAACAGCGCACCTTTCCAGAAGGCATCGTAACCTTCTCCAATGAAAGGACCGTAGAAGACCATCCCGGCCAGAACCGCACCAATTGACAGAACAAACAGCGGTACAGTCATCACCAATGGCGATTCATGAACGTGTTTCATCACATCTACAGGAGCACGTGGCTTGCCATGGAAAGTCATGAACGTCAGACGCCAAGAGTAGAAGCTCGTCAGGCCGGCAGCAATGACGGTCAGCCAGAATGCATAGTTCGCCATGGAATTGTGACCGGCATAGGCTGCTTCAATCACAGCATCCTTTGAGATGAAACCTGCAAACCCAAGATGGGTCAGCGGAATACCAACACCTGTGAGCGCCACAGTGCCAAGGAACATCGTCCAATAGGTGATCGGAATGTGCTTACGCAGACCACCCATCTTGCGCATGTCCTGTTCATCGGACACGGCATGGATCACAGAACCAGCGCATAGGAACAAAAGAGCCTTGAAGAACGCGTGCGTGAACAGGTGGAAGACACCGACCGAATAGGCGCCTACACCGAGGGCAACAAACATGTACCCGAGCTGCGAACAGGTCGAATAGGCGATCACGCGCTTGATATCGTTTTGCACGAGGCCAACAGTTGCCGCAAAAAACGCAGTCGTCGCGCCAAAGAAAGTGATGACCGTCAGTGCCGTATGAGACAGCTCAAAGACAGGCGACAGGCGCGCCACCATGAAGACACCGGCCGTCACCATTGTAGCAGCGTGAATCAGCGCAGACACAGGCGTTGGGCCTTCCATCGCATCCGGCAACCAAGTGTGCAGCAGGAATTGGGCAGATTTACCCATCGCGCCCATGAACAACAGCAGGCAGACAATCGTGATCGCGCTGTGGCTATCAAGAGAATACCCCAGGAAGTCCAGCACAGCTCCATGTTCCTCACCACCGTGCTCTCCAACGACAGACGCTGCGTTTGCAAAAATCGTCGAGAAGTTGATGGTATCGAACATTGCAAAAATGCCGAAGATGCCGAGCGCAAAACCAAAGTCACCAACACGGTTGACGACGAAGGCCTTCATTGCCGCCTTGTTGGCAGAAGGTTTCTGGAACCAGAAGCCGATCAGGAGATAAGAGGCAAGACCAACGCCTTCCCAGCCGAAGAACATCTGCAAAAGGTTGTCGGACGTCACAAGCGACAGCATCGCAAAAGTGAACAATGACAGATAGGCAAAGAACCGCGGGCGATGTGGATCGTGGTGCATATAGCCAATGGAATAGATGTGCACCAAGGCAGAAACAGTGTTCACAACGACCAGCATGACTGCAGTCAGCGTATCAATGCGCAACGACCATGAAACGTCGAGGGCACCAGCGCTCATCCAGCGCATGATCTCAACCTGGTACAGTTCCGTCTCACCGGAGCCAACATTGAAGAAGACAATCCAGGATAGAACCGCTGCCAGGCTGACCAAGCCCGATGTGATCAACTCGCAAGCCTTTGCTCCGAGCATCCGACCAAACAATCCGGCAATCAGAAAGCCGATCAGAGGCAGGAATACGATTGCAGAGTACATTCGCCCCTAGCCTTTCATCATGTTGATGTCTTCCACGGCAATGGAGCCGCGGTTTCGGTGATAAACCACCAGGATTGCAAGGCCAATCGCCGCTTCAGCAGCAGCAACCGTCAGCACAAGCATTGTGAAGATCTGGCCCATCAGGTCGCCCAGATGCGTCGAGAAAGCGACAAAGTTGATATTCACTGCCAATAAGACCAATTCAATGGACATCAGGATGACAATCACGTTCTTCCTGTTCAAAAAGATCCCCAGGACCCCGATTGTGAACAGAATGGCTGCGACTGACAAATAGTGCGACAGACCGATTTCCATGGGCGCCTCGCCGTGCTCCCCGCGTTAGTACTCCCCGAAACCTGGTGTGGGAATTCCCAGGCCCGGACCAAATGATAGCGCTTACAAAGCCAGCGCTCAGATACCCTTGCCGGATTCGACCTTGCGAATCTCGACCGCACCTTCACGCGTCCGTCCTACCTGCTGAGAGATATTCTGGCGACGCACGCCTTCACGATGACGCAGTGTCAGGACGATGGCGCCAATCATGGCCACCAGCAGCACAAGACCCGCCACCTGGAAGAAGAAGATGTATTTCGTATAAAGAACACTGCCGATCGCTTCGATGTTACTCGTATCGCTCAGTGCCGGAATTGGTTCACTTCCGTGCGAAATCAGCGTTGGATCGATGATCCATCCACCAACAGCCATCAAAAGCTCCACCAGAACAATAAGTCCGACCAGCCCCGCAAACGGCAGATATTGAAGGAAACCTTCGCGAAGCTTCACGAAGTCCACATCCAGCATCATCACAACAAAGAGGAAAAGGACGGCAACAGCGCCGACATAAACGATCACCAGCAGCATCGCCAGGAATTCGGCGCCCTGCAGAACGAAAAGACCCGCCGCATTGAAGAAAGCGAGAATGAGATACAACACCGAGTGGACGGGGTTGCGCGCAGAGATCACCATCACGCCACACAGGACGGCAATCGCAGCAAAAACATAAAAGACTAGGGCTTCTATCACCATTTTGTCCTCCGGATTGAATACCGGTTCCAATTTACCCTTGAACTATCACCTACACGCCTTAGCGGTAGGGCGCATCCAACTCGATATTCTTCGCGATTTCCGCTTCCCAACGCTCGCCATTGGCCAGCAGCTTTTCCTTGTTATAGTAAAGCTCTTCGCGGGTTTCGGTCGCAAACTCATAGTTCGGCCCTTCGACAATCGCATCGACCGGGCATGCTTCCTGGCAATAGCCGCAATAGATGCATTTGGTCATGTCGATGTCGTAGCGCGTGGTCCGGCGGCTGCCGTCCTCACGCGGTTCGGCCTCGAT
>JABXHV010000092.1 GCA_013373445.1 Paracoccaceae bacterium | reverse complement strand
TTGCAGCCGCTGCGCGGGCCGCCTGATCATAGTTTCCGGAAACAAGCCGCAGCGTCGCGGCAATCTTGGAAAGTTCTCTTTCGTCCAGGCCCAGTGACTTCATGGGCTCAACCAGCAGTGCTTCGCGAAGCTCGCGGTATTCAAGGCAGGCTTTTTCACCTTCCTTCGTAATCTCTGCGGTTTTTTCCTTGCCGCGTTTCCCTGATGATAGAAGGCCCGACTTCTCAAGCTTCTTCAAGGAATAGGTCACGGTATGGGTGTCTTCGATGTTCAACACCAGACAAATGTCGGACAGAGTTTTGGCCCGCCCTCGATGATTGACCGAGTGCAGGATCAGGACATCCAGGGGGCTAAGGCCTTCAGATCCCGCCGCCGCCATGCAACGCGCCATCCAGCGATGATAGGCGTTGACCATCATATTGACAGCGAACTCTATCTCGGACAGCGCGGGCATTGCGCCAGAAGCAAGGTGAGAAGCAGAAACCACAGGCCCAACGCCAACGGATGTTTTGGTGGTCTCTTCGCTCATGCTCTTCCCCTTGCGTGTTGCGGCAGCGACTTCCCGCTACCTTCACTGATATCTCCTAGCCGGACAACATGGTCTCTGGCAACCAAAGAGCCAAGCCGGGAAAGGCAACGATCAGAACAACAGCCAGGATCATCAACAAAAAGAATGGCAACGCCATCTTCGCGACCTTGAAAATATTGTAGCCTGTCATCCCCTGCAGGACAAAAAGGTTGAAGCCAACCGGCGGTGTGATCTGGCTCATCTCGACCACAATAACGAGATAAATACCGAACCAGATCAGATCGAGACCTGCCTGTTCCACCATTGGCAAAATAACCGACGTGGTCAAAACCACGACAGAAATCCCATCGAGGAAACATCCGAGCACTACGAAAAACACCGTCAGCGCAGCAAGGAGCTGCATGGGTGTCAGCCCCAAGGATCCGATCCAGGCTGCAAGCTCACGCGGAATGCCAGTAAAGCCCATGGAAACGGTCAGGAACGCCGCGCCTGCGAGAATAAAGGCAATCATGCATGATGTCCGCGTAGCTCCCATAAGTGCGTCAGTAAAACTCTGACGGTTCAATGTTCCGGACGCCCACGACAACAGGAGTGCCAGCACCACACCGATGGCAGCAGCCTCGGTTGGAGCAGCCAGTCCAGCGTAAATCGATCCGATGACACCCGCGATCAGTCCGATGACGGGAAACAGACGGCGCGTTGCCTTCAGGCGCTCAATGAGAGGAACTTCAGGTTCCTTCTCGGGCATCTTCGACCGATTGATCAACGACCAGATGACAACGTACCCCATAAACAGGGCGCACAGCATGGCTCCGGGCAAAACACCCGCAATGAATAGACGGGCAATCGATTGCTCGGTCGCAGCACCATAAACAATTAGAATAATAGAGGGCGGGATCAAAAGGCCCAGCGTGCCGGACCCGGCCAACGTACCAATTGCCAAGACTTCATCATAGCCACGACGCTTGAGCTCAGGCAAAGACATCTTACCAATTGTTGCAGTCGTCGCTGCAGAGGAACCCGATACAGCAGCAAAAATACCGCAGCCCAGTATGTTCACATGCAGCAGACGCCCGGGAAGATTGCGCATCCACGGAGATAGACCTGCAAACATGTCTTCGGACAAGCGCGACCGGAACAGTATTTCGCCCATCCAGATGAACATAGGCAGGGCGGTGAGATCCCAGGAATTGGAAGCGCCCCAAACAGTTGTTGCAAGCACCGGTCCCGTCGGCGCGGAGACCAGAATCATCATCGCGGCAAGAGCGACAGAAAACAGAGCGACGCCCACCCAGATACCGGTTGCCAATGCAGCAAGCATTCCCAGACCGAGGAGGAATGCGATCAACGACAAATCCATCACTCAACTCCTTCGAGGGCGTCGTTACGCTCAGCAAGATTGTAGCTCGGCTGACGTCCCTGAATGGCGACCAGCAAATCGTCTAAAAGGGCGACGGCAAAGACGCCGATGCCGAAGGTCATCACGCTCTGAGGGATGAACAAAGGGATGGGAATAATTCCAAACGAAACTTCATTGTACAAATAGCTGTCATAGACCATCCAGCCGACGTGCCAGACGAAATAGCCGGCCAAGAAAGTCGCGACTGCCAAAGACCAGACCTCCAGGACCTGTGCGATCCGCGCTGGCACATGTTGCAACAACATGGAAACGCGGATGTGATCACCCATACGCAAAGTCTGGGCGAGCGCCAAAAAAGATGCGCCAACAAGCAGAAACCCTGCGATTTCCGCAAGAGATGGAACAAGTAGTCCGAATGGCTCCAAGCCGAAGAGTTTCAGCGTTCCATCAACCAAACGCCCCCCGACTTGGGTCACCACAAGAATGGCGATTATAGCGAGACACGCGGCTGCCAGTGCGCCCGAAAGGCGATAGAGGCCGTTGAGAAGAGCACGCATTTTGGGAACCCTCAAAGCGATCCAAAAGGAAAAGGCCGGTCCCAAAAGACCGGCCTAAAGAAGATGCTTATTTGTTGAAGGCGTCCACGATGGCTGCACCATCTTCGCCAGCACCGGATTTCCATTCATCAACCATGGTCGCGCCGATTTCCTTCAAGGATGCTTGAAGGGCTTCTGAAGGCATTGCAACAGCGATACCGTTGTCCTTCAGAACCTGGGTCTTTTCAGCTGTTTCTGCCTTTGACGCTTCCCAACCACGGGTTTCGGCGCTTGCAGCAGCTTCCAGAACCGCAGCTTGTTCTTCGTCGAAAAGAGCATCAAAGGCGCTCTTGTTCACGACAACCATGTTCTTTGGCAACCAAGCCTGAGCGTCGTAGTAGTGGTTCAGGTAGTCCCAGGCCTTGGAGTTGGCACCTGTCGAAGGTGACGTAATCATGCCTTCCACACGACCGGTGGAAAACGCGGTCGCCAGATCTGGCACTTCAACCTGTGTTGGAACCGCGCCAGCAAGCTGCGCAAGGCGTTCCGTCGAGGCGTTATACGCACGGAACTTCATGCCTTTCATGTCATCGATAGTGTCGATGGCGTCCTTTGTGTAGATGCCCTGTGGCGGCCATGGCACGGTATACAGGAGCTGAAGGCCCTGCGCGCTGAGCTTCTTCTCAAGAAATGGCTTGGACGCCTGGTAAAGCTCCCAGGCAGACTCATAGGAGTTCGCCATAAATGGAATACTGTCGACGCCAAAAACCGGATCTTCGTTAGAAAGACGCGAAATCAGAACCTCACCGATCGGGGCCAGCCCCTTGCGCACGGCATTCTTGATTTCAGGGTGCTTGAACAACGAACCAGCGGAGTGGACCTGCAAGGTGAGCGAACCACCTGTTTTTTCCGCGATGTCTTCAGCGAATTTCGCAATGTTCTGAGTATGGAAATTACCGTCACCATATGGGGTCGGCATATCCCATTTGGTTTCCGCAAGAGCGCCGGTAATACCAGCAAGACCGAAAGCGGCGGCAGCGACCAGACGGACGCCAGCACCTGAAAAACGACGAGAATGCAGCATGTCAAAAAACCTCTTGGAAGTGGGACTTTGTCCTCATGATTTATTCATCTGCCCGATAGGACCGAAGAACAATAAAACCACGGTACTCGCAAACCTTGCAAACATCAACAATTTATCGACAAATTGTTATTGATGTTTTTTTGTCTCTAGCGTCCATGCCAACATCCAGAATAGGTTTAACTCGCAGCCTCTATTTCATCCAAAATTGGAGCTCTCATTCATGTTTGCCAACTATGATGTCCTTGTCCCGGGCTCAAGCGTCGCTTTCGAAGGCGGCTTTTTCGGTATTTCATCAATTGTGCTTGTTGAAAGCGCAGGTAAACGCGCGCTGTTCGACTGCGGTCATGGCACCACAAGGCGCTTGCTCATTGAGGCTCTTGAACAACGCTCTTTGAAACCGAATGATATTGATCTCCTCATCTTTTCGCATGGACACTTCGATCACGTTCTGAATCTGGATCTATTTCCGAACGCCCCGATCATGATGAGCAAGGACGAATGGAACTATATTCAGGCTCCATTCCCGGCTGACCAGGTCACACCGGGTTATCTTGCATCCATTCTGGCCGAAAGATCCGTCACACTTATCGACGGCGAAGAAGAAATTCTCCCAGGTGTCACGATGTTCCCGACCCCCGGGCACGCACCTGGACATGTCTCACTGGAACTCAGAACAAATGAAGGCTCCGTTGTGCTCGCAGCTGACGCACTCAAAACTGCAAGAGAAGCACTCTCAGGTATTCCCGATATGGAGTTTGATCCACAAAAGCGCGGCAGTACTGCGATTCAGGAGGTCCTGAAACGTGGACAAATCATTGTCCCGGGCCATTTCCCGACGCTCTACAAGGACACAACTGGTCAAATCAGCTGGAAAGATGTCCAGGAGCTGCCTTTGCTGATCCGATAACTTCCGAGTTCATTTGCACGGCTCGACGTATGGCAAGACTGAAAAACAGCAGCGAAGAAAAGGCAATTGGCGTCACGTCAACACCATATCCCCAACCCCGGCTGTAAAGCATCAGAACAGAAGCAAACACACAGGCCTCCAGCTCCAAAGGTAGAAAACCCTCCTCGCGCCCCAAGCGGTACAAAAGTACGAGCGGGATCGCGAGCAGCGCCAAATCATAATCCAGAATAAACGGTGTCATCAGCGTGGCCGCGCTTACAAGGACCGCTCCCTTGATCGCAATTCCAAGGCCCTTCCGGCTCCAGGCCCACGCAACTGCGCCTATGGCCGCGCTCGACAACACAATCTGAACACCGACACATATCCAGATCGGGACCTTGAAAGACATCAAAAGCGCAAAAAAAGAGGCAAACTTGCTGACCGGAATATGCTGCTGCAATAACCAGTCCTGCGCCAACGGCGCCTGCTCCAAAAAGGCAACCCAGGCATCAAACCCGAGCACTAGAACAGACAGCAAGGCAACTGAAACAGCAGTCACCGCAGCCATGACGAAGGGGAGCCACAGTCCCGCAGCCAGGAATGCAATCGGAACAAGCACCCCAAGATGCGGCTTGTAGGCCATCAAACCGATCACCACACCTGCCAGTATCTGACGCTTTTGCTCCAGCAGCACCAACATGCCGCCCAGCAGTGCCACATTGAGCATGCTGTTTTGACCATGCAGGATACAAAACAACAGCCCGGGAAACACGAGCATCGCGAGAGCGACTGACCTTGAGTGCGCAAGCTTCGCCAGCACGAAGACGCACGCGAAAAGGGTAATACCCTCAAACACCACTGCAGCAGCCTCATACGGCAACAGCCCAAAAGGCATCATCATCATCAGCCACGTCGGCGGATAGAAAAAAGCAGCTTTACCGCGCCCGAATTGCTCGACTTGAGCATCAAAGAACAGATCAAGCTGATAAGGAAGCACCACGTCTCCGGCCAGAGCAGATCGCGCAGCTGTCCAGAAGGAAGTAAAGTCGGTGAAGAATGGTTTCCCCGTCCCAAAATAGGGATTGGCGAGGTCAAGCCCTATCCGCAAAAAACAAATGACAAGCAGCACGCCCCACAAAAGGCGCGCAAGTGAACTCATCATAAAATGGGAGAGCCAAGGCTGAGTGCGCCGTTGGGATCGTGCTACTGATGTCAAACCTTCAGCTTTCTCCTGTTTGAATGACATTTTTAAACCGTAGCCATTCACAAACGTCAGAAACAATCTACAAACGCAAACTAAACAAGCCATAAACTGGCCAAATTAACACCTTGCATAATGTTGACATTTTATCGACGTTTTGAGAGTGTCGACACATCATTCAAGAAGGGAGCGGCAAGCTCCACTGCATTCACCGATAAAGAGGTAACCAAAATGACAGCCAAGTGGGATTTCTGGATCGACCGTGGCGGCACCTTCACCGACATCGTAGGTCGTGCCCCTGATGGAACGCTTCACCCACACAAGGTGCTGTCTGAAAACCCCGAAGCCTATCGTGACGCTGCCATCCAGGGCATCCGCGAGCTTCTCGGCCTAAAGTCCGGCGATCCGATCCCCGCCGAGCAAATCTCCACCGTGAAAATGGGGACAACGGTTGCGACCAATGCCTTGCTTGAACGCAAGGGCGAGCGCACCGGCCTGTTTATTACAAACGGTTTTCGCGACGCGCTGGAAATCGGTTATCAGGCGCGTCCTGACATTTTTGCCAAAGAAATCATCAAGCCCGAACTTCTTTATGAGAAGGTTTACGAGATCGATGAGCGCGTCCGCGCTGATGGCACCCTTGAAAAACCACTCGACGAAGCGGCGGCCCGCAAGCTCATGCAGGCCGCCTATGATGATGGCCTTCGCTCAATCGCAATCGTACTGATGCATGCCTACGCCTTCCCCGAGCATGAGGTGAAGCTCTCCGCGATTGCCCGTGAAATCGGTTTCCCGCAGATCTCCGTTTCGCACGAAGTGTCACCGTTGATGAAGCTCGTCGGCCGAGGCGACACAACCATCGTTGATGCTTATCTGTCTCCAATCCTTCGTCGCTATGTCAATCAGGTACAAGAAGAACTCGGCGAAGGCCCTAAGCTGATGTTCATGCAGTCATCGGGTGGTCTGACTGCGGCAGAACTATTCCAGGGCAAGGACGCCATCTTGTCTGGCCCGGCTGGCGGAGTGGTCGGCGCGGTTGAAACCTCACGCATGGCCGGTTTTGACAAGATCATCGGCTTTGACATGGGTGGAACATCAACCGACGTCTGTCACTACGACGGCGACTATGAGCGTGCCTTTGAAACCGAAGTTGCCGGCGTGCGCATGCGCGCACCGATGATGATGATCCACACGGTTGCTGCCGGTGGCGGATCAATCCTCCACTATAAGGATGGACGTTTCCAGGTTGGCCCTGATTCAGCTGGCGCGAACCCTGGCCCGGCGTGTTATCGCCGGGGTGGTCCGCTGACCGTCACCGATGCCAACTTGATGACCGGCAAGCTTGCGCCAGAATTCTTCCCTAAGATTTTCGGACCCAACCGCAACGAACCCCTTGATGCAGAGGCTGTCAAAACCAAGTTCGCTGAAATGGCTGCCCAGATCGGCGACGGCCGTTCTGCCGAAGAGGTCGCAGACGGCTTCCTCAAGATCGCTGTCGAGAACATGGCAAACGCCATCAAGAAAATTTCGGTCCAGCGCGGCTACGACGTGACAGATTATGCTCTCACCTGCTTCGGCGGTGCCGGCGGGCAGACCGGCTGTCGTGTCGCAGATAGCCTTGGTATGAAAACAGTGATCCTGCACCCATTCTCGGGCATTCTTTCCGCCTACGGCATGGGATTGGCAGATATCCGCGCCAACCGCCAGCAGTCCGTCGTCAAGACACTGACCAGTGACCTCCTGACCGAACTCGAAACTCTGCGTGACGATCTTGCAAAGATGACAGAGCAGGAACTTGTCGACCAAGGCATCACCAGCGAAGACCGTGAAACCCGCGCCATCGCGCATCTGCGCTATGACGGCACCGACACACCGTTACCGGTTGCTCTGGACGGTGCAGACGAAATGCGCGCAGCCTTCGAAGAAGCCCACAAGAAGCAGTTCGGCTTTGCCTATTCGGAAAAACCTGTGGTGGTTGAAGCGCTCGAAGTCGAAACCTTTGGCGGCGGAGCAGGTCTTGCCGAACCCGACTTCCCGCTCTCTTCCGACGAAGCTGATGCAACCCAAAACACGAAGTTCTACTTCGAGGGAGATTGGCATAAGGCTGGTATTTTCAAGCGCGATGGCTTGAAGCCCGGCGCGAAAGTGATGGGCCCTGCCCTGATCATGGAACCGCATGCCACCATCGCCGTTGAAGATGGTTGGCAGGCAGAGATCAACTCGAAGGATCATGTCATCCTTCGCCGCATCGTTCCCCTGAAACGCGCTGACGCCATTGGAACACACGCTGATCCTGTCATGCTTGAGGTCTTCAACAACCTCTTCATGTCAATTGCCGAACAGATGGGCGTCACGCTCCAGAACACCGCCTACTCAGTCAACATCAAGGAGCGGCTAGACTTTTCCTGCGCCGTCTTTGACGCAGATGGCGCTCTTGTCGCCAATGCACCCCACATGCCGGTGCATCTTGGCTCCATGGACCGCTCTGTGGAAACAGTCATCAAGCTCAACAAGGGCAAAATCAAGCCAGGTGATGTCTTCGCACTGAACGCCCCTTACAACGGTGGCACACACTTGCCTGACATCACGGTTGTTTCGCCACTCTTTGACGATGAAGGCAAAGAGATCCTCTTCTGGTCAGCCTCACGCGGCCACCATGCGGACGTGGGCGGATCAGCACCCGGCTCGATGACGCCGCGCGCAACGACGGTGGATGAAGAAGGCGTTCTTTTCGACAATTTCAAGATCGTCGATCAAGGCCACTTCCGCGAAAAGGAACTCGTTGATCTCCTGACAGATCACAAGTATCCGGCCCGCAACCCGCACCAGAACGTGGCTGACCTGTCGGCTCAGGTTGCTGCAAATGAAAAGGGTATCCAGGAACTGCGCAAGATGGTCGCCCACTTTGGCCTCGATGTCGTGCAGGCCTACATGGGTCATGTACAGGACAATGCCGAAGAAAGCGTGCGCCGCGTGATCTCCGCCCTGACCGACAGCGAGTATGAATATCCAACGGATCAGGGCTCTGTGATCAAGGTAAAGATCACGGTCGACAAGGAAAGCCGTGAGGCTACGGTTGATTTCACCGGAACCTCGGCGGTGAAGCCCAACAACTTCAACGCTCCCGAGCCTGTCACACGCGCAGCGGTACTGTACTGCTTCCGGGTCATGGTCGAAGGCGACATTCCGATGAACGCAGGCTGCCTGAAGCCAATCAACATCGTCCTGCCCGAAGAATGCATGTTGCGGCCGTCCTACCCGGCGGCTGTTGTTGCAGGCAACGTGGAGACATCACAACATGTCACCAACGCGCTGTTTGCAGCTCTGGGAGCAATGGCAAACTCGCAGGGTACAATGAACAACCTCACATTTGGCAATGACACCTACCAGTACTACGAAACCATCTGTTCGGGCTCTCCCGCAGGTCCAGGCTTCAACGGAACTGATGGCGTGCATGTTCATATGACCAACTCCCGTCTGACAGACCCGGAAGTCCTGGAGTTCCGCTTCCCTGTCTTGCTCGAGGACTTCCATATCCGCAAGGGCTCCGGCGGCAAGGGGCAATGGACCGCAGGTGATGGCACAAAGCGCACGCTGCGCTTCCTGGAAAAGATGGACTGCGCAATCCTCGCTTCCCACCGCACGCTGGCACCAAAGGGCATGCAAGGTGGCGAGGACGGAGAACTCGGACGCACTGAAGTCCGCCGCCAAGACGGAAAGGTAGAAGTTCTGGAGGGCTGCGACCAAACCATCCTCGAAGCGGGTGAAGCTGTAACAGTTATCACTCCGACATCAGGTGGCTGGGGCAAAGCCTGAGCTTAAAACTGTCGCCGATTGAGCAAAGGCCGGAGAGAGCAATCTCTCCGGCTTTTTGCGTTTGCAGATGGCGACACACAACCAAGTACACCACATTTTACAACTATAAGTATTTACACGCAAATACATCCCAGCTATCTGCGCAGGTCGCACATAAAGCTGTTAATGGCAAATACCTTCACGTTTTCAAAAACTTACCTGACAAAAATTGCCTATTTTTTATTTCATCACTTTAACTATTAAGCAAAAATCTACAATACTCACGAAGTATTTAACCTAACGTCAATGATTTAAACCACCTTATAGTTGCAGTCTATTCTTCCGGCACTCGAATCCGGGTCCCAGCACTTGATTCACAACCAGAGATTTGTGGCGACAATGACAAACTCGAGCAGCGGTTTCTTCACAATCAACTCCATATCGACCAAGGTTTTTGGCCTCGTTGCACTGCTTAGCATCGCGACGCTTCTGGTTTTGTTCATTAGTATGTTCCAGATGAACAAGATCGGTGTGGAACTCGTCTCTATTGCCGAGCGTGACATTCCCCTCACCGAAGCAGTCAGCAAAGTAACGGAGCACCAGCTGGAGCAGGCCATTCTGCTCGAAAAAATGCTCCGCTATGGCAACGTTGAGGCAGGAGCAACAACCGATCAGCTGCATGCGGTCGAGGAAGAGTTCGAGGGCCTCGCCAAACGCGTCGAAACAGAGATCCACGAAGCAAAAGCATTTGTTGATCGCTTGGTCTCAGTTGCAATCAATGAGCATGAACTGGAAGAGTTTCAGCATGTTCAGGAAAAATTGGCGATCATCGAAGAAGAACACCTTGCCTTTGATCGTCACGTTATTGAAGTAATCGGCCTTATCAATTCAGGTGATATCATCGCGGCCCAAGAGCTCGCAGATGTCATCGAAGTTGAGAAAGAAAAACTCGACAAAGAATTGGCGAGCCTACGAGACGAGCTGGGCCAGTTCACCTTAAACGCCGCCAAAACCGCAGAAGAACATGAGCATGCCGCAATCTGGCAAATGTCGATTGTGTCAGTTGTGTCCATGTTGATAGGCATTGCAGTCTCGATCTTCCTGTCTCAGACTCAGATTTGCAGACCTTTGCGGCAGGTCACTCACGCGCTGCAACTGCTTGCAAAAGATGACACAGACGCAGAGCTCACCGTAAAAAGCCACGACGAAATCGGCCAACTTGCCGTCGCCTTCGAGACGTTCCGCGAAAAGACAATCGAAATCAAACGTCTCAGAGAAGAGGCCCTGGAAGAAGAAAAACGCGTTGTCGCGGAAAAACGTGAGGCAACTCTGCGCCTTGCTGACAACCTCGAAGCCACTGTAAAAGGCGTCTCCGACAGCCTGGCTGGCAGCGTCGACGATCTGGAACAAACCGCAAGCTCAATCGCTGAAAATGCTGTGCAGGCGTCTGATCGCGCCACCACCGTCGCATCAGCTGCAGAGCAGTCATCCGCCAATGTCCAGTCCGTCGCAAGCGCGGCAGAAGAACTCAACAGCTCCATTCAGGAAATCAGCAGACAGATCAGCCATGCGATGTCCACGGTCAGCAGCACGACAGAGCGCGCCAATGCATCCAGCAAGACCGTTGAGGGCCTGTCCTCAGCCGCGCAAAAGATCGATGAAGTTGTTGGCTTGATCAATGACATCGCCGAACAAACCAACCTGCTGGCCTTGAATGCAACGATTGAGGCAGCCCGTGCAGGTGAGGCTGGCAAAGGCTTCGCGGTCGTAGCCTCAGAAGTCAAGGAACTGGCGACCCAGACAGCCAAGGCAACCAACGATATCCGCACGCAAGTCGAAGAGCTGCAGGCTGGCTCCAATGAGACCAAAGGCGTCATCATCGATGTCGCCGAAGCGATCTCAACCATGAATGATCAAATTGCCGCCATCGCAGCAGCAGTGGAGGAACAGACTGCAGTTGCCCAGGAAATTTCGCGCAACATCAATGAAGTCTCGACCGGCAGTACAGAGATTTCTCACAGCATCAAAGACGTAAGCATGGGGGCAACAACCTCCAGCGCGTCGGCCGAAGAGCTGCGTGCGACAGTCAACAGCCTGTCGGAACAAAGCAATTCCCTGCAAACGCGTTTGGCAGAATTCCTCGTTAATATCCGCGCCGCTTAGACAGCACTGAACTTCATGTCTACCAAGCACTAGAGGCGAGATGCCAAGCATCTCGCCTCTTTTTTATCTCACTGCAAAGCATGAAGCACCTTTATTGGCTACCTCGAGCCCTCTTGGCCAATTCCACCAGTTTGGACTGGAACGCATCCCCGCGCACTATCGGTGCATCAAACCAGTAACGTGCGATCAGATCTCCTGCCACAAGATCGATACCTTCCGGATCCAGCGTTGCAAGCTTCCAACTCGCTTTGCCCTGCCCCAAAAGCTCTTCTGCATAAAGGGCAACTGCGTCTGCATGATCGTCATTCATATGAGTCACGGCACTGTCCTCCCATTCAGCAAGCGCTTGCCACTGATCTTCGCTCAATATGAAGTCGTCACGCTCAAGCGCATACGCCTTTCCGAAACCACCGTTAAGATCGGCGCGTTGAGGAACAAGACGGTAAAAAGCAAAATCGGGGAAATCGACATAGAGCTTTGCCTTGGGGTGACGTGAAAGAAAACGTCGGCGAAGTCGTTCCAACTCTGGCGCATCACTCTCTACTCGGGCAGCTTTACAGAACACGCTCACGCGAGGATGCGCCAACGGATCTCCTTTGCCTGGCTCCCCGACAAGCAAGCAGCACTGCGGATCGGTTTCCAACGCAGATGTGTGAGCCGCCAGACTGGAAATCAGGATAATGGGCGTGCCGTCCATGTCATTCGCCAAAAGCACTCGACTCGCCAGTGGAGATCCGGTCTCCGCATCAAACGTTGCGAGCGAAGCAAACCGGGCAGTCCTGATAAGAGTCTTGCCCAGACGCCGCGCGTCATCACTCGGTGACAGCGTTACATCTTTCTTGTCTTTGCTCACATCAAACTCCCATTTTCAGAAGGTATAACCCTCTCCAGAATACATGAATATAATTCTCACCTTATATATTCCGGTGAAATTTTCAAAAAAATCGTCGATTAAACCTTTGCAAATAAACAATTTTCTAAACATGAACAATTTCTGAACGCAGGCATCAGAACGAGTTCAGCCAAACATTGTCATAACCAGATCATCAACTGCAGCCGAACAAACGCGGCGAAGATCAACCGTAGAAACCTACGAGGAACGTCATGACAAACTTTAAGCGTATCATTGCTATCGCCCTGACCGGGGCATTCTTCATCCAGGCCGCGACTGCAGCAGAGGCAGGACCTCGCCACCACCACGGCTACCATAATGGAGGCCATCACCATGGCGCAGGTCGCCATCGCAAGAACGACAACGTCGGCGCAGCTTTGGCAGCCGGTATCATTGGTCTTGCAGCAGGTGCAATCATCGTCGGCGCAACAAACCAGTCACGCCGTCCGGCACCGGTTTACACACCGCCAGCACCTAGGCACCCTCAGTACGGCCACTACAACAATCGCCGTCATACAGCCCAGCTTGGTTTTCAGCCTTGGAGCCCAGCTTGGTACCGTCACTGCTCAGCGAAGTATCGGTCGTTCAACCCACAGACAGGCACCTACACCACCTACCAGGGCGCAGTTAAGTTCTGTCAGTAACAGCTTTTGTAACGAAAACACCAAAAGGCGTGGCCGCTGGCCGCGCCTTTCGCTATTGGCAAATCAGATAGGTACAGGTCTTGCCGTGGCAACCAATGTCAATGTGGAAGTGGGACCGGTGATGCACATCAGCCTCGGGGCCGAGAACCGTAGAAAAACGTTCGCAGGCAGATTTGTGAACTGCTCTTAGAAACTGCGACGGCCTCGCGTCACCAACGCCCTCAACGGCCCAATCGCCCTCGACGGAAACTCTCCTGCCCGATGCAAACCTGAAGGCTGAAATATCCATCGCCTTACCCCGCGCATGTTCCGACAATTTGCCTGTCTTGGAATTGTTCCGTCGACGACATTGGTAGCCCGGCCCACCGACAACTTCTGAAAGTTCCTCGTCAAAGATCTTGCGGGCAATCGGCTGCACATCCTCTTGAAGCCACATCGCAACAGACTTTGCAAAATCACAGCGTAGTGTTGGGTTGGGCCGGATCGACATTTCCGGGTTTTGAGCAAGGCCTTTCAGCACGACGGGTTGGTCAACGCCGCACCCGTTCTCACCAACCAACGGATCAGGCAATCCTTCAATCACAGCGATGTCGGAAATGCACTGAGTTGGATCGCCGGGGATAACTACATCTTCTTCGAGTGTCTGTTCCACATCGCGCATGATGTCATCGGGCTTCGAACGTGGCCCGACGGGCTGCTCAGACCTTCTTAGAGGATGAGCAAAGGGCATCGGCGCGTCCAAGGTGGCATGCTTTTGCGCCGCCGCTGCAACAACAGGAAAAAATGCTTCGACGGTCATCATCGACAGCACCAAGGCAAAACAGAGTGAGCGAATAAGACACTTTGTAATGATAGGCCGCATCCACGAGATCCTCTTTTCGATTCCACACCAATGGTAGCGCAGAAAAGTGTCGAGATCCCGACGCCGGAATGTAGAAGAGGAGAACAGCAGCCCGAGCCGGTGCCGTTGCACCAACTCAAATGCTTTCGCGCACTTACCCTATCCGGTTTGGGGCCGCATTGCCTCGAGCATCTTGATCGCCGAAGCATGAGAAAAAGCCTGATACCGAGCGAGTGAATTGCGCAGATCTTCACCGCTCATCTGGACGCGTTTTGCACGCAGCGTCATGATCTGCATGAAAACATCCTTGGGCAGCTCACAGGCCTTGCAAAGGATCACTGCTGGTTTGTCGGACTTTCCATAAAGCAACTTGGCAACCGCGGCAGATGGCAGACCATTGACCTTCGCCAAGGTGATCGCGATCTCCGCCGGCTTATCAGCCCGCACCAATTCACGAATCACATTTTCAATTGAACCTTTTCCCTGTTCCGCAGCTTCAACAAGGTTCAAAAGCTCTTCACGACTGCTGCTGACGCGCCCGACGCGCGCAGCAACTTCTGACACGCCGCGTTCCGAGAGCATGGAGACAAGAGAACTATCAACATCAAGTTCGGCAACCCGCTTACGCAGTTCGTCAGCCAGGAAGCTGACAAGCGTTTCGGCGGCACTTTGTGGAATGTCCTTGCGGTGGATCAGGGCTGCCTGAATATCTTCACTGGCCCGCGCCTTGTCGACCAACTGATCGAAAGTCTGCGCAGCCATCTTCGCGCCTTCGTTGCCGGCGACAGCAACAAGAACGCTGTCATTTCCGCGTTCAACAAGAACCTCACTAACGCTTTCATCAATGTGATCTCGCTCGGCAATCGCAAGCAGATGATCCATTGAACCCTGCCCGGCAATTTCAACCAGATCCTCAGAAGTTAAGACATCCGATTGTGACAGGACCGGTTGGGCGACCGAAATGTCATCTTTGGCAAGATCGACGACAAGCTCATGCGGCGCAGCCCTGTGAACGCCAACACGCTGAGCCAGAATCATCCTGGTCTCTTCTTCCAGATCGTCGAGCACATGCATCACGATCTCACCAAACATGACACTCACCTGCTCTCCCTGATCGGGGTCCGAAGACACGAACAGGTCGCACAACGCCGTAACCAGGTTACGGCGCCCAGTAAGGCTTACGTCTTTGGCAAGCTCTGAAAACTTGCTGATGCTGAGCATTGGGTCCCCCTGCGACAAAAATACGCGTCAGTTCCGGATCATCACCCCTACGACTGTGCGCACGATAGCATCCTAAAAATTAACAATTGCAAAACTTCGGAAACTTTATTTATCCGCAAATTTCGAGCAGTTCCCTAGTGTTAAACCGCCAATCGGCGCTCATAACCAGGCTTTAGAAGGTTAATATTATGCACAGGAGACTTGAGGAGGAAAAAACCAACTAACGCTTAGTTTTAAAGGCTTTCGGGCCAAATTTGAGAAAAATGAACTCTAACTCATTGCGTTGCAGCAACGAATTTTCTTCGCAAGCCCCGGCAACTGAACTAAACTAAGCCGACGGAATAAAATGCGGAGGAACCGATATGGGTCTTACTCGTAATCTGAATTTGTTCGCCTTTTTTGTAGCCTTTGGCTTTCTCGCAGCCGTTGTTTTGGGCGCGTTCTAGGCCTAGCGAGAAAAGAGCGACTGGAGGTTCTGCGACCTTAGAATACGCAGATAAAACACTTCGAAGAGAAGTGAAGAGAGCTACTTTTCCAAATTGTATAAACAAGCAAACCGCGCAAGGGCCGGAAGCTCCTGCGCGGTTTGCTTTTGTGGTGGTCTGCGCGCCAGTCGATGGGAGGGGTGAGGCTGCGCAGACCCGACCCGGCTTGTTAAGCAGCCAAGCTAAAGGCTTCACGTACGGCCGTGAGAGCCTTCTGGGTCGATTCTTCACCAAGTACCGCTGCCTGGTCAGCTGCAAATACGGTTACATCGGACACACCGAGGAAACCAAGCACATGCTTCATGTATGTGGATGCATAATCCCAATCAGAACCAGCAGGTGTGCCACCAGAGCCAACAACCAAATAGGCCTTTTTGCCTTCAAGCAGACCAACAGGACCATTTTCCGTGTAACGGAACGTTTCACCGGCACGTGCAACCAGATCAACCCAGGCCTTGAGAGCAGCAGGAACGCCGAAGTTATAGACTGGAACGCCAATCACAATCGCATCCGCTTCGCGCAATTCGCTGATCAGGCTGTCAGACAACTCAAGAGCAGCCTTCTGCTCATCGGAACGTGCTTCAGCTGGTGTAAAGTTCGCCCCAACCCAGTGCTCATCAAGGAACGGCAAGCCAGTCGAAACGTCACGGGTAATGACCTTTGCAGCAGCTGCATCAGCCGTCAGACCTTTTACAACAACATCTGCGATTTCGCGGGTTGCAGAACCTTCCATACGTGCAGAAGCATCAATTCTCAGCACAGTGTTTACATTGCCAGACATGGCCAAACTCCAAATCAAATCTAATTCCTGTTGACTGGGAGATAATCTCGCAAGTGCGAAGAGTCCATACCAATTACACTGAACAGTGTATTCACAAAACCAGCCTCATAACGTCACTTTGCATGCACACGACAATTTGGAGCGAACCATGCCAACTGACCTTTGGGGTACCTTGGATTCCGACGGCAACGTCCTTGCAGCGGGATCGACAAAGTTCACATCTGTGAAACAATCGTCTGGAACTTACCTCCTCACCTTTTCACCCCCACTGACAACCATCCCGGCTCTGACCGGGTCGCTCTGCGGCGTGAATGCCAACCCGGCCAATCAGGGAGGACTTGTCTTCAGTCAGGTCTCAAAAGACAGCGCGACAGTGATCACACTGGATGACGAAGGCGAAAACAGCGATACGGGTTTTGCTTTCATCGGCATGTCCGGAACATGACTTTCCCCAAGCAAACAGAAATGGCCGGGCATCTAGCCCGGCCATTTATCGTTTTTTTTACAAGCCTTACAGGCGTTTTGGGTCGTAGTTCAGGATTGGCGCAAGCCAGCGCTCCGCATAGTCGATGTCCCAGCCTTTGCGCACAGCGTAGTCTTCAACCTGGTCCCGTTCGATCTTCCCAACACCGAAGTAATGGCTATCGGGATGAGCAAAATAGAGACCGGATACAGCCGACCCTGGCCACATTGCAAAGCTTTCAGTCAACGTGATGCCCGTTGACTTTTCTGCGCCCAGCAGATCGAACAACGTTCGTTTCTCAGTATGGTCTGGCTGTGCTGGATATCCAGGAGCAGGACGGATACCCTGATACTGTTCCCCAATGAGTTCTTCATTGCTCAACGTTTCACCGGAAGCATAGCCCCATAGCTCCTTGCGCACGATCTGGTGCAGCTTTTCCGCAAAGGCTTCTGCAAGCCGGTCCGCAAGCGCCTGGCTCAGGATCTTGTTGTAGTCGTCGTTGGCCTTGGCATAACGCGCCGCCAGCTCCTCCTCACCATGGCCAGCGGTCACTGCAAAGCCACCAACATAATCCGAAATGTCAGAGCCTTGCGGTGCAACAAAGTCACTCATTGCCACATTGGAACGGGCACCAGCCTTGCGCACCATCTGCTGCCGCAGTGTGTGCAGAGTGGCGAGTTCTGACTTGCGGTCGTCATCCGTATAAAGAACGATATCATCGCCGCGCGCTGCCGCTGGCCAGAAACCAACCACACCGCGCGCTGTGAGAAGCTTCTTCTCAACAATCTCATCAAGCATGCGACGCGCATCGTCAAAAAGCGCAGTTGCGGCCGGACCATAGCGATTGTCGGTCAGGACCGCCGGATACCGCCCCTTGATCTCCCAGGTCGAAAAGAATGGCGTCCAGTCGATGACAGGAACCAACTCTTCCAATGGGAATTCATCAAAGGTCTTCGTGCCAAAGAAGTCAGGTTTCTTCGGCACATAGTTGTCGAAGGAAATCGGGAACGCGTTGGCACGTGCATCTGCAATCTTGACGCGCTGGCCGGTTCGTCCACTCTTGGCATGGTCATCGGCAATCTTGACGTATTCGTCGCGCACTTCAGCATAGTAAGGCTCGCGCTGACCTTCACTCATCAAACGCGAAGCCACTCCAACGGCGCGCCCCGCATCCGTTACATAGATTGCCTGACCGCTCTCGTAGTTCGGATGGATCTTCACCGCGGTATGAATTCGACTGGTTGTTGCTCCGCCGATCAACAACGGAATATCCAAGCCTTCGCGTTCCATCTCTGCAGCCACATGGCACATTTCATCCAGCGATGGAGTGATCAATCCGGACAAGCCGATAATATCGACTTTCTCTTCGCGTGCGGTTTCCAGGATTTTGGCAGCAGGCACCATCACACCAAGATCAATAACCTCGAAGTTGTTACACTGAAGCACAACGCCCACGATGTTCTTACCGATGTCATGGACATCACCTTTAACAGTCGCCATCAGGATTTTACCGGCTGTAGACTGTCCGGTCTGTCCAAGCTCTTCCTTTTCCTTTTCCATGAATGGCATCAGGTAGGCGACGGCCTTTTTCATCACACGTGCAGATTTAACGACCTGTGGCAGGAACATCTGCCCTGAACCAAACAGATCACCGACAACATTCATGCCGTCCATCAGCGGACCTTCGATCACGTGCAATGGCCGATCGAACGACTGTCTGGCTTCCTCGGTATCATCTTCGACAAATTCGGTGATGCCGTTGACCAGTGCATGTTCCAGCCGCTTGGCAACATCCCACGTCCGCCAGGTCAGATCAGCTTCGCGTTTCTGACCGCCTTCTCCCTTCCAGCGTTCAGACGCTTCCAGCATCTGATCTGTCGCTTCAGGAGTACGATTCAGGACCACATCTTCACAAAGACGGCGCAGTTCAGGTTCCAACTTGTCGTAAACGGCGAGCTGACCGGCATTTACGATGCCCATGTCCATGCCCTTGGCAATTGCATGGTAGAGAAACACCGAATGCATTGCTTCACGAACCGCTTCGTTGCCCCGGAAGGAGAACGAAAGGTTCGACACGCCACCGGAAATATGGGCATGCGGCAGATTTTCACGTATCCAGCCAGTCGCCTCAAGGAAGTCCACGCCGTAGTTGTTGTGCTCCTCGATACCGGTCGCAACAGCAAAGATGTTCGGATCAAAAATGATGTCTTCCGGCGGGATGCCCGCCTTCTCGGTCAAAATCTTGTAAGACCGCTCACAAATCGTTGTCTTGCGCTCGAATGTATCTGCCTGACCAGTTTCGTCGAAGGCCATCACGACAACAGCTGCGCCGTATCGCCTCAGCAATTTGGCCTGATGCAGGAATTGCTCTTCTCCCTCCTTGAGAGAGATTGAATTGACAATACCCTTGCCCTGAATGCACTTCAAACCAGCTTCGATGACGGTCCACTTCGAACTGTCGATCATGATCGGGACGCGAGAGATATCCGGCTCTGCCGCAACAAGGTTCAAAAAGGTCACCATGGCTTCTTCTGAATCCAGAAGACCTTCATCCATATTGATGTCGATGATCTGCGCACCGTTTTCCACCTGGCTACGGGCAACATCAAGCGCGGTTGCGTAGTCGCCTTCCTTGACCAGTTTTCTGAAACGGGCAGATCCAGTCACATTGGTACGTTCGCCGACATTCACGAAGTTTACTTCCGGCGTCAGGACAAATGGTTCCAGGCCAGACAGACGCATGAAACGCGGAACATCAGGGATCTTGCGCGGAGGAATATCTGCGACGGCTTCAGCAATTGCCTTGATATGGGCCGGCGTTGAACCGCAGCAACCACCCAGGACGTTCACGAGGCCTTCTTCGGCAAAGCCCTTGACCAGACTCGCCATATATTCCGGGCTCTCGTCATACTCGCCAAATTCATTGGGCAACCCGGCATTCGGATATGCGCAAACAAGCGTATCGGAAACGCGTGAAAGCTCGGCAATATGCGCACGCATTTCCTTGGCGCCCAGCGCACAGTTCAGTCCAATGGTGAACGGCTCGGAATGGTTCACCGAATTCCAGAAGGCTTCCGGCGTTTGGCCGGACAAGGTGCGACCGGACAGATCAGTAATCGTCCCCGACACCATGACAGGCAACTTGAAGCCGACTTCCTCAAAAACCTCATCGATCGCAAACAGTGCCGCCTTGGCATTCAATGTATCGAAAACTGTCTCGACGAGCAGAATATCGGCACCGCCAGCAATCAGGCCACGGGTCGCTTCGGCGTAGGCAATACGCAGATCATCAAAAGAGACAGCGCGATAGCCCGGATTGTTCACGTCAGGCGAGATCGATGCGGTTCTGTTGGTTGGCCCCAAACCACCGGCGACAAACCGCTTGCGTGAAGGGTCTTTTGCCATGACCTGATCGCAGGCTTCACGGGCCAGACGCGCACTGGCCTCGTTCAGTTCATACGCCAGGCTCTCCATTCCATAATCGGCCTGAGCAATGGTGGTTGAAGAAAACGTATTGCTTTCGACAATATCAGCACCGGCATTAAGGTAGTCGAGGTGGATCTGCCGGATCGCGTCGGGCTGCGTCAGACTCAAAAGGTCATTGTTGCCTTTCACATCGGAAGGCCAATCTGCAAAACGCTCGCCTCGGTAGTCTTCTTCCTTGAAACCGAGCTGCTGGATCTCGGTTCCCATCGCGCCGTCCAGAATCAGGATGCGCGACGCCGCTGCTTCATGCAGATAATCGAATACGTCTGACTTTTTCACTAGCTTGTCTCTTCAATGCTGCGCCACGAACGGGCTCAGGCAGCTCTTTGATCAGATGGGTCGCCGCTCATGCCAAGCATATGGCACAGCGCATAGGTCAACTCAGCGCGGTTCATGGTGTAAAAGTGGAAGTCTGTGATCCCGCGATCAACCAAGTCCATGACCTGCTCGTAGGCAACTGCTGCACCAACAAGCTTACGAGTTTCCGTATCGTCATCCAAGCCTGCAAACCGTCGTTCAAGCCACTCCGGAATGGACGTACCACAGCTCGCTGAAAAGCCTTTGGTCTGCTGAAAATTCTGGATCGGCAGAATGCCAGGCACGACTGGAATATTGATCCCTGCGCCCACCAACCGGTCGCGGTAATCATCAAACAGGTCATTGTCGAAGAAGTACTGGGTGATGATCCTGCTCGCACCAGCATCCACTTTGCGCTTCAGGTTCTCAATTTCCATATCCCAGCCGGCGCTTTCCGGATGCCGCTCGGGATAGCCGGAAATCGAAATATCGAAATCGGCGATTTTCTTGATACCCGCCACAAGGTCCGCTGCATATGCGTAGCCCTTTTCGTGCGGAACATATGGTTTTCCAATACCTTCCAGCGGGTCGCCTCGAAGCGCCACCAGATGCCGCACACCCAGTTCCCAGTAATCCTTCACGATCTGGTCGATCTCGTCGCGCGGAGATCCGACACAGGTCAAATGAGCTGCTGGCCGCAGCTTGGTTTCCTTCAAGATCCGCTCAACCGTCTTGTGTGTCCGCTCACGGGTAGAGCCACCTGCGCCATAAGTTACAGACACAAAGGAGGGCGCAATTGGTGCCAGCCGTTCAACCGTCTGCCACAGTGTCTCCGCCATTTTCTCACTCTTTGGCGGGAAGAACTCAAAAGACACTTGGATATTGGGACCTGACTTTTTACGCGATAATCGCGAAGCTTGGGTCTCAGTCATTCTTAGGCAACCTCCGTAAGAGACTCTGTGGCCGGAAGATCCGTTATGACGCGCGGATCCTGCGCCAGCCACAAAGTCACAGTCAATTTGTTATCCTGGCTTTTGCTTGGCGTTATGTCCGTGACATTCACCATTTCCAGGTCGAGCGCTTCCAACCATTTTTTCATTTGCTCATGCCCGAAACCAAGACGGCGGTGAGCATGGGTTTCACGCAAGAACTCAAGTTCATGCGGTGCGAAGTCGATAATCAGTAGGCGGCCGCCAGGGCGGAGCGCGCGAGCTGCCTCCGCAAGTGCACGGGCCGGATCATCCAGAAAGTGAAGAACCTGATGAACAGTCACCACGTCAAAGGATCGCGGCGGTACGTTCAGCGCATAAATATCGCCCTGACGAACCTGCGCATTGCTCACTCCGGCTTTTGCCAGATTGGCACGCGCAACAGTCAACATGTCATGCGAGGCATCGACACCAAGGCCCGAAATGAACCGCGGCGACAACAGCTCCAGCAAACGCCCCGTACCCGTTCCAAGATCAAGAACGGTCTGAAAAGGACGATTGCCAAGAGCATCCAGGATAAGCGTTTCGACTTCACTATCGTCCGCGTGTAGTGATCGCTCTGTATCCCAGGTCTCAGCTTTGGCTGCAAAATACGCCGCAGCTTGTTCCGCCTTGGCACGGCGCAATGTTTCCAAACGTTCGTGGTCCGCCAACAGGACAGGATCATCCTTGGAAATCCGCGCCACCAGATCACGCGTAAAATCACCAATCGCGCCATCGACCAGTCGATAGTAAACCCAAGCGCCTTCCGGGAAGCGCTGAATTATTCCTGCTTCTGCCAAGAGTTTCAGATGACGTGAAATCCTCGGCTGGCTCTGTCCGAGGATTGCCGTCGCATCTTTCACGGTCAATTCGCCCTCTGCGAACAATGCGATCAGGCGCAATCGCGTCACCTCCCCCACGGCCCGCAGGGTAGACAAAGTCGCATCGATGGAGAGAGCGGTCTGCTCAGTCATGGATCAATTGCTCGTTTGAATATTGATATAAAGATATGTTTATATCAAAAACAAGAGCGATACAAGACCCGACAAGCGACTACTCCCGCAATTAATTTTGGAGCAACGGTGCCTCACCCCAATTCGCCTTCCAGCCATTCCAGAAACTGCATGACGACTGAACGTGATCTGGAGCGAGGATTCACAATAGCGCCGAAACCACCAGGCACTTCCACGAAGCCAAAAGGCGCAACAAGCCTGCCCTCGACAAGGTCATCGGCCACTAACCGGCGCTCCACAAGCGCGACACCCAACCCGGTTTTTGCAGCCTCTATCGCCAAGAATGTATGAGGGTGCGGGACATCATGATGCGCTGAGACCGTGACACCGCTGAGTGTTTCCCACCGGGTCCACGTATGTCCGGCGATCTGTTGCAGGAAGCGCGTATCACATCGATAACCTCCCTCAGCCTTATGCAGTTTCATTCCGGGTGCGTGAACAAGCCCGAAACTCACATCTCCCAGAACGTGGATGTCCGCGTCATCTGCAAACTCCCAAAACAATCGGTCGAATGTCAGCACCACATCCGCGTCGGACTCCTGAAGCTTCGGGGCGCCAGTCATACGGAAGTGCAACTCCAACCCCGGCATGTCTTTGTAGAGCTTCGGCATCCGGGGCGTCAGCCAACGCTGCGCGAAAGTCGCACTGACTCCCAATTC
Source organism: Paracoccaceae bacterium (assembly GCA_013373445.1). GTDB lineage: Bacteria > Pseudomonadota > Alphaproteobacteria > Rhizobiales > Stappiaceae > Roseibium. The sequence continues at coordinate 13,590 of JABXHV010000092.1, read as the reverse complement.
AATGACAGTGGAGTCAGCCTGCCTGCGGAGTTGGGCACTCGCACCGCGTATCGAACCAAGGGCAGAACGAACAACCTCGGCGTACTCCCGGCCCTCAGCGGTCAAGGTTACCCCAACCCCTGTCTTTTCAAGAAGCGCAATGCCCAGGTCTTCCGAGAGATGAGCAACCTGCTTGGAGATTGCTCCATGCGTTCGCCCAAGCTCCATAGCTGCGGCTTTCATTGATCCGAGACGTGCGACAGCTTCAAAAGCCGGCAAAGCAGTCAAAGGTGGCAACCGAGCCATCTATTCGTTCCTTTATCTCACCAATTGGACAAGAATATTCGTTTTTCAGATCAGGTCAGAACGTGTCATCTTCTCGATCCGAGGAATAGAAATGCAACAGTCATCAAATCTTTTAACAACTTCAACGGGACAAACGCACCGCGAAAAGACCCATCGGACCGCAGACATCTTGCCGTTTCCGCGATCCAGAATAGTTAGAATTAGTCACGAAAATACGACACCTGAAAAAACGTGGAAACTCTCCCCAATGAGAACAATCAAGGCCTGGATCGTCCGCCACCACAACAGACAGATCCTCAAGACGCAGCTGCTGGAAGAACCTGGTTCTGTTCTGGCGGATGCAGGTTTCACACAAGACCAACTATTTGAGGAAATCAAAAAGCCCTTCTGGAAGAGCTAAGTCACCTGAAAAGCAAAAAGGCCACCGGCGCAAAAACTGAGCCGGTGGCCTTCATTGTATTCAAGCGTTGTTGGCGGCATTAGCCTAAGTGCCGATGCAGCCCCTAGAATTTAGTTGGAAACCATCTGGTTCCAATAGGCAAGACGAGCACGTGCTTCCGAAGCCGTCAGATTGCCGTAGCTGCGCATTGATTGGGCGCGCTGATCGGCATTCAGGCGATTGCGCCATGGTCCGATCCCCAGCAGTGTACTGACTGTCACAGAGGAAAGACCTGCAGCCTTGGCAACAAGCAGAAATGGTGTCGTATCCAGACCCACCATCCAGTGGCTCATTTCACCGACACTGCTGCCGACAATCCAGGACAGAGTGACAACAGCTTCCGGGAAGCGGTCCTCTGAGGCAAACTTGCGCAAGGTGTTTTCGTTGACTTGGCCATCCTTGACCAGGGCCATCACTCGGCCACGAGCGGTCTCAAAGTCATAGCGGCTGAGCCAGTATTCGCTGGTCAGACGACGTGTCGCAATGTCCGCTGCCTCATCAAGACGCTCGGCGTCATCAGTTGCGCCACGCTGCATCAGCTTGTTGCGAACTTCCTGACGAGCAACCGCGACCAGCTGACGAATCTGATGTTCGGCAAGATCGTTTCTGTCGGACAGGGCTTCTTGCAGATTTTCGTCACCAGCCGCCTCGGCGATCAGGTGCATCATGGAGACTTCAGAAATCACTGCGCCTTCATTGCGGGAAAGCACTTGCTTGACCATAGAGCCACCTCGACCGACAAGACCGTCAGTGACTTGTTCGGACAGAACTTCGCGACGAGCAATGGCGATGCGGTGGAGGTCGCCCTTCTCTTCAACGATTTCGATGAGGTCCGCATCGCGCAGTACTGGCGACGCACTCAAAACAGGATCGGCGACTGAGATCTCGTCACGGGCGAGCTTCCGCATTGTCCCTTCTGGGCCGCGTCGCAAATGAGCAAGTTTCTTGGCGACAAACTGCCTGACTTCCAGTTCAACCATATCGACCAGGCGCGTAAGCACACCATCGTAGATATCGACCTGCTCATCAGAACAACGTTCGGACGTAACCGCAAACAAAGTTGCTACATGTCTGGCCAAGTCTCCGCTCCGCGAAGTGCCTGTATCACGAGTAAGTTCGTTGAAGTTTACCAGCTCTGTTTTCAGCATGCTCGCCATCAGTTCCACCTGTTAAATAACGATAGGCAGAAATTACCGACCACTCTTAAATACAGATGAAACAACACAAAGCAGATTCGATTAGTTTTTGCGTAAATCAGAACGAAAATTTAAATAAATATTACATAAAATTTTATACAACAACGTCAAATTATTGTTTTTATTAGAAGTATGTAACCTTAGCAGCACTACCTACATCTAGTAATTCCACTCATGCGATATAAATTTTCCCTGGGACCCAGTGTTATTCTTAAAGAAAGATAGGCCTTTTTTGCCCACTAAAGACCTCACTCCGCTCCAATTCGCATTGCAATGCAACAATATGGACGCGAAAACGCTATCGGTTAACAGTTGGAACCTCGCAATACGGCGATCGGCACAAGCAAATTATCGTTCCTGGAACTTTCTCCGCTCGACAGAGACGCACTAGGGGCGATAAGAATATCAGATGACCTACTTCAAACTGATAACTTAAAATTCAAAACAATGATTTCGCTACGACAGCTACGCTACCTCCAGGCACTATCAAAACACCTGCACTTCGGACGCGCTGCCGAGTCCGTCTCGGTCTCTCAGCCAGCACTTTCGATGCAAATCAGGGAACTGGAGACCTATCTCGGGATCACACTGGTCGAGCGCCAATCCAATGCTGTCCATCTGACCCGGGAAGGTCAGGAAGTGATGATGCGCGCAGAACGCATCCTGGCAGAGGTCCGTGATCTCGTCGACTATGCCCGCCAGGTGTCCCTCCCCTTGTCCGGGCCATTACGACTTGGAATCATTCCTTCCATCGCTCCTTACCTGCTTCCGAAGGTCCTGCCCAAGATCACCAAGACCCATCCCGATCTTGAACTCACCATTCGAGAAACTCTGACTGAAACACTGTCCAGGGAACTTCAAACGGGTGATCTGGACGCCGTTATTGCGGCCCTTCCGATGGATGGAGCGGGACTGGTATCAGCAGAGATCTTCGAAGACCGCTTTTTACTTGCCCGCAAGACCGATCCGACGATCGACCCAAAAAAACGCGCCGAGGTCTGTGACCTTGACGGCACCAATCTGTTACTACTCGAAGAAGGACATTGCTTGCGAGATCAGGCATTGAACTATTGCCAAAACATCCCTTCTCCATCCCGCAACACGTTGGGCGCAACATCTCTTGCGACAGTTATACAGATGGTGGCAGCAGGTTATGGCGTCACGCTGCTCCCGGAAATCTGCGCCGACGTGGAAGTACGCGACGAGCGCGTTCTGCTGCAGCGCTTTGCAGAACCGCAGCCACGACGGATGGTCGGGCTGATCTGGCGCAAGTCTTCACCTCGTCATCAGGATTTCGAAGTTCTGGCTGAAACCCTGTCCGGACTACTCAACGCCTGATATCGGCGCGTCGCTTGCCTGCGACTGCTCACGCTCGAAAATCGCAGCCTCAAATCCTTGAAGACGTTTGTAGATGGACAACAGCTCAATAATCGTCGTCCAGGAATTCACCAGATACTGGAATGAACTCGACACTTGTCCAAAGGCCGTCAGGATTTGCTGGAAGATACCATAGGTGATGGCACCGGCAACGATGGTCGGGATCATTATGAAGGTGGTGAAAAGATTGTCAGCCTGAATGTAGAACGCGCGTGCGATGTTGAAATAGACATAGTGGAAATAGAGTCGGAAATAATTCCTGCGCACGTTGGAGAAGAGCTCGTTCAAGGTAATCGGCTCGGCGCGATCTTCATGATCCTCGCCATAGACGAGTTCTTTACGGTAGGCGGCCTCGACCTTCTGGTTCTCGAACTCCAGGCCCGGCAATTTGATACCCACAACCGCGAGCAGGAGCGTTCCAAACAAGGACCAAAAGATTGCCGCGATGAACAACGGAGCCGGAATGTCACCGACAATTGGCATCGTCGTGACATAGGACGAGAGACTGTACAACACCGGCAAGAAGGCAATCAGCGTCATGATGCTATCGATCAGGGACACACCAAGACCTTCCATGATGGAAGCAAAGCGCATGGTATCTTCCTGAATACGCTGTGATGCACCTTCAATATGGCGCACATTCTTCCATCTCGCGACGTAATAATCGTTCATCGCGGTGCGCCAACGGAAGATATAATGCGAAACGAAAAAGCGCGTCATGATGAAGACTGCCATCCAGATGAAGGCAATTTCAGCAAATGTCAGCATCAGCGAGTAGAAGTCCTCTGCGACGACCCCCTTGTCGCCCGCAAGTGCATTCTGCAGCGTATCACCAAAGGGTCGACGCCAATTGTTCAACGCGACCGAAACCTGAACTGAATAATAGGTCGAAAAGATTATCAGCGCCGTTCCCCAGATCGACCAAACCTGCCAGCGATGGTCTTTCGCGACCAGGTACCAGGCTCCGCCAAACAGACCCGTACAAATGGCGTAATAGGCATAGAACCAAAGGAACTCAGGCGTTACGAAATGGCCAAGACCGATGATGGGACCTTCACCCTCCGGCGTTGCTCCAAACCCAAGAGACGACCCGAACTGGTTGATACCGCTGTACCAGGCAAACACAGCCAGCAATGACCAGATAACAGCAGATGAAAAGAACAGCTTTGGACGGGGAAAAAAGGATTCAAACAAGGAACTATCCTGTCAAGAGATATTAGCCGTCTCACCGAAAGTCGGGTTTGACACTCAATGTGCAGTTTGCGCGCAATTTCGAAAGACGCAAATGAACAATCGGAAAGGTTTGCCCAACCCTCAAGCCAGGACCTTGCCTGGAGGCGGGATACTCACTGCTTTTATATCAAAATCAGCACCAGACCCGGCCAAAGCATCAAAAGCGCTACACGCACCACATCCATTGCGACAAAGGGCACGAGACCACAGAAAATCGTGCCCAGCGACACATCCTTGACCACGGATCGCAGCACGAAGGCATTCATGCCCACCGGCGGGGTTATGAAACTGATTTCTGTGACCACGACCACAAAGATGCCAAACCAGATCAGATCAATGCCAGCGGCAGACACGATCGGGTAGAAGACCGGCACCGTAAGCATGATCATCGAGAGACCTTCCAGCACGCAACCAAGCAACAAATAGATCACCAAGATGACCAGCAGCATCGACCACCGACTGTCACCGAAGTAGCTTATGAAGTTCTGAATGTCGCTCGTCATGCCGGACATGTTGACGTAATTGGTGAAAGTCAGAGCACCGAACAGGATGAAAAACATCAAGGCTGTCGTTTTCATCGTGTCGTACAGAACCTGAATGCTCATACGCCAAGACAATTTGCCCTGAAGAACGGTAAGCAAAAACGCTCCGCCAGCGCCCATTCCTGCGCTTTCCGTTGGTGTGAACACGCCGAAGTAAATGCCACCCATGACAAAGACGAAAAGCAAGAGCGCTCCTGCGACACCCTTCAGAGCGCCAATCCTTGCACCAAGAGGCAACTTCTCTTCGACAGGCAGATCTTCTTTGCTGAACACCAAAGACAGTTTCACCGCAATCGCATAACCAATCACACCCAGAATGCCCGGAATGATCCCGGCGAGAAACAGCTTGCCGATATCCTGTTGTGTTATGATCCCATAGAAGACCAGAATAACAGACGGTGGGATCAGGATACCGAGGGTGCCACCGGCAGCAATAGAGGCTGTCGCCAGATGATCCGGATAACCAAACCGTCGCATCGACGGCAAGGAGATACGGGTCATGGTCGCAGCGGTTGCCAAGGACGACCCGCAGACCGATGCGAATGCCCCGCAGGCGACAATCGTAGCCATAGCCAGTCCACCCTTGCGGTGACGCAACCAGGCATATGCAGACTTATAGAGTTCTTCAGCGACGCCTGACTGGACAACGAAGTTCCCCATCATCAGGAACAATGGAAGTACGGATAAAGTGTACTCACGGCTGTTGTCGAAGAATGTCGAACTGAGCAGCGATAAGGCAGGCATCCAACCAATAATCGCCACCACGCCAAAAAGACCAACACCGGTCAGGGCAAAGGCTATCGGAACACCCGCAAACAACAGCGCAAACAGAATGATCAGTCCAACGGGCCAGTATTCCATGAAACCAATTATCCAGTACGCGAAGAAAGAGTGGTCAAGGTGACATAAAGGGTCAACAACGAACCGAACAAGCAACACAACGCGCAAAAACAACCAAGTGGCGCAACGGGCAGCTCCAGTGTGGTTGTCGTGCCGCCATACCCCCCGATTTGACCGGCATAGACCCAGATACGCCAGGCCACCACCATCAGAATGCCGGACGATATCAGCCCCGTTGCCAACCTGCGAAACGGTACGATCCATCGGGGAACGCGATCGCTGACCAGATCGACCGTCACATGCTCGGTATCCAGGCTCACTGCAGGCACGCCAAGAAATATGATGGCAGCCAGAAGTACACCGGTCAGCTCGGTCGCCCCTACTACAGGCGCGTTGAACACATAACGTCCAATCACGTCACAAACCGTCAGCGCCATCATCGCCATAAGCATCAGACCACCAAGGAAGGCAAAAGACAGTTTGAACGGATTGTCAAAAACAGAAGCCGGCTGCGTTTCCGCAGCCGGTTCAAAGTCACCTGAATGCGGTTGACCGCCTGGCGTCATTTGCTCTCAGCCGCAACTTCTGCCTTGAACATTTCATAGGCTGCAGCAGCATCGACACCGGTCTCGGCCACTTTGGCCAACTGGGCATCAACCACAGGAGCAAGTCGTTCTCTCCAGGCAGCCATCTGGGCTTCAGTAGCCGTAGAGATATTTACTTTGCCTTCCATCGCAGCCAATCCCTTGGCATCTGCAGTATCCCACATCTTACCCGCCATCCGCGCAAGAGCCTCTCCGGTGACGCTGTCGATGGCGGCTTGATCTTCGGCACTCAAGCTGTCCCACTTCGCCTTGTTCATGACGATGAAGAACGAGGTGTTGTACAACCCGCCCGGCACCATAACGCCCTCTTTGAGCAATGGGATCAATTTGAAGAAGTTGACGGACTCCGGCGGGAAGAAGATGCCGTCTGCAACACCTTGGCTCAACAACTCATAAGTTTTAGGCGATGGACCTTCGACCGGAACAGCACCGAGTTTTGACGCAATCTCGTGAATGATACCGCCGCCAACACGCATCTTCGTGCCTTCGAGAAGTTCCGGAGCCGCTGGGTCGCCTTCCTTTATGAAAATCTCACCGGGACCGTGGGTAAAGACAGCAAGAACCTTTACGTCTTTGTACTCGCCTGCCTCTTCCAGCATCGCCTTGAATGTGCGCCAGTATGCAACCGAAGTGGCTTCGGCGGTATCGCCGCTGAAAGGCAGTTCAACCAGGCTTGTCGTCTTAAAGCGGCCCGGATTGTATCCCTGAACACCGAAGGTAATGTCGGCAACGCCATTTACGGCAAAATCAAAGTGTGCAGGCGGCGGCCCGAGCGGCGCAGGCAGAATTGTGGCTGTAACCTCACCCTTGGTTGCTTCCGCAATCTTCTCTGTCATCGGCTTGATCAGTTCGGCGACAAGAGGATGCGCAGGTGGTAGCCAGTTCGCAACGGTCAGCGTGGTTTTGGCCATCGCCATCGACCCCATCGAGAGAAACACTGCAGTACAACCGGCAAGGAGCTTCAACTTCATTACAACTGTCCTTTGTGACGTCATCCAACTCTGAACATAAAGAGTGCAGCCGTGCGCATGATTTGCCGGACACAACACTCCTAAACATCTGACCACATTATACCGAATAGCGCTCAGACCAAATCGTGTTTTCGCATTGTAACTGCTGTTTTGTATCGCAACTTGTTTTTCAAGCGCTGCAAAAACACGCAAACTCACGTATGACTGCAGATTTACGCAGCAAGGTGACCGATGACGACAAAAGACGGGTAAAAGTCATTGAAGATAAAACAGCGCGAGGAGATCGGTTAGGCGGCTTCGACGACCCTGTAAACACAACGCCGATTTCCAGCCAAAAGATGTTCTTCCCTGGTAACCTCGACACCATCGCCCAGCAATCGGGTAAAAAGACGCAGCTCGGATTTGCAAAAGCCCTCGCAGGCGCGCGCGGCAGAGCAAATGGAGCAGTGATTTTCGACCAACAGAAAACCATCCCCTTCAGGATCATCAACAACCTCCGCCATATACCCTTCACCAGAGCGCAGATGCGCTAAAGTAGCCAGCTTTTCAAGCAGCTCGTCCTTGCCCGAAAGTGCAGCGGAGTAAGTCTTGAAACTCTCTTCTTCACGGTGATCGACTAACTTGTCGATTCCCTCGGCTCCATAGAGCGAGCGAACGCCATCCATGAGTCCCAGGGCAAGCGTTGAATGATTATCGGGAAATCCTGAATGCCCCTTTGCGCTGAGGCTCCAAAAGCGTTTGGGTCTGCCGACCGCACCTTTTTGATCTGCAAAGCTCACAAGCCCTTCAGCAAGGAGGCTGTCCAGATGCTGGCGCACAGCAACAGGTGTGACATTTTCCCGTTGCGCAAGATCAGCCGCAGTCTGAGGGCCACTGACCTTAAGCTCCAAAAGCAGTCTGGTTTTTGTACGCTCGGACATGAAAAAAGCTATAACACATCTACAGAGTTTTAGAAATATTCTCCTTGTTATATGCCTAAGGACGCCAAAATCGAGATTGAGGGAACATCTCCAATTGGAAGATAAAGACTTTCAAAGGACACCCGCGAGACGCCTTAAGGAGCTGCGCAAAGCCCTGCGCATGTGCGCACCGGGCGTTCCCTTCGCCGATGCACTTAAGATTATAGAAATTGCTAGCGCCGGTCATTTGCGGCACCTACCCGCCTCCATCGCCATTCAACAGGCCCTGACCAGCTACGTTCGACATGAAATGACCGACTACGACGCTTTGTTGGATGAAGGCTATGACCGTGATGCCGCACGTCACTTCGTGATGGGAGATATGGAAGATATTCTCAACGATTGGTCATCGGACCATGCAGAAAACGAAACAAAGAAGTCAGACAAACTGCGCAGTGTTTAATATTAGTAATACGTTTACCAACAAAAAAACCAAATAACGAAATTTGCACAATCTTTGCGCGAGCTATCCTAAGGTTAAGGAGCAATTCACTCTTCATCCGTAGTTCTTACTACTAGGGACGAAAACGGGGCAAAGATGAAATCGCTTCACAAGCTTTTAGATTGGATCACACTACACAATGTCAAAGATGACCTTGTGATCGCGCAGTTCAGGGAACTGACGCGCCAAATTCCTGTTATGTATTTTCTACTGATTGCCAATTCCTGGGCGGTCACATACTCCCATTTGGACGTCGCCCCGCATGCCGAAAATCTCTACATTGCCATCGGCTTGACCGTTGTTAGCCTCGCTCGCGTTTTTTACTGGCGACTGAATAGAAACCTGGAATGCACGCCCGCGATGGCAGCCTCCAAACTGCGACAGGTGCTTATCATAGCCTTGGCTCTGGGTCTCTTTCACGTCACTTGGGCGCTCAATCTCGATCAATACGGCAATGACCTGCAGCGCAGTCAGGTCGCGATTTTCATCGCGATCACGGTGATCGGCTGCACATTCTGTCTCGCACACTTGCCGCAGGCGGGCGTGATCGTAACCGCTGTCGTCATGGTGCCCTATCTCATTCATTACCTCTATCAGGATGAAATGGTCTTCACGGCCATGGCGTTCAACATCGCCGCTGTCTGCCTTGCCATGCAGCGTGTCTTCCTGAACATGTTCAGCGAGTTCAAGAAACTCCTGGAATCACGGGAAGTTCTGGCAGAAAAGCAGGCAGAAACGGAACTTCTGTCGCTTGAGAACCGCAAACTGGCACATACATGCCCGCTTACTGGCATTCCCAATCGTCGTTTCTTTTTCCAGCAAGTAGCGCAATCACTTGGCAAAAACAGGTCCTTTGCCATTGGTCTGCTGGATTTGGACAACTTCAAGCCAGTCAACGACACCTATGGCCACAAGGTTGGCGATCAGCTGCTGATCGAGATTGGACGCCGACTTGCAGAACTTGAAAGCGAGAACTTCACCGCGGCACGTCTGGGCGGCGACGAATTCGGGTTCATCTACACCGGCTATGTCACGGACCGTGAAGCAATCAGAAGTCTTGGCCAATCTCTTTGCGACAAGCTTTCAAAGTCATGTCAGCTGGGCGAAACGAAAGTCAGCATCGGCTGTTCCTGTGGCATCGTAATCTCTGATCCCAAGGAAGATCAGCGTCACGCTCTGTATGACCGTGCTGACCTTGCTCTTTACGAATCAAAGTCCCAACGACGCGGCATGGTCACCATCTATTCGGAAGACCTGGGCCAGAAGAAGCGTCACGAGGAAGAAATCGAAGCTGCACTGCATTCAGCGAACCTCGACGAAGAGCTCGAGGTTTCCTATCAGCCAATTGTCAATCTGCAGAACGACAGCATCGTTGGCTATGAGGCACTGGCCCGCTGGACGAACCCGACACTCGGCAGCATCAGCCCCGACATATTCATATCACTGGCAGAGCGCGCCGGTCTGATCCGCCATATGACCATCACCCTGTTCCGCAAGGCATTGAAAGGGCATTCGGTTTTGGGCGCGGACCTATGCATGTCATTCAACCTGTCGGCGCATGACGTCACAAGCAAGGAAACCATTCTCGAGCTGATCGCGATTTGTCATGCCAACCACGTCCGACCTGAATTTATCACATTCGAGCTGACCGAAACGGCGGTCATCGACTCGCTGGAAAACGCTGAAGAAAACCTGCGCATGCTTCGCGCCTGCGGCTTCAAGATCGCACTCGACGATTTCGGCACTGGATACTCGAGTCTGGCTTATTTGCACCGCTTGCCGATCGACAAGGTCAAGGTGGATCGCAGCTTCATTTCCAATCTTCATAACCGCGACACGCGCGACATCGTCAAGTCGATCATCGCTCTGTGCTACAGCATGAGCCTGGATTGCATTATCGAAGGTGTCGAGAACCGCGACCAGATTTACATGCTTGCAGGTATGGGCGGTCAAAATTTCCAGGGCTATGCCATCGCCAAGCCGATGTTCGTCGAGGAAGCTGTCAACTGGGCAGAGACGGCATCTTGGAAAGACCTGATACCTGGCACGGCAGAGCCTGCCATGCTTCAAGCCTAACCACAGTCGTCACGCCAGAACACCCTCAATCAGGTCTGTAGATCCACTGCTCCGGCACGTGGGCTAGCATTGCTTCACCGGCGCGAACCTCGCCCGGTTTTTCAATATATCCGACCAGCCCCCTGCGCCGTTTGGCAACCTTGGGAAACAACAGGTCCAGCCCATCGCGGCCAGGAACATGCTCACCAATTGCACCTCCAGCAATCCGGCATGGTGCGTTGTCACCATCCACGCGAATAACCACGCCGCCCTCAAACACCAGACGGGTCCGCGGCGGAATGAGCGACAGTGCCGGAACACCCGACACAACAATATTCCCACCGATCCATTGCGGCTTTAGAACGTCAAGTTCCATTGCCTGTGCAATCAGCTGAAGCTCGTCCTCGGACAAGATGGAAATCTGGCGCTCGTTGCACATTTGCGTACCCCGCGGATACCAGGGCTCACGCCCACCCGACAACCGCGTAAAGCCGCCGTGCCGATCGCCCTCAATCCCTTCAAATGTCAACGCCAGCCGATCGACCTCGACCGTCTGGAATTCCCCCGGCGACGTTGTTTTCAAGACAGTGGTCACAGTGCCGGGCACCTTGCGCCCGCGCACATAGGAATGCGGTTCAACCTCGGAAAAATCAGACACGTCGCTCACCCGGCTTCAACATTGGCAAATCAGGCTCCATTGTTAGTGCCTGACCAGCGATCAGACAAATGAAAGCTTGTGATCGTTCTGATCACAAAAGCTGCTCAGAGGTCCGTTGGCATCGAAGTTTCTCTCACACGCTGACATATCAAACGTCCTGCCAGCGATGACCGAAACCGGGACCAGACCATGACAGAAGAGACCACCGACGTTGCTGCCACTGACTTGACCACCCTCAGGTTTGAAAACCACCGGACAGAAGATGCAGACACGCTCAATATACTGCTGAGCGCAACCGCAGCGCTTGATCTCGGCGGGATAACACAAGGCCAATCGAGACCCCTGCGCAGTCTCGCAGATCCACAGATCACCTTCCAGAGCCTGACCAGTGGACGGCTTTATGTGGGGCTGGGAGACCTTGCGGAAAACCCGGCACCGCGAAATGACACCTACTATGGCTGGATTGAATTCTCCCGGACGCCTGGCAGCAGTATTGTCTGGCTCAACTTGTCGAATGTCGACCTGACCGGCCTGCCCCTCGCCATCTCCGGCGTCAAATCCAATGGTGCACCCTTCTCGCTTGGCCTTGCCAAATCCACTGACGAGATCATCAACGACCTCTTCGCCGTCCAGACCGGCAAGGATCCCTCGGCCGCGCGGATCACCACCAGCTCAGGCCAGACCAAATGCCTGTCGCCAACGCTGGCGCCGGACAGTTATCGCAACCTCGAGCCTTATCTCGACAGCTTGTGTAAATCCCAGGCACCTTTGAAAATCACTTCGGATACCCTCAACGGCAAGACGCTGGTCTTTACCGGCAGCTTCACGCCAGCGCAGAGCCCGGACGACATAGGCATCTCGCTTACCGATCAAGACGGCAAGCAGCTCACCATCACCAGGGCCAACCTGAACAATGCAATCCTTTATCGATGTGCCGGTGGCTCGCTCACCTACGACGGCCAGAGCCGGGCACAAAATGACCCCAACACCTCAGACCCGGACAGCGTTCTCATCAACTCGGTCTTCCGCAACCTCATGATCGGCATCAACGAGGGCTACTTTACCGCCGATGGACCCAATGACAGCAACCGGTTCCGTGGCCTTGACCCTTTCCCGGACGGTCAGGGCAACCAATATGCGCAAGTGATCCACAAAGCCACGAACTCCTATGGGTTTCCCTATGCGGACTCCAATTTAAAGGTGCTGATCACCGCTGATGCCACCAAGCCCATCACCGTGACAATTTTGAAGGACAACGAGGCCTTCGGCTATCAAAAGCCCGACAAGACCCATACCGCCAACGAACCGAGCTCAGGCACCTACCAGTTCGGCATCGGGGCCGGCAGCTCCGCGCTCGGCTCGGTCATGATCGGCAACTACTGCTACCCCGGCGGACCAAACGGCGCTCCGGGCGGCTACCTGCCGGATCTGCCAGACTGGACGCCAATGGAATTCACCGGCCCGGGACCCGGTCATTATATCTGGATCAAAAATGGGCAGATCGAAGCGGGCAACTGCCTCAGCGCCCCGTGTAGCTTCAACAACAATGTCTTCGCCTGGCCCGCCAACCTGACCTGGAACGCTGGCGCGAAACCACCCGAAAAGCCGCGCGGATAAGGGCCAAGCGAAGACATCATGAATACTTATCTTGGATGTCCGCCAACCACTTTTTCCATTTGTCTTCAGCCTCCAGAACATCGAGTTTTTCTTTAGGCCAATGCTCGGGTCTTTTCCCTGACAAACGCTCTGGCAGTTGTGTCGAAGCGTCACCATACGCAGAAGTGATTTGACTCAAGGTGAGGTTTTCGGTGACGCTCAAATCAGCGCACACCAGCAGCGAGGCCCAAAAATTGGCGCTGCTGGTGTCCGCCCCTCTCAGGTCCGCCTCTCTCAGGTCAGCCCCGCTCAGGTCCGCCTCTCTCAGGTCAGCCTCTCTCAGGTTCGCCACATTTAGATCCGCCTCTCTCAGGTTCGCCCCTCTCAGGTCC
>JABXHV010000043.1 GCA_013373445.1 Paracoccaceae bacterium | reverse complement strand
CAAGCTAATGAAAATGCTCAAATCTGAGGAGGTAAGTTCTTAGTGCATCCCCACTTTACCCTTCATAGATTCAAAGATCTTTTTGGAGTCGAAGCCGATTCCATCTTTGAATACCGTTTCTATTTTCCTGATGTTGCTGATATCGGCCTCCAGGTCACCATCGATGAGTACCAAATCTGCTTGTTTTCCGACAGCTACTGAGCCCACTTTATCTGCTCTTTCAAGATAAACTGCTCCATTTAATGAAGAGACTTTGATAGCTTCGATGACCGAGAAACCTGCATCAATTAATAACTCAACTTGTCTCATGTTGCCATAACCAGCAATGGTTCTTCCCGCTCCTGTTGGGTCAGTTCCTGCCAAAAGCTGACCGCCCATATCGTAAAACTTTTTCTCCCAAGCCATCTGCTTTTTGAAATTGACAAATGAAGCGGAATCTCTTCCCTGCCTTCTCTCATGGCTCTGCTCAAGGCTCTCACGAATTTCCGGACTCATGGCATCTAGTCCACCACCCAGCACTACCTCTCTGCCAGTATAAGGCTCGAAAACCGGAAGGGTGGAGGTTACGGCCACATTCTTTTGTATAAGAAACTTCATTAGCTCTTCCATCTCGGGGCTGTCTTCAGGAAGCTCAGCCAATGCCTGGCTACGCTTAAAGGCTGGGCAGAAGTTCTCAATTTTATCACCGACAAAATCCGAACTTTGGAAGAAGCCGTGCTCAATATTGTCAATACCAATTTCAGCCGCTTCGCGATAGGTAACCGAACAAATGTGTCCTGTTACTTTTTTGCCCTGAGCATGTGCCGTTTCAACAACGGCCTTTAAATCTTCTTTGGTGATGTTCTGATATACCTTGAACGAGTTGATGCCTCGTTTACCCCAATATTCCACCATTTCAATGCCGTCTTGAGGCGATTCGATAATGCCCACTTCCGGCACCGCTGTTCCGGCTCTTTCAATAAAAGGCCCGGTCAAATCCATTTTAGGGCCGAGCATTCTACCTTCTTCAATCCATTTTCTGATGTTCAGATCAGTTTGTGGTTCAATACTTCCTGCTGTTCTAATGGTGGTTACGCCTCCTGCCAGATACAATCTTGGAAAGGTGAAAGTCATTTGAGCTACGCTGAACACGCCATCGAATGGTTTGGGATAGAAGATGTGCTCGTGCAACATCACCAAACCCGGAATCAATGTTTTTCCGGTTCCATCTATGGTTTTGTAATCGCTGGGATAGGTCATTGAAGCCGTGTTGCCAATTTGAGTGATCAGTCCGTTTTCGAAAATGACGGTTTGATTGGTTTTGATTGGTCCTCCGGTGCCGTCAATCAGCTTGACGTTAGTGATGGCTATGGCTTTCTCTTGATTGGTGACATAAGGCGCAACAGTTCTGGAGAAGTTTTGAGCGAAGGAAATGCTTGCTAAAAGACAAAAAATAGTAGTGAAGAGTACTCTGGTTTTCATAAGGTTGAATCTAATGTGTTCAATTTAAGTAAATAGGCTAAGCTATTTTTGCCATCGATTGCAAATATGATGTGTGGCCGATAAATTGAAACATGGAAAGTCTGGTAAACTTCTTTAATGATATTCCTACTCCCTTTAGGGCGGGAATTCTTATTGGTGGAATTGTGCTGTTTTGGATTCTGGAAGGAACCCTTCCGCTTTTCAAGTTTCAATATAAGAAGGTGCGTCATGCGGGAATCAATCTGTTCTTTACCCTCACTACCATGATCATTGGTTTTGGACTTGCAGGAGCATTGCTCTATGCTTCGGACATGGTGGCCGATAATCAGTTTGGATTGCTCTATGTCATTGATCTGCCGCTTTGGGCGCAGTTGGTGGTAGGAGTGCTTTTGCTAGATTTAATCGGTGCCTACTTCGTGCATTGGACAGAGCACAAAGTTCGTTGGATGTGGAAGTTCCATTTGGTGCATCACACCGACACCAATGTAGACGTAACTACAGGGCTCAGACATCATCCGGGAGAGACCGTTTTTAGAATTGGTTTTACTATTCTGGCGGTGATGATTGTGGGTGCTCCCATGTGGATCATTATGTTCTACCAGAGTATGTCCGTGCTTTTTGCTCACATCACGCATGCCAATATCAATATGCCGAGGTCTGTGGATAGAGCCTTGTCCTGGATATTCATTACTCCGCTTATGCATAAGGTGCATCATCATTATACTCAACCTTTAACCGATACCAATTACGGTAACATCTTCTCTTTCTGGGATCGCTTTTTCGGCACCTTTGCCCAGGTAGATGATACCCGAGAATTGAAATATGGCATCGATACACACATGGATCCCAAAGAAAATGATGAGATGGGCAATCTGCTGAAGATTCCTTTTCAGGCTTATAGACCTCCGGTTGGAACTAAGTTTGGGGAGTAGGGTTGAAGAATTTAATATTTGGTTATATCTCTAATAAAGGCAAGTCTACACTTCAATTTTAAACCAGCGCTCGAATTTTTTTAAAAAGGCATAATGCAATTTGGCATGGAAGAATTTCTGAATGAGATAATTATTAGTAGTGAAAAGAATCTGCAGCTGGATATTTTTAGAATGAATGGTCAGGTTTTATTACAGATTTTTAAAGCGGAAGATGTGGCAAGGTGGGGTACTGATTTTAAGGTTGAGTCTAATGCTCTGGTATTTCAACTGTTGTTCAACAACGGAAAGACTGACAATTCAAGGAACCTTGAAAGATTTAAAGAGAGTAATTCATTTATGGATTTTAAGTTTGTCGAATTTTATAAACAGACTAACTACTTCTCAAATGTCCCAACTAGGATTGGTGTACTGGCTATAATGGAGAAAATTGTAGAAATTATAAATGTAGTTTATGGTCTAAGTTTTGAGGAGACAAAAGCAACACTTAATGCATATTAAGGATATTTTTCTCACCCAACTAGTGCTCACCTGTGGTGAGTACATATCGTCTATCACACTTTCAGTGTTTATCCTTCTGAAGATAGGTCCGCACGGCACGTGCGAACCAGTTATGATGCCTATAGGTATTTTACTTTCTGTAATCGAGCGGAGGCTTTCTGTCTCCAACCAGAGCTTCATAAACAAAGCCTGCACCTTGTCTTCTTAGTAATTCTTCCTTAGCGATTTTAGTCACGGAAGGATCTTTGAAGATATCAATGGCCGTAAGGGTGAGTGTTTTAGCAGCCACCATCATTCCTTTTTCTCCAATGCTCATGCCTCCGGCAGCCACTGCCTGCCAGGTATGTGCCGATGTTCCGGGAACCCAAGTAGCAGTGCTTAATCCGGCAGTCGGTACCAGCCAGCTTACATCGCCCACATCAGTGGAACCCCCTGTGCCTTTTTCAATCACAGCGAAAGGCAGAATTTGAGCCGCGCTTTCCAGGTTTACTTTTACATTCGGGTAGCTTTCCGTAATCTTCTGAGCAAAGTCTCTCTCCTCAGAGCTGTATTCCACTCCGCCAATTTTCACCAGATTCTTGTGCATGATTCGAGACAGAGTCTCATTAGGTAGCAGGTTGTATAAACCGTGAATCACTTCATAATCCATTTCGGTATTAGTACCCATTGCTGCCCCTTTAGCGGCAT
>JABXHV010000181.1 GCA_013373445.1 Paracoccaceae bacterium | reverse complement strand
GATCAACAGCTCCATCAGGTGGTCATTGGCCGGGTAGCTGGTCGGCTGAACCACGAAAACATCCTCGCCTCGGACGTTTTCCTGGATTTCGACAAAGATTTCCTGGTCTGCAAAGCGCCGGGCCTGACACTTGGTCAGTGGAACTTCGAGGTAATTGGAAATCTCTTCAGCGAGGGCGCGATTGGAATTGCCCGCGACGATTTTCATTGGCCGCAAATCCTTCTGGTGCGACGCCGAAGCTCAAATGACGGAGGGTCAGTTGGGGTTCGGTTTGGGTCCTGGTGCTTGCAATGGCCGAAGATAACCTCCGGACATTCTTTGGTCGGCGGCGCCGTTTTAGCAACCGTTTGTTTTTATCACAACAGTGTCTGTGCCCTGTTTGCGACAAAAACACATTTTCCCTAACGAAAGCCGTTCAGTGAGCCGGCTTACTGGTTTGCCAGCCAGGCTTTGATCTCGATGACGCTCCGATAGGCTATTCTTTTGAGCGTGCTGTCCGAGACTGCTGACCATGGATCCGATTGCGTTCCGCCAACTTGCTCAACGCCAGAGATTCGCTTGCGACGTTGGCCCGAGGAATCAACAATATCGAAGACGTAGAAAACTGTTCCACCAGCTCCGCCACCGGTGGCTGACATGAAACCTTTCACACGGTAGGTGGATGGAACGCCACTACGCCTCACCAAAGTCAGGCCTTGCTGACGTGCCTGAATGCCGAGCGCTCCTGCAAGTTCGTCGGCTTTGGAACCGGGGATGCCCGTGAAGGGTTCGAAGGCGAATGTGGCTTTTGCGCCCTGTGTGGTCTGAGCAGACGCCGCTTTTTGTAGTTCAGGATTGGGCGTTGTCATGAACTCTGGTGGTACAGGGCTGCCCTGACAGGCTGAAAGCGCAATTGCCGCAAGTGCAGCTAACAGAATGCGAAAGGAATTGAATTTGTTGGTCAGCATGCGTTTTGCCTGACAAGTTTTGTGACATAGGAGGTTCATGCGTTGCCTGTCTTTAGCCTGCAATTACCGGAAGGTCGAGGGAAAGTGCTGAAAGGCTTTCTGGTGCTCCATTGGTGATCAGATAGGTGCGCCCAAGAGTCATCGCTGTTTCTGTCACGGAATCGGCCAGAATCATATGTTGGAAGACGACCATGTTTTCTTGTAGTGGAGCCGGGTTGCCACGATAAGCCATAGGCATGTCCATCCAGCTTGGCGTAAAGCGTGCTCCGAGACTGTAGCCGCAAGCATTCAGTCGATGTTCGGTCATTCCGTGTTTGTCGACTGTATGGGCGTGGGCGTCAAAAAGGTCACCGAATGTGTTGCCGGGCACCATCGCCTCTTCAACAGCGACCAGGGCTTCGCTAACCGCTTTGTACATATCCAGATGTCTGGGTGTCGGCTTGCCGAGCAGAACCGTCTTCATCGCGGCCGCGTGGTAGTGCCGGTAGGCACCTGCCCATTCCAGAGTGAGCTGATCGTTGGCTTCGAGGTTGCGCCGCCCGCTCTTGTAGCGGCACAAAAGGGCATCTCGCCCTGAACCGATGACGAACTCATTGGCGGCGTAGTCTCCACCACCTTCGAAAATCGCGTTGTGCATGGCGGCCAGGATCATGCCTTCATTGACACCGGGTCGAATGACCTCCAGAGCAGCGCCGAATGCCTTGTCCGTCAGTTCGCCTGCCGCGCGGATGCAAGCGATCTCGGCATCGCTTTTGATGGCCCGCAGGTTCGGGATCAGGGTTGATGCATCTACCAGATTGGCGAAGCTGCTGAGCTGTGAGTTGAGCTCGATGCCAATCGCGCCGGTCATGCCATGTGTGTGGTACTCGACTCCGATACGCTTGCCGAGGAGATCCATCTCGAAAAGGATATCCTTCAATTGCTTGATCGGGCTGGCTTCTCCGCGCTCCGCCCAGGTTCTGATGTCTGAAATATTGGATGTGTGACGTGCCTGGCGCTCATCGGCGGAGCGGGTCAAAAGGACCTTGTCGCCATTTGCGAGGAAAACAAGACACTGAAAAAAGCAGAATCCAAAGGTATCATATCCTGTCAGCCAGTAGTCGCTTTCCTGTGCGAACAGCAACATGGCATCGAGCTTGTTTTCTTCCATCTTGGTCTGCAAGCGCTGCTGGCGTGCGGCGAACTCTTCCTTGTCGAAGTGCAAACTCATGAGATCATCCCGTTGAGGCGAATGACTGACATCTGACGACCGTAGTCTTCTTCTTGTCGATGGGTTGTTCGGCGATACGAAAAGAACGTGTCTTCATTGTGGTAGGTGCAATGCCCGGTCCATTCACTGCGTCCGACGCCTGCCTTTTTCAAGGTGCTCAGGATAAACTTTGGAAGGTCAAAATAGAAATGTTCCGGTTTGTTTGAAGCAATAAAGAACTTTGAATTGTCCGAATTCTGATCTGTGAAGCGGAGCTTGAACTCAGGGCCTACTTCATAGGCGTCGATGGAAATGGTCGGGCCTAAAACAGCGATGATGTTGTCCCGTGACGCACCAAGCTTTTCCATCTCGAGAATTGTGTTGTCCAGAACGCCGGTGACCGCGCCTTTCCATCCCGAGTGCGCTGCCCCAATCACCTTTGCTCCTGGGTCAGCAAAGAGAACGGGACCACAATCCGCGCTCAAGACACCGATGGCGACGTTGGGGTCGTTTGTGACCAGCGCATCGGCTTTACGGTCATCATCGGCTTGCCAAGGGGCTGAGACGGTTCGCACATCTGGTGAATGGACCTGATGCGGCGAGAGTAAAAAGTCGGGATCAACGCCAGCTTTGGCTGCAATCCTGCGCCGGTTTTCCAATACCTTGTCTTTGTCGTCAGCGGAGCCGAGACCAGTGTTCAGGCTCTTGTAGATGCCGGTTGAGACACCGCCCTCACGGGTGAAAAAACCATGGAAGATACCCGGTAATTCAAGTGACTTTGAGACCAACACCGCAATCAGCTCCTTGAAGACAAGTCAAAGGGAGGGAGGGGATCTTTTGTGGCCGTAATCCCCAGGACCTTGAACAGTTTGCCCATTTGTTCAGGAGCTGCAAGTCTCTCGACGCTGTCTCGGATGGCTTCCTGTTCCTCGTGGGTCTTGCCAGCCCCGAGAGCGCCAGCACGTTCAAGCAGGCCCATACGCAGCAGGAACTCTCCTTGCTCCAAAGGCGGCATCGGCAGAACACCTGCTTGCTTGCAGGCATTTGAAAGTGCGTCAAAATTCACGTGAGCTGTGATATCGGCCTCACCTGGGTGGGCCAACACGTCGTCGTATTTGTGCTTGTAAAGCGCCTGCAATGTCTCGCCGGCAGCGCTTTTCAAATAACCATAGTCGATGAAGATCGCGGCTCCACCTTGGTTCTTGATCCGGCTTGCGATTTGTTGGGCAACTGCGTTGGCTATTGGTTGGGTTTCCAGGATCGTCCCGTCTGGAGCATTGCTGATGTCTTGCGGGATTTCTGATGTCGGCAGCTTGTTGGCGCCAATGCCGAAAACAAGCTCTTCGTTGTCATCCAAGCCAATACAGCGTTCCATCCAGCCAGATGGCGTCTTCATGAACTGATGGATGGGCAAGGCATCGAAAAACTCATTGGCGACAACGATCAACGGTCCATCTTGAACTTTGTCGAAGCTATCGACAAACGTTGGTTCCAGTCCGGATGATGCCAGTGTCTTCCTCTGCACTTCCTTGAGTTTGGAACTCACCTCGACGAGCGTCAGTTGGGTGGCTTTCAAAAATGCGGGACGAAGTTTTGCTGTGCGCAGCAGATCTGACATGAGGACGCCGCGACCGGGGCCTAGCTCGACGAGGTTGAAGGTCTTGGGGGACCCCATTTGCTCAAACGCGCTGAGACAGAAGGCGCCGATCAATTCACCAAACATCTGGCTGACCTCGGGCGCTGTGATGAAATCACCTTTGGTGCCGAACACGGTTCGCGTCGTGTAATAACCGTGTTGGGGGTCAGTCAGGCAGGCAGACATATAATCTGCAACCGACAACGGCCCACTTGCCTTGATACGAGCTTTCAGTCTGGCTTTGAGTGCTGTGTCGATCATGTTCTCTGCGGTTGTCTTTTTGCAGCCCAGATCATAACGCCGGCGCCTATCAGAATCATCGGCAAGGACAACAGCATTCCCATGGTGAGGAAACCGGCCAGATAGCCCAGTTGAGGATCCGGAACCCGATAGAATTCCACGAAGCACCGAGCAATTCCGTATCCACAGGCAAAAGCTCCGGCTATGAAGCCCGGCTTTCGTAGAAGCTTGAAGCGAAACGTCAGAAAGGCAATCACGACAAACAGGAGGATCCCTTCAAGGCTGGCTTCATAGAGCTGACTTGGATGTCGTGGTTCAGGGCCTCCAGTGGGGAAAACAAATGCCCAGGGTACATCCGTTGGGCGGCCCCAGAGTTCCGAGTTTATGAAATTCGCTATGCGGCCAAAGAAAAGTCCGATTGGTGCAGCCGTACCCGCCAGGTCAAACAGACGCCAGATCGAGATCTGGCGGCGCCAGGCAAACAAGATCATTGCGACAACGGTGCCCAAAAAACCGCCGTGAAAGGACATGCCGCCGCTCCAGAGCTGCAGCGCTTCGACCGGGTTGGCAAGATAGTATGCGGGATTGTAGAAGAGCACATATCCCAATCGCCCTCCGAGAATAATCCCGAATGTCGCCCAGACGATAAAGTCGTCGATGTCGACTGGCGTTGGTCTTTTGGTCGCACCCCAAAGGTGCTCTTGCTGGACAACGAAGCGCATATATCGCCACGCGAGCAAGATTCCGACGATATACGCCAGTGCGTACCAACGGAGCGCAAATGGCCCAATCTCAAGCAGAATGGGGTCTATTGCAGGGAAAGGAAGTACCAGCAAGGGCAATGCTTTGGTCTTTCTGCTTTGGTCTTCGGGTGTGAGCCTTATTGGGGCGCACGCTGTCCTATTTGCCGTTCATACGTCAAGCTTGGAAAAATCACCTAAACAAATTCGCGCACAATCTATATGCTTGGTTGAAGTCGCAGACCTATTTACCTAGATCTGTCACATATGAATTTGACTGTCAGGAGCAGCCATGACTCAAGGCCCGAATAGAGTGTTCGACGATTTTGCCAAACTTATGACTGATGCCGCAGGTGTGGCGCAGGGTGCCAGACGTGAAGTCGAAACCGCGATGAAAGCGCAGGCGGAGCGATTTTTGTCTGACATGGATCTTGTTTCGCGAGAGGAACATGAAGTCGTCAAGGATATGGCCATTCGCGCGCTGGACAAAGTTGAGCAGTTGGAAGCACGTTTGGATGCGCTTGAAAAGAAACGGGCGAAGTAATTTGAATTTTGCTTGTTCGGCGTTGTTTGATTGAAAATACAGCGCCAGCTTCGGATAGGCGGCTATTGACCGCTCAAGGTTGTTTGGCTCTCCGATGATTAGAAGTGGCTCTGCCGGTTGGCTGGGCCATTTTTTATTTTATCGTCCACAAGTTTTCACCTGGTTGTCGTTTGGCTGCAGTATCTTTGAGTAACTTTCTGTAACTATACTTAAGTAATTAAGGGGTGATTTGCCTGGATCCGAGTGGCAAAAAATGCTGCGGGATCTCTTTTTCGGCGAGAGCAAGCAAGCCGAATGGAACGATTGACGGCATCAGTGGCGATGTCTTTAGTCGGGATATAAGGAGAGGACGATGAGCCTCATCGAGTTCGATTTTGAGCGCCCTGACAATCCGTTGGATGCAATCGAGAAACTTGCATCTTCACATAAGTGGATCTTTGAACGATCTGATGCTGATGAAATCACGATTTCTGTCGGCGGCAATTGGTGTGATTACCACGTCACATTGACCTGGCTCGATGATCTTGAAACCCTTCTTCTGAGTTGTGCCTTCGATATCAAGGTTTTGGCAGATCGAGAAGCCGAAACATCGAAGCTACTCGCGCTCATCAATGAGCAACTTTGGATGGGGCACTTTGATCTTTGGCACCAGGAAGGTGTTCTCCTGTTCCGGCAATCGTTGTTGTTGGCTGGTGGCGCTGATTTGACGCGCGGCCAGGTGGAAACGATGGTCTCCAACGCCTTTGACTGCTGCGAACGGTATTATCAGTCCTTCCAGTTTGTGGTCTGGGCCGGTAAAACAGCCGAGGAAGCCGTCGAAACGGCACTGTTCGAGACTGCAGGGGAAGCATGATTTTCAGTTCGGAACGTCCGTTTGTACTCGTTGGTGGTGGCAAAATGGGAGGGGCGATGCTGGCCGGTTGGCTTGCCAATGGTATCGATCCCAAGTCGATCGTTCTCAATGATCCCAGCTTGTCAGCAACGATGAGCCACCTTGTTGCACAACATGGTGTGCGCCATGTCACTGCGATGAGCGATGATATCAAACCGGGCATGATCCTTATGGCGATCAAACCGCAAATGATGGATGCCGTTTTGCCATCGCTTGCTCCCTTCGTGCTGCCTGACACATTGATTGCTTCGGTGGCAGCTGGAACACCGCTTTCCAAGTTTGAAGACGCTTTTGGCGCGGTGCCAATGGCACGCGCAATGCCGAATACGCCTTCGATGGTCGGCCGTGGAATTACCGCGGTGTATCCGAGCAAAGCTGTTACTCAGGAACACAAGCAGACGCTCGAAAAGCTATTGAGCGCGGTAGGCAAAGTTGTATGGGTCGACACTGAAGACCAGATTGATCTTGTGACTGCCGTTAGTGGATCCGGTCCCGCGTATGTTTTCTGGATGGCCGAATGCCTCGCAAAAGCGGGGGTTGACCTCGGATTACCAGAACCAGCAGCGAGGCAGCTTGCTGAAGAGACCGTATCAGGCGCTGGTGAGCTGATGCGTCAATCTTCCGACGATCCTTCCATTTTGCGGCAGAATGTGACGTCTCCAAATGGCACCACAGCGGCGGCTCTGGATGTTCTGATGGCTCAGGATGGACTGCAACCTTTGATGAAAAAGGCTGTTGCTGCGGCAGCTCAGCGCGCCAAGGAATTGGCGAAGTAGGTCTCTTCACGACATGAATCATGGCTGATGTCTCGTGATGTGGCGCGAAAGTCGCATCGCGAGATGAAAGACATTGTGCGAAGGCTCAGGCCTTGTGCGCATCTGGATGCTACGTCACTCTTGTATCTTCACAGTGATATGGAGAATTCAGTGTCTTTGAGCGAGCAGATTCAGTTTGATGATTTCATGAAGGTTGATGTCCGCGTCGGCCGTGTTGTGAAGGCTGAGGTCTTTGAAGAGGCGCGCAAACCCGCCTACAAGATGCTCATTGATTTCGGAGCGGAACTCGGAATCAAGAAGTCATCAGCCCAGATCACGAAACACTATCAACCTGATGAACTGATCGGGCAGCTGGTTATGGCTGTCGTTAACTTCCCACCTCGGCAGATCGGTCCGATTCGATCTGAGGTTCTGACACTCGGCGTGCCGGACAAGGACGGGGAAGTTGTCCTCTTGAAGCCCGACCTCGATGTGCCAATTGGCGGGCGCCTATTCTAGATCGGAATACGCACGCGCGCTCTCAGGCCACCCAATGGGCTGTCCTCCAGATGCACGTCGCCGCCATGACCCCTGATGATGTCACGGGCGATAGCAAGGCCCAGTCCGCTTCCCGCGACATCTTGGTTGCGTGATTGATCAAGGCGCTGGAATGCTCGAAAGGCAACCTCGCGCTGATCCAGCGGAATGCCCGGTCCGTCGTCATCAATGTTTACGGTGAGCCAGCCACTTTCGTTGTAGCCCGTGATCTCAATATGCTTGCCAAATTTGGCGGCGTTGGTGACGAGGTTGGAGAGTGCGCGTTTGATTGCCAATCGTCTCAGGGGCACGACGGGCTCACCTCTATAGCTTGCCGTTGTGTGATAGCCTGAGATTTCGCATTCTTCTTCCAGTTCCTCGATCATCAGTTCGACGTCGACATCGGTGACTGCTTCGTCACCATCACCGCGCGCAAAGGTCAGATAAGCGTCCAGCATGTGGTTCATTTCGTCCACATCCTTGCGCATCGCATCTGCTTCCTGGGTTTCGGAAATCAACGCAAGCTGCAGCCGCAGCCGGGTCAATATTGTTCTCAAATCGTGGCTGACACCGGCCAGCATGGTGGTTCGTTGCTCGATTTGTCGTTCGATGCGTTTCCGCATTTCAATGAACGCCTGCGCTGCTCTTCTGACCTCCTGTGCTCCGCTCGCCCTGAAGTTGGTCAGGGGACGGCCCTTACCGAAATTTTCCGCCGCATTGGCAAGGCTGACAATTGGACCTATCTGCTTGCGCAGGAACAGCATGGCGATGATGATCAGAACGATGGAAGTCGATACCATCCAGACGAGGAATATGTGTGAGTTCGATGCAAAGGTCTGACTGCGCCGCGCGAAGACGCGCAAAATGCTGTCCTCGAGTTGGATTCGAATTTCGACGTATTTTGAACGTCCCACTGTGTCGATCCAGAAGGGCTTGCTAATGCGTTCGCTGATTGCCAGGCTCAAACCGCGATCAACAACGTCGAAGTATGGCTTGGGCGCCGGGGCAGGGAGAGGCTCCAAAGGCAGGATAGATGCCGACAGACCCAACACGTCGCGGGCAATATGCTCAACCTTTTCTTCTGCCAATTTTTTTGGAAAATTCTCAAGAATGTAGACGAGCGTCGCAACTTCGCGAACGACTGCCTCCGACATCCGTTGGGAGACCAATTCATAGTGTCGTTCCATGAAGACAAACGCGAGTACTGACTGAAGGATGACAATCGGCACGATGATGATTAGCAGGGCGCGAGTGTAGAGCCGCTTCGGCATATAGCGATAAAGAAAGCGGTTGAAGCGCCGGTATCCCTTGAACAGGGCTTCGAACGGTCGGGGAAGCTTCGCGGATTCCAGAAAGCGGTTTAAATTCGCCATACTTAACTCATGGAACAGAGGAGGCGGATTGGCCCGCTTAGATGAGTGCTGGTGATCTAGTCACAGGCCAGACGATAGCCTATGCCGCGCACAGTTTGCAAAAACACCGGGTCTCCCGGATCGGTCTCGATCTTTCGGCGCAGCCGGTTGATCTGGACATCGACTGTCCGCTCGCCCAGTCCGCTGTCATCGCCGACAATCTTGTGCCGGGGGACGGTTGCTCCGGGCTGTTCAGCGAAGATTGACAGGATTTGCTTTTCCCGGTCAGTCAGGCGAACCGGTGCGTCACCGTTTTTCAGTTCACCCCGGATGGCATTATAGACAAAGGGTCCGAAACGGATTTCAGTGGCGGCAGCGACCTGCTTTGGACCGCCGCGGCGCAGGATCGCTGAAATGCGCAGCATGAGTTCGCGTGGTTCGAAGGGTTTGGCCAGATAGTCATCTGCACCAGCTTCCAGGCCCTCAATGCGTTCGCTGGTGTCAGAACGCGCGGTCAGCATCAAGATTGGTACGCTCGACGTCTCGCGCAGGGAACGTGCGAGCTCTAGGCCAGTCTCTCCCGGCATCATGATGTCGAGGATCAGCAGATCAAACGACAGACCGGACAGAAAGCGTCGAGCGTCCTGAGCGCTGGCTGCGCTTGTGACCCGGTAGCCGTTCTCGACCAGAATTCGACCGAGCAATTCCCGGATACGATTATCATCATCAACCAATAGGATGTGGTTGGCGTTGTCTTCCGGCGGCTGGTTCTTCACTTCTGGCTCCCGTTGTTATGGGCGAATTTTATCCAACTGGTGGGACAGGACGGTAGGTTTTGCTGACCAGTCTCACGATATCGTCTCGTTTATCGGTATCCAGCATTTGAATCAGAAACTGTTTGACGAGGGCGGCACCGTCATCAGGCAGATCCTTTATGGCACGATTAAGGAGTTCCGATTGTATGTCTACTAAATGCGAGGCCAGTTCATGGCCTTTGGGTGTGGCGTGCAAAAGGCGCTGCCTGCGGTCAATCGGGCCTGGTTGCTGTTCAATGAAATCTTGATCCACCAGTTGCTTCAACACACGTCCGAGGCTTTGTTTGGTGATTTGCAGAATGGTCAGAAGATCAGTCACCATAATGCCCGGATTTCGGTGGACAAAATGCAGGACCCTGTGGTGCGCGCGTCCGAAGTCAAATTCAGCCAGGCGATCATCGGCCATTGCGGTGAAATCGCGGTAGGCAAAGAACAACAGTTCGATCAAATCGTATCGACACGATGCTTGATCACCATGCAGCAATTGAGACGGATCCACTCCGTTGGAAGGTTCCGAGCCTGAACTTAGGGGCGTTTTGGAATTTACGTCAGTCATATTGACTTATATTATGCCGATTGTTACGTAGCTTTCGCTTTGGACGAAATTTTTGCACCATTTGCGATACTCAATTGTTCAAGAGTATGAAACTGTAAATCATATCTTTCGACTAAGGATACCGATTGTTTCACAAGTGTGCAAAGCAAGACAAACAGTTCAGACACAAGAACGTTTTCATCCCAAAAGCGGTTTGATTGACCAGAGTTGGCCAGGTTCTTGGGTAATGAGCCTTGGGGAGTTTAAGTAATGGCAGGTTTGCCTTTTGATCAGCGCGAAGGCGTCATTTGGTACAATGGAGAATATGTTGATTGGGCGGACGCCAAAATCCATGTTCTGAGCCATGGTCTGCATTACGCAAGTTGTGTGTTTGAAGGTGAGCGCGCCTATGGCGGCCAGATCTTCAAGTCCGAAGAGCACACTGCGCGTTTGTTCGCTTCCGCAAATGTTCTGGGTTTCGACATTCCCTGGGAGCAGTCTGAAATCAATGCTGCCAAGCAAGAGCTTCTTGCGCGCATGAACCTTGTTGATGCCTATTTCCGTCCAGTCGCATGGCGCGGCAGTGAGATGATGGGCGTTTCGGCACAGAACAACAGGATCAACGTCGCGATCGCAGCATGGGAATGGCCAAGCTATTTCGCTCCCGAAGAGCGTTTGAAAGGCATTCGCCTCGACATGGCTCAGTACCGCCGCCCGGATCCGCAGACAGCACCTTTCAAGTCAAAGGCCGCTGGTCTCTACATGATTTGTACCCTCTCCAAGCATGCAGCCGAGAGCAAGGGTTACGCCGATGCATTGATGCTGGACTGGCGCGGCCAAGTGGCAGAAGCTACCGGCGCAAACGTCTTTTTCATCAAGGATGGCGCGATCCATACGCCGACACCTGATTGTTTCCTTGATGGGATTACGCGTCGCACCGTAATTGGTCTGGCAAAGGCACGCGGTATCGAAGTCATCGAACGGGTTATCATGCCGGAAGAGATGGAAGGCTTTG
>JABXHV010000007.1 GCA_013373445.1 Paracoccaceae bacterium | reverse complement strand
TGAAAACGGCGAGTTCTATTTCATCGAAATGAACACCCGCCTACAGGTCGAACACCCGGTGACCGAGATGATTACCGGCATCGATCTGGTCAACGAACAGATCCGCATTGCTGCGGGCGGTTCCCTCGACATGAAACAAGAAGACATCCGGCTGGAAGGCCATGCGATCGAGTGCCGTATCAATGCGGAAGATCCTCGCACGTTCGCCCCTTCCCCGGGCAAGATCTCCTATTACCACACACCAGGTGGTCTGGGCGTTCGCGTCGACAGTGGTGTCTATCAGGGCTACAAGATCCCGCCTTATTACGACAGTTTGATCGGCAAACTGATCGTGCATGGCCGTAACCGCGTAGAGTGCATGATGCGCCTGCGCCGTTGTCTTGACGAATTCGTCATTGACGAGATCAAGACCACAATTCCTCTGTTCAAGGACCTTGTGGACAATCAAGACATTGCCAATGGTGATTACGACATTCACTGGCTTGAGCACTATCTGGCGGAAAAAACGGATAGCTAGGCTCTACGCCCGGCCGTCAAAAGGCTAGACTGCCGACATGGCAAAACACGATGACAACATCGTTCTGGAAATTACGCCGCAGGTATTGCTGAAAGCATATGCCTGCGGCCTCTTTCCAATGGCAGAATCTGCAGACGACCCCAGCCTTTTCTGGCTGGAGCCCGAGTTTCGCGGCACCCTTCCACTCGATCAGTTCCACCTACCCAAACGCCTGGCCAGAACCATTCGTCAGGATGCATTTGAGGTCAGGGTCAGCACCGACTTTGAAGCAGTGATTGACGGCTGTGCAGGCGTCGCACCTGATCGTCCCAGCACCTGGATCAACTCCCAAATACGCAAGCTCTATGGAGATCTCTTTGATCTCGGCCATTGCCACACAATTGAGGCCTGGCAAGATGGAAAGCTTGTAGGGGGCCTTTACGGCGTGAACATTGAAGGTGCCTTCTTCGGTGAGAGTATGTTCACCCGCACAACCGATGCCTCAAAAGTCTGTCTTGCCCATCTGGTTGCCCGGCTGCAAGCCGGAGGCTACACGCTGCTCGACACCCAGTTCGTCACCGATCATTTAGCAAAGTTCGGGACGGTCGAGATTGACCGCATTACCTATGGCGAAAAGCTGAATCAGGCCCTGCAAAAGACAGATGCGGATTTCTTCGCCTTCCCAGCGGATGCCTCGGGTGATGCTGTTCTCAAACAGCTTGCAAGCGCGGCTCCTCAAATCAGATAAAGTCCAGCAATCGTTTCGCCAGGTCATTATCGTCGTTGGCAACAATGCACGGCGTGTCCGTCGGAATGACGATCTGATGATCCGGTTCATTGGTGTCCGTGGCTGAGTAAAGCCCGATCACGGTCTCACCGCTATAGTTTCCAGGCGCTGGAAATCCGCGCACCACATACGAGCTTCCAGGAACCGTCATCTCGATAGACATTGAGCGCTTGTTTGTGTCGGACATCTCGCGTTGGTCTGAGTCTTTTTCCGTCTCAGAATACTGAAGCGGAGATTCAATCTTCAACACACTACCTATCTCGATGCCGGGTATCTTGAGCGTCGTCGTCGATGACTTTTCGGAAATGGTCACGGCACGCGCTAGTTTTTCGCGACCACCTGACAAAGTTACCTTGGTGTCCTGATTGAGAGCATTGGGCACAAAACCTGCAGAGATCGTGAACTTGGTCACTGCCGCAAGCAATGTCGCAAACTCATTCTTAGTTTCAGAGGCAAAAATCAGCGAAAAGTTATTGATGTAGGAGGTGCTGCGGCCACGGAACGAACTGAAGCCTACATTCGCCAAACGCCGCGTGATCTGGTTGGTACCCCACTTAAAGCTGATCGGAACCACGTGATCGCGGATTTCGCTGGAAATACGATAGCCACTGTTGCTGTTGAATTTATTGACCGCCGCTTCAATGGCATCGAGCCATTTGTCGCTGTTGCTCGCTTCAGACACAGCTTTTTTAAACAGACTGCCAACACCTGCCAGGAGCACGGATCCGCTATCACTGCCTTTGGAGTAGCGAATATAAACCGCAACCAGACGTCTGCCATAGCGTTGGTCATGGCTATTCTTCGCATTTT
This sequence comes from Paracoccaceae bacterium, assembly GCA_013373445.1. Classification (GTDB taxonomy): domain Bacteria; phylum Pseudomonadota; class Alphaproteobacteria; order Rhizobiales; family Stappiaceae; genus Roseibium. The sequence continues at coordinate 3,474 of JABXHV010000007.1, read as the reverse complement.
CGCAGTAGTAAGTGATTATCGAATCAATGCTTGTGACGCCAGCGAGATCAAACACCTCGAGCGTCGAGACACCTTTATCAAAGGTACCGGGATTACTGATCACGGTGCCGACACTCGTGTCTCCGGCATTCTTCGTCGTCAGCTTGAGCCCCCTCAAAGGAAATTGCCCGGCGGGATCTGCATCCGCCTTGAAGCCGAACGCAATTTTTGTGATTTCGTTGGGATAGGTATCGCTGGCAACAAAATCTTCGCACGCCGGCTGTGACAAAGCCGACAAGAAAGTCGGAAGCGAAACATCTCCGGCGTTGGCCATGCGAGCCGTCATGCGAGCGACGAGTTTCGTCTTGAACTCGTCGAACTTCCCGTCACCGGATTTGAGTGTGAGATACATTGCAGGTCCTTCCCGTGAAAGCAGTGCTGTCACAGGCTGGACGTCTCAACCTCTCAGGTGTGATGAAACCGTAGGGCTTAAAAAGGCTTCGGTTCAGGAATCGCGACGCCAGAAGAAGTTCCCTCTGAGGCTTCGCCGGCCAAGGGATCATCCTTGATTGCAACAGCCCCGCGGATCTCCGGACCTGCATACCCTTCTGGCGGCGGCACAGTGGAGGATTCCTTGCAGCCTGTCAGCCAGATATCATAGACCGGATGCTCGACCGCATGCAGCCCCGGGCTGTCCGCAAACATCCATCCGGAAAAGATCCGTCGCACTTCATTGTTGAGCGTCAATTCATCAACTTGCACAAAGCCCGTTGTGAATGGATTTTCTGTTGCCGGCCGCGTGTAACAAACATTTGGAGTGACCTGCAAAGCGCCGAATTGCACCGTTTCGCCAATATAAACGTCAAAAGAGATGATCCGACCGGTAATCTTGTCCAGACCTGAGAACACAGCAACCGGGTTCTCGATTTTCTCTTCCTGGGCAAATGCACTCCCTGCAGGAACACAAAGAGCACCAATCATCAGACCAAGACACGCCGCAAGACCAGTCTTCGGACGACGAGCCGCCTGGGAAGTTTGAAACCGGGACCAATTCAAATCGAGCATTGTTCTCAATCTATTCATTTCAACGTCAATGATGCGTTGCCTAACATTGAAATAAGGCCCGGAAAAGACAAGCATCTTTTCCGGGATATCACAGGATAAGGGTCAGCTGATCTCTGCCAGTCGGCCAAGCGCGATTTGGATCTTCTCCAGCTTCGCTTTCGCCTCGACGACCTTTTCCTTTTCGCCATCAACGACGTCTTGCGGCGCCTTTTCAACGAACTTCGGATTGTTCAGCTTCTTTTCAATCTTGCTGATTTCCGCGTCGAGCTTTCCAGCATCCTTTTCAAGGCGCGCTTTTTCCGCACCATGATCAATCACACCTGCCAGCGGGATGCAGATTGTCGCCTCGCCAACGATAATCTGCGCAGATCCGGCAGGAGCAGCATCAGCAATGGAAATTGCCTCGGCACGTGCCAAACGCTGAATGGCAGATTCATGGGTTGCGACACGGGCTTGGGTCTGCTCGTTGCCACCGACGATGACCAACTGAACCTTTGCGCCGGCTGGAATGTTCATCTCGGCACGTACCGACCGTATCTCGGAGATAAGATCAACCAGCCAGTTGATCTCACCAGCAGCTGCTTCATCACTTACCTTGGGACTTGGCCAGGCGGACAGCATCAAGAGACCGTCGGCCTTCACACCTTCATCACCCAAACGCTCCCAGAGCTCTTCGGTCAGGAATGGCATGAAAGGATGCAGAACTTTCAAGATCTCATCAATGGCCCAGGCAGCAGTCGCGCGTGTTTCCGTCTTGGCAGCCTCATCATCACCATTGAAGATCGGCTTGGCCAATTCCAGATACCAGTCGCAGAACGTATTCCAGACAAAACGATACACACCGCCAGACGCATCATTGAAACGATAGTCTTCCAGCGCCTTGGTAACCTCAGCGATGCAGCGACCGGTCTCTGTCGCGATCCAGCGGTTCAACGTGTGCCGGGTCGTTGCAGGATCAAAACCCTCAACACGAGCACAGCCATTCATTTCGGCAAAACGAGCAGCATTCCAGAGCTTGGTTGCAAAACGTTGACCGCCTTCGGCCGCCTGATCGGACATGCGAAGGGTGCGACGTCCCTGCACTTCCTGACTGGCCAGCGCAAAGCGGGTTGCATCTGCGCCATATTGACCAATCAACTCCAGCGGATCGAGAACATTGCCCAGGGACTTGGACATTTTCTTCCCGTTCTTATCGACCACGATGGAGTTGATATAGACCGTATGGAACGGCACTTCCTTCATGAAGTGGATGCCCTGCATCATCATGCGGGCGACCCAGAAGAAGATGATGTCAAAGCCGGTGATCAGCACGTCGGTCTTGTAGTAACGCTCCAGCTCCGGCGTCTTGTTCGGCCAGCCGAGGGTCGAAAATGGCCACAGTGCTGACGAGAACCATGTGTCGAGAACGTCCTCGTCACGGGTCAGAGCCTTGCCACCTGCCATTGCGACGGCGTGCTCTTCACTCTCGGCGCAATATTCATTGCCCTCTTCATCATACCAGACTGGAATCTGGTGACCCCACCAGAGCTGACGCGAGATACACCATGGCTGAATATCGTTCAGCCAGTTGTAATAGGTCTTGTCCCAATTGCCCGGCACGAAGTTGGTCTCGCCATCCTGAACGGCCTTCAAAGCCGGAGCAGCAAGCGTCTTCGCATCAACAAACCACTGGTCGGTCAGCATCGGCTCGATAACCACTTTGGAACGGTCACCGAACGGCTGCATGATCTTCTTGGATTCGACCATGGGCAATTCGGCCGGGCCTTCGGTGCCTTCCTCCAGCGGGCGGACAACCGCACGGCCGAGCGGATTCCATTCCGGTGCCTGCCCCTTCATCCAGGCCACCTCCGGATGGTCGGCCGGGACCATGACCGCGAGGCCTTCCGCCGTGATCTGGTCGATCACGTGCTTGCGGGCCTCGTAACGGTCGAGACCGCGCAGATCGTCCGGAACGATGTTGATCTGGTCGATCTCGTTGATCGTCATCTCGGCACCGTCGATGATCGCCTGGGCCTTGGCGGCCTCAACATCATAGGGAGCGCCGTCGGAGCGCATGGCACCGCGGGTGTCCATGAGCCGGTACATCGGGATCTTGTTGCGCTGTGCGACGCCGTAGTCGTTGAAGTCGTGCGCGCCGGTGATCTTGACCGCACCGGAGCCGAAGTCCGGATCCGGATACTCGTCGGTGATGATCGGAATCAGGCGGCGGTGTTCCTTGGGTCCGACCGGGATTTCGCAGAGCTTGCCAACGATCGGCCTGTAGCGCTCGTCGTCCGGATGAACGGCAACGGCGCCGTCACCAAGCATGGTTTCCGGGCGGGTGGTGGCGATTGAAATATAGTCGCGGGTCTCGCGGAGGGTGATATTGCCCTCCTCGTCCTTCTCGACATATTCGTAGGTTTCGCCGCCGGCCAGCGGGTACTTGAAGTG
>JABXHV010000053.1 GCA_013373445.1 Paracoccaceae bacterium | reverse complement strand
CTTCATTCAAGCGCGCTTCCAGCGATTCCAGACCGGCGCCATCCAATGGAAGTGAAGACTTCACTGCGGACATTATAGGTTCCTTCAATTCATTTTTTGCGTGCATGGTGGAGTTTCTTCCCTACAGAGACGTAACGATGGAGCCACGGGAAGATATATCAAGGCAGCTCACGAGCACACCTCGTCAGTAATTTTTGGATGGAAACGACCATTAGCGGGATCTGGTTCGTAGTCAGCGACGAATGATGCACCGTCACGGGCAAGTTGATCTACCGACCTAATGACGAAATCAACTTTTTCATCGCGCATAAGTGGTGAAAGGTTAAGCCTGATCCAACCTGGCTTCTCCATTTCCTCGCCCGCATTCAAGGCGGAGACAAGGTCTTCAGAGGAAGCTTCATCAATTTCAAGCAGCGCATGCGCATAGGAACCGGCACAAGCACAACCACCGCGCGCCTGGATTCCATATTGATCGGACAGCATTCGCGTGAACAGCTGGTGATGGATCAACGTTCCATCAGCTTGATGAACTCGGAAAGAAAAGATCGGCAAAGCCTTTGCCCCGCGCAACCCTAGAATTTCGAGATGCGGGTTGTTGTGCCAGACAGCAAGAGCCTTTTCGCGAAGCTCTTGTTGGCGCGCCTCCATCCAAGTTTCATCCAAAGCATCCTTGATCATCATCGCGAGACCAGCGCGGATATCACCAAGAACATTTGGCGTTCCACCCTCCTCGCGATTGGACAAGCTGGAAGAATAGACATGATCCCATGGCGAAACGAACGATACAGTACCGCCACCGGGAAGTGTTGGTGACTGGCGACGAGCAATCGCATCACGAACAATCATCACACCTGTACTTCCAGGGCCGCCTGGAAACTTGTGTGGCGAACAAACGATCGCATCCTTGGCAGCGTCTGTTCCAACATCCATCCGCATTGGAACATAAGGAGCAGCACACCCGTAGTCCCAGATCGCAAGTGCCCCATACCGCTTCAAAAGACGCGTCACGGCGCGGTCATCGGTCAAAATGCCTGTGACGTTGGAGGCTGCGCCAAAAGCTCCAACGACAAGCTCGGCTCCGTCGCTCGCAATCAGCTGGTCTTCCAGAATACCCATGTCAGGGCCGCCGTCCGCACCTTCTGGTATCTCAATGACGTCCGCACCGGACTCCCGCCAAGGCAGAAGGTTGGAATGGTGCTCATATGGACCAATCAGAACGACGACACGCTTGCCCGACCGAACAAGCCTCTCAATATCCAGCAGCATCACGATCCGGTTGAGACCAGCGGTTGAACCGCCGCCACCGAACACCACTGAATACTCGTCATTGGCACCGACAATACGCGCGATCTCGGAACGAATCTCACTCCGCATGAGAGTGACAAATGCTCCACAGAACGACGCCTGCGTATGACTGTTCGCGTAATAAGGCAGTACTTTGTCGCGAATGAAATCTTCGACCTGCAACACTGCCCGGCCAGAAGCAACATAGTCGGCATAAACCAACGGCTTCACGCCATAGGGCCCGGGAACGGGTGCATTGTCTCCAATGATGCTGCCACGCAGCACATCGATCAAATCAGAACTCGACAAGAACGCCCTGAATTCGTTGAGGGCTATTTCGTGCAGCGGCATGTCAGTCGCTAGATCCAGAGCATTTGAATTTGTTTTCATGATGATATTAATGACACTGCCCTTGCGCGAAATCACCACACATATTACTCAAGTAGACACCAATATTCTATCAAATGACCCGAAATGATGATAAAATTAGATCAAATTGACAGACGCATCCTTGAAGAGCTTCAGCGCGATAGCGGCCAATCCCAACGCGAACTCGCTGATCGAGTAGGCCTGTCGCAAAACGCTTGCTGGCGACGCCTGAAGGTCATGGAAACGGGAGGCGCTATCCGAGGCCGCACGGTCGTTCTCGACCGCAACAAGCTTGGCGTCGGACTGGTTGTCATCATGATGATACGCACACGACATCACTCATCGGAATGGTTGACGAAGTTCCGCAAGCACGTCTCCTCCATCCCCGATGTTGTCGACTTTTATCGGATCGGCGGAGACTATGACTACCTCATCAAGGTCGTAACGAAAGACATGTCGAGTTACGACGCTATCTATCAGCGCTTGATTTCAAAGGTTGAGCTGGAAAATGTGACTTCATACTTCGCCATGGAAGCAATCGAGGAGCAGCGTCCTATTCCGCTCACCGCGAACCGCACTCAGTCTTAGATGAAATATGCCAACGCAGACCAAAAGCGTGATGAAACCGATGTTGCCGTTGGGCATTCGTTACCTGCAAAACGCAGAAGTCGATCGCCCGCCGCAACCAAATTGCGGCTAGGCGGCAACCCGGTCAATTATGATATGACTTTCGCCGGCAGAGCATCTTTCAATGCGTGCTTCAACCTTATAGATCTCACGCATAAGGTCCGGTGTGATGACATCTTTTGAGGGACCGGAAGCAATCAGCTTGCCCGATGAAATGACGATGGTGTTTTTGCAATATCGGAGGGCATGATTGAGATCATGCAATGCAATCAACACCAGCATGCCCTTGCGCTCTGCCAGTGACTTCATGAAAGACAGCACCTCAACCTGACGATAAAGGTCAAGCGCAGAAGTAGGCTCGTCCATGAGCAGGATTTCCGGCTCTCGTACAAGTGCCTGAGCGATTGAGACAAGCTGACGCTGACCGCCGGACAGCTCACCCAAATTCCGAAACGCCAGTTCATCAATCTGAAGAGCGGAGAGGATCTCATCGATCTTGATCAACTCGGCATCATGAACTCGCCAGCCGCCGCCCTGCTTTGCGGCAAGAAGGACAGATTCATAAACCGTCAGGACTGCATTCGCATTGGTGTCTTGCGGCATGTAGCGGATAGCGTCACAAGCAGGAAGCGCTGCCCCCGTCAAATTGACACTTCCTGCGCCCTTCAGTAGCCCTGCAATGCGCTTGAACAAAGTGGATTTGCCTGCAGCATTTGGTCCGATAACAGCGGTCAGTTCACCGCCCCGCAGTTCAGACACTGAAACACCTTCGATGGCGTTTTTCCCGCCGTAGAATGCGCTCAGATTCTGCAGCTCTAGCGTCACCATGAATTCTTCCGATCTGCAAAAATGAGGACAAAGAAAAACGGCACTCCGACCAGGGCTGTGATCACGCCGATAGGCAAAATCGCGCCTGGAATAAGCATCTTGGACACAACAGATGTGGCCGACAGCATCAAGGATCCGCAAAGGATCGCAGACGGCAGGAAGAACCTTTGATCCTCCCCAACAAGCATACGCGCAATGTGCGGACCAACAAGACCCACAAATCCGATTGTTCCTACGAACGAGACCGGAATTGCAGCCAACAAACTAACGCCCAGCAACGTCTTTAACCTCAACGACCTGATATTGACGCCAAAGCTTGCAGCTTTCACATCGCCAAGACGCAGTGCTGTCAATGCCCATGCGTGCCGCGCAAAGAATGGAATGCAAACAATAAGGACGCCGAACGTCACGTAGACTTTGCCCCAGGTCGCCTTGGTCAAGGACCCCATCGTCCAGAACACAACGGCTGCAAGAGCCTGTTCTGACGCCAAATACTCAAGCAGCGCCAACAAGGCATTGAATGTAAAGACGAGCGCAATGCCCAAGAGAACAATCGTCTGAACCGTCACTCCCCTGAAAGTGGAGAAGGCATAGATAAACAGGGACGCGGCCATCGCCATGATAAAGGCGTTCAGTGGAACCATATAGGAAACTGCCGCTGGGAAGATGGCAACACCAGCCACAAGTCCGAGAGCAGCGCCAAACCCTGCCGCAGCAGAAATACCGAGCGTGAACGGGCTGGCCAAAGGATTGGCCAGGATTGTTTGCATTTGCGCGCCCGCCAGAGAAAGGCACCCCCCGACCGAAACGGCCATCAGGGCAATAGGCATCCGGATTTCCCAGATAACAACACGTGACTGAACATCGGCATCGCCAGGAAAAAGCAAGGTTTGCAAGACCTGTGAGAGCGGGTATTGAGCTGGCCCCAAGGCAAGATCCAGGCACATCGAAAAGAAGAGTGCCAGCAACAGACCGCCGATAATCAGGATCCGCTTGTAGGCAAGGGCGCGGTAAGAACCGCGCCCCTGCGACCCCGGAACATTGTCCGTGAGTTCCATGTTAGCCATCCGTCTTCAGGGACACGAAATACCCAGGACGGTACTCGACAGGAAGAAAACGCTCGTGCAGCTCCTTGAAGGTGGCATCAGGGTCCAGATCCTTGAAGAGGTCCGGATGAAGCCACTTGGCAATCTGCTGTATGGCGATGAACTGGTATGGGCTGTTGTAAAACTGATGCCAGATCGCATGAACGTTGTGATCGATGGCCGCTTTCACACCGGTAAAGGCAGGGCGCTCCATCAGGGCAGCCAGCTTTCTGGTGGACTCTTTTGGATCAGCGCCGCTACCAACGCCAACCCAGTTGCCGCCAGGAACATACAGTTCCCAGTTGGCGCCAGTGACGATAACGTGCTCTGGATTGGATGCGATGATCTGCTCAGGGTTCACGGTTCCGAATGTCCCCGGAATGATATCGTTCGCCAAATTCTTACCGCCAGCAATTTCGACCATCTTGCCGAAATTCTCATTGCCAAACGACATGCAGCAATCATCCGAGTAACCGCCCGCGCGCTCCATGAAAACGACTGGTCGATCCAGATCCTTTTGAGCCGCCAGCTTGTCAGTGACCAGGGCAATCTGTTCAGCACGGAATTTGATAAAGGCTTCTGCGCGCTCTTCTTCGCCGAATAACTTTCCGATGATCCGCATGGAGGGCTCTGTGTTGACCATCGGCTTTTCACGGAAGTCGACATAGACAATCGGAATGTCTACTTGCGCCAGCTTCTCTTCGAAACCACCGTCTTCTGTCGCCTTCTTGGCGTCCAAGTTCAAAATGATCACATCAGGGGACAGCGCGACAGCCTGTTCAACATCGAAGGTACCATTTTTCATACCGCCAAAGGTTGGCAGGTCGGCCATCTCCGGAAATGTCTCTAGATACTGGTGATAGCCGTCGTTATCGGCTTTCTCGAAGTCGTCACGCCAACCAACAACACGCTTGAAAGGTGCGTCAGTGTCCAATGTCGCAGTGAAATAGATCTGCCTGCCTTCGCCTAGGATAACCTTCTCAACTGGCACATTCACTTCAACAACGCGCCCGGTGACATCGGTGATTTCCACCGTTTCGGCTACCGCAACGCTGCAGGACAGAAAGGCAGCAAGAGCAGCGATCCCGCCCGCAAGTTGAGCATACTTCATCAAATCGACCTCGAACTTTTTGAAAATAACATGAGTTTAGAACTCAGATATTCCCTTATTTATCTTGACAATCACAGTCAAGTTTTATCTTGATGCCGTTTCATTTTTCAAAGAGGTCAATGGTGACGATGCCTAACACGGCTGCCGGGTCAAATTACAGTTTGCGGGACGAGATCAAGGACTATTGGGGGCAGCGTGCAGCTACCTTTGATGAGCAACCGGGTCACGAAATTTTTTCTGATCAAGAACGCGCCGCCTGGATCGCATTGCTGACGAAGCATCTCGGCAACGGTGCACAGCAAAAAACACTCGATCTTGCCTCTGGCACTGGCGTTATCTCAAACCTGCTGAGCGATCTTGACTTCGATGTAACCGGGATGGATTGGGCCGAGCCCATGCTGGACAGGGCCAGACAAAAGGCAGCGACACGCGGACGTAACATCAAGTTTCTGATGGCGGATGCCGAGAACACAATGGAACCCGCGAACCGATACGAAGTCGTCACCTGCAGACATCTCGTCTGGACACTGGTGGACCCGCAAGCAGCCTTCACCGAATGGCTACGCATTCTCAAGCCTGGTGGACGACTGCTTATCGTGGACGGAGATTTCGTCAACCCAAACGCTTTGTCGAGGTCGCTCAACATGATCAGAAGGCTGCGACAAAGGCTAGGAGTTTCGGCGGAGACCTCACCGGCCCAACGAGATCAACAGGAAACGCACCGGCGTATCTTGTCACAGGTGTTTTTCTCAAAGGGAGCAAGAGCAGCCAAGGTCGTTGAACTGCTGATGGAAGCGGGGTTCACATCGACAACGGTCGACCACGACCTGAAACAGATCAACAAAGCACAGGCTGCCAACTTTGGATTCTGGAAAGGTCTTGAGCGCTCAACGCAGCATCGCTACGCGATTTGTGCGATCAAATAAAATAGGTCCCGGGCCAGGTCGATGGGGAAGAGGCCCGGGACACGGGCAATCAGGCGGTTTCAGAAACAACGCCCGACTGGGTTTTCCAAGAGGCATACCAAGTCTTGAACAGCGAGTACTGCTCTTCAACATAGTTGCGCTGCGCATCTGACAACGCATCACTTTCATTGAAGTGCAGCGTGTATTCGCTGTCGCCGTTCAGAACCATCAAATGTTTGTAGAACAGAACGAGGTCTGGACCTTCGTCGAAGGTAGACAACACATGCAGAGCATCATCCAGCTCTTTGCCCTTCACGCGGGCTTCCACATTGCCTTCCGCAGCAAGTTGGCAAAGTTTGGTCAGATGCAGCACTTCGCGTGGCAAAGCATTGCCGATGCCTGTGATGGAGCCTGTGGCACCACAGTTGACAAAGCCATGATAGACAGCCGTATCAACGCCAATCATTAGCGTGACATCGTCGCTCTGCGACGTGATGTTCTCAGCCGCATAACGCAGGTCGTCAAGACCACCGAATTCCTTGAAGCCGATCAGGTTAGGATGCTCGGATCGCAACTCGAAAAACAGATCCGCGCGTGTTGCAAATCCATAGTAAGGGCTGTTGTAGATTACCGCAGGAAGATCAGCGGCCGCAGACAGAATTGCCTTGAAGTGAGCCTTCTGCGCCGACGGCGATGAGCCACGTGACAGCACGCGCGGAATAACCATCAAGCCCTTGGCACCCACCTTGGCGGCATGCGCTGCGTGAGAAACGGCTTGTTTCGTGTTGACCGCACCTGTGCCAACGATAACTGGCACACCAGCTTCAACGAGACGTGCAACACCCTCTTGGCGCTGTTCGTCGGTCAGGAGAGGCCAGTCACCCATGGAACCGCAGTAGATCACAGCAGACATGCCTTCGCCGATCAGCTCTTTGCCCTTCTTGACCAAGGCGTCAAAGTCGGGTGTGCGGTCTGGCTTGCAAGGCGTCATCAACGCCGGCATGCAACCGGTGAACGTTGTATCGGTCATTTGTTTTTCCTCTTGTTTGGGTCCGATTTTAAATTCGGCAGTTTGCCTGAAGACGCTGACGCTACAGTTCGTTTTCAGAAGTTGTTGTTTTCCGGAGACAAGCTGAGTGCCTAGAACCCTACGATTTGATCAGGCAGCCACGTGGACAATGCCGGGAACATCGCCACCATCGCGAGCGTCAAAAGCTGGAGCAGGATGAATGGCACAACCCCCCGACACATCTGACCGTAAGTCATGTCAGGCGGCGCAATTGATTTCAGATAGAAGATGGAAGACGCCATCGGCGGTGTCAGATAACTCGTCTGGATCACGATGATCACCATGGTCCCGAACCACACAGGGTCAATGCCAGCCTGTTTGATGATTGGAGTGAAAAGAGGGACACAGATCAAAACGTTGGCGGTCCAATCCAAAACAAAGCCGAGCAGGAACACGATGATCAGGAAGAAAATAATGATCCCGACCTCACCAAATCCTGCTGTCTCGACTGTCGAACGGATCAACCTGGATCCGCCGTTGGCGGCGAACGCCCCCATAAACATTGTCCCGGCGGCAACAATCAGCAGGATCATTGCAGAGATACGGGTCGTGATCTTCAAGGATTCTCGCAACATGGAGAAACTGAACCGACCATAGGCAATACACAGCGCGAGTGCTCCAACGGCACCAACAGAGGCAGCTTCCGTTGGCGATGCGATACCGGCCAGCAACGATCCAAGCACAGCAAAAATCAAACAGACGATAGGAAGCAAGGACGTCAAAGTGAGCGTCAGTTTTTCCTTGAGAGAGATCTGCTCGATCTCAAATGACGCTTCGGTTTTCTCTGGCGGCCAGATCATGCCGTGCACAATGAGAAAGCCAATAAAAAAGGCTATCATGACGAGGCCGGGGAACATCATGCCAGCAAGCAATTCACCGACAGACATTTGGGCCAACGAGGCATACATCACCGCGATCACCGACGGCGGGATCATGGTGCCCAACGAGCCCCCGGCGCAGATGGTGCCTGAAATCAGACTATTCGAATAGCGAAAGCGCTGCATCGCCGGGATAGCCATCATTCCGATCATGACTTCCACAGCGCCGACAACACCAGCCGCCGCCGCAAAAACGGCACCCATAGCGATGGTTGCCACGGCAAGTCCACCCGGCAAGCGACCAAGCCAGATCTGCATTACCTTGAAAAGGCGTTCCGCGATTCCGGAACGTTCCAGGATCGCCCCCATCAGGACGAACATTGGAATCGCAGCCAGAATGAAATTCGTCGACGCGGAGTAAAACGACCCAAAGAGCTGGGCGAAAATATTCTCACCGAAGACAAAGTAACCGGCAACGGCGGACACAATGGAAAGCGACAAGGCGATCGGAATACCAGCGAGAATGAACACAAACAGCGCTGGGAACATCAGGGCAGCAATAGTCATCGGCTCAAGCTTCCAGTTCGAATTCGTTTACGCTGACGCCGACAAAAGCGCGCAGTCCGGTGACAAGAATTTGAAGTGTGAGGGCGACAAGACCGACCGCAAGAAGACTATAGAATGGCCACATGAGCGGCGCCCACGGGCTCACCATCTCAACTTCATCAGTGACGAATGCCTTCCAGGCTCGCGGTACAGCATACCAGGACAATCCGGCATAGATTGGAGCCAACAGAAAGACAAAGACGAAAGCATCGACAAGCTGGCGCACGCGCTCCGGCATTTTTTGCGCCAGAAAATCGATCCGAACGTGCGCATCTTCACGCAACGCATAGGCAGCGCCGAGCACAAACAGGGTGCCGGTGCACATATAGGAAATGTCAAACGCCCATATCGTAGGTGCCGAAAAGACATAACGTGCAACGACTTCGTAGATCATGGAGGCGACCAGCACGAGGGTAACCACTTCTGAAACCCGAGAAAGTGCTCGAGAAACGGCGTCAACAATTTTGAACAGGCCGGTCATACTGGACGCCTCCATGTGTTTTTTAGTCTTCGTTACGGATTAGGTAGCTGCTTTCAGCTGCCCAGTCCGCCTTGAAGTCCATGTAGTTGGAAAGAAGGTCAGACATCTCTGACTTTCCAGCTGCCTTTTCGGATGCAGCTTTCTTCGTGATCCAATCTTGACCAGCTGCGGACAGCTCATCAATGAACTCAGGATCGAGCGTGATGATCTCGTTCTTGCCAGAGCGGTAGGTCTTGAGAGCCTTTACATCCTGGCTGTAGAAGTTGAGCAGACCTTCCATGGTCGTCAGCTCTGCAGCTTTCTCGATGAGTGGCTTGAGATCGTCAGCAATACCATCCCAGGTTTCCTGCTTCAGGACGACTTCCCAAAGGAACGTCGGCTGATGAACACCAGGAACGATGATGTACTTAGCCGCCTCATGAAAACCTTCTGGAAGGTTGGCAGATGGTGGACCCCACTCGATCAGGTCAACGCCCTTACGCTGCAGCAGAGTGTAGATTTCTCCTGGTGGCACCACAGTTGGAACCGCTCCGAAGTACTCACGCATCACCTCAGCCCATGGCCCGGATGTGCGGTACTTAAGACCCTTCAGGTCTTCAGCTTTGCGAACAGGGACGTTCGAATGCGCCATGATTTCAGAAGAACCGATGCCAACAACAAGGCTCTTCAGACCTTCCTTGGCACGCAGTTCGGACAAGGCGTCCTTGCCACCATCTTCGTAGATCCAGGTGATGTAGGCTTCTGGGCCCATACCGCCAGGAAAACCGGCGAAGATCGCATTGATTGGATCCTGATTGACCAGGTAGCTCGGCGTCGAATGCCCCGCTTTGATCACGCCATCCTTGACGCCGTCATAGACCTTAAGGGCCGGGACGAGAACGCCCGCACCAAACGGCTCAATCTCAACGCGCCCTTGAGTAAGGGTGTCAACGTTATCAGCAAAGCGCTCAAGAAAATTGACGTAGAATGGGGAGCCTTCGGGCACCGATGTAGGGATCTGCCAGGTAACTTCTTGCGCGACAGCTGGCATTGCCACTGTCAGCAGCGAAGCAACGAGCCCCCACCTCTTAAAGCGATCAAACATTATTATGTGTCTCCTGTTAGTCTGGAAGTTTTTACCCAAGCAGCTAGGCCGTCGGGAAACAGTCAGGCAGCGAAAAGGTAATTCAGAATATTTTATTTGTCGACAACAAAAATACAAAAATGCCATAGGTAAGAAAACTCACCCGACAACGCATTCATTTAAAATGATTTTCTCGGTAAGTTAGCCGGCAAATTAAATGGACTTTAGATCGCAAGCTCTGCGTTCAAGCGCCGATCGTCAACGATGTAGCTCTGAATCTGTCTGACGATCTGGTCCGCATGCTGTTTGGCGATACGGTCAGCGGTCTCCACATCACAGCGCTCGATTGCATCGATCATCTGCTCATGCTCGTCGAGATAGACTTCCGGTAACTCGTCATTGAAAGAGGAATAATAGAACCGCAGCAATCGCCGCCCCTCGTCTAACAAGCGGTCAAAGAGATCAATATAATAGCGGTTTTTGCCTGCCTTCGCGATCTGCGAATGAAAGAAGCGATTGACTTCGATCATTCGGGAGACATTTTTAGCTGCCACCGCATCGGCATAATCACCCTGCAGCTTGCGAATGACCTGCACCTCTTCATCTGTCCGGTTCTGCGCAGCCAATCGCGTCGTGACCCGATACATCAAGGTCATCGCATCATAAAAATTAGGAAGATCCAGAAAGTCCAAAGGCGCAACAATCGTCGCCCGATTGGGAAGGGTAACAACCAATCCGTCGTTGGCCAACTTGATCAAGGCTTCGCGGATAGGTGTACGAGACATACCGAAACGTTTGGATAGCTCGGACTCGTCGACCGGACTTCCCGGCGCCAACGTCAATTCCAGGATCTCCCCCTTCAGCGTTTCATACGCCGTTGAAACCCCATGACCCCTGCGCGGTTTGCCCTGTGTGGTCTCACCCATAGTCTTACCCTTGTAAACTCATTTTCTCCGCAAACCCGCGCCAATACCTGATCACGGCCCCACGTTTAGAAAAATACATTTTGTCGACAAAGTGAACCCAGGGCGCAAAAATTAGCAACAGATTTGCGGTATAAGCAGCCAGGCAAGAACGTAAGTGCACTCATACAAGGTCAAATTTCCGAAAATCAGCGACAGCAAAGTCAATGAGCGCACGCACTTTGCGCGGCAATGTCCGGCCTTCGAGGTAAACAATCGCCAACGGATGGCCCAGACTTTCATAGTCCTGAAACAGATGCACCAGTTTTCCCTTTACAAGGTCATCCTCCAGAACAAAGCGCGGGCAATAGGCAATCCCGTTACCGCTCACAGCCAGATCACGAGCCACTTGGGCACTATTGACCATAAAGCGTGTCGGCACCCTTACCACGTGCTCCCGATCATCTTTGAAAAACCGCCAATTTGTTGCATCAGCGCGGTTGGTATCGACAATGCAAGCATGTCCCAACAAATCCTCAGGTTCGACCGGAGGCTCTTGAGCCTCCAAATAGTCCGGAGAGGCCACAGCAATTGAGTGGACCTGGCCGAGCTTGCGACGTTTGAGAGACGCAATTGATGTCTCACCAATACGAAAGGCCAGGTCAATTCCAGAGGCTGCTAAATCGACGTAGGCATCGCTCAATCGCAAATCAATCGTCAGTTCCGGATGAGGCTCTGCGAAACGACGCAAGAGATCCTTTACGTAGATCTCGCCAAAGCTGACCGGTGCTGAGATCCGCAAAGTGCCCGAGAATCCGACCTTTTGTTCAGACACCGACGACAGCATCTCATCAAGTTCGTCCAACAGAGCGGGCGCACGTGCAAGCAGGTCACTCCCCGATGTTGTAAGCCCGATCTTACGCGTTGTGCGCTGAAGAAGCCGAGCACCAAGACGCTGTTCCAGCTCGGCGACGTATTTCGACGTCAAGCGGTTGGAGATGCCCAAGCGCATCGCCCCGCCCGTAAACGAACCTGTCTCCGCTGTCGCCACGAATGCCCGCAGCCCGTCAATCAAATCCATGTAACACCAGTTAAGAACAATATGAGGATAGTCATTCCATATATTCGCTATTTTGTTCCGTAATAGCAAGGCGCATATTCTGCTCATCAAACAACCCGACGCTCCTCCCCCATCAACGGAGCACACGGAAGGATAGAACAATGAATATCGCAATTAT
>JABXHV010000192.1 GCA_013373445.1 Paracoccaceae bacterium | reverse complement strand
TCTCTGGTGGTGAGCAGCAGCGCGTTCAATTGGCGCGCGTCTTGTGTCAGGTGTGGGAACCGGTTCCCGAGGGTGGCACGGCGCGTTGGCTGTTTCTGGATGAGCCAGTGTCGAGCCTTGATATTGCCCATCAGGTGCAGATCATGGAGATCGCTGCCAATTATGCCAGGACAGGCGGCGGCGTTGTCGCCATCATGCATGACCTGAATTTGACCGCAGCCTATGCAGACTATGTTTTTGTCATGAAGCAGGGTCGTAAGCTGACCGAAGGCGCTGTTCCCGAGGTCTTTCAGGCAGAAACTTTGTCTCAGGCCTATGACTTCCCCTTGAGTGTCATCGAGTTGCCTGACGGACGCCGCGCTGTCATGCCCTCTACCTCTTGAGAACCGGCATTGTTCCATTTGCGATAAGACCTGGCTCGACCTTTTTTAAGAGATCGGGCCAGGTCCTGGGAGGAAGGGAAGGTGATATCACCTTCCCAGGGGAGGAGCCTTTTTATTGATCGCGCTGAGCGATCCAGTCATGGTCCGGGTGGTTCTTGAAGCGCCATTTGCGCATCGGGCCGGCCATCACATTCAAATAGTACATTTCATATCCGTAAGGCGCACCGCATGGGTGGTGGCCCTTTGGAACGAGAACGACATCGTGGCTTTCCATAGAGATGGTTTCATCCAGTGATCCGTCTTCGGTGAAGACACGTTGGTGGCCATAACCCTGGTTCGGGTTGAGACGGTGATAATATGTCTCTTCCAGATAGGTCATGTCCGGGAAGTTGTCTTCGTCATGCCTGTGTGGTGGATAGGACGACCAATTGCCCGAAGGTGTGAAAACTTCTGTCACCAAAAGGCTGTCGGCAACGTCACTTTCTTCCATCGCAATCGGGAAAATATAGCGGGTGTTGGCGCCCTTGCCCCGGGTGACCTTTTCGGGTTTCGGTAGAACCTTTGCCTTGTGACCGCCCATGCCAGGCGCAGTACAAACACCAATTGTACAGTCGGTGGTTGCAGATGCTGACCATTCGGTGCCATTTGGCACATAGACAGAATGAGGAGGCAATTGTTCGAAGACGCTCATGCGTTCGCCTTGTTCTCCAAAGTCCTGGCCGTCTGCGGCGATGGTCGCCTTACCCTCGACCATGACCAGGATCACTTCCAGATCGCCGGTTTTCTCCGCAATGCTTTCTCCGGCCTTCAGGCGATAGAGGCCAAAACCGACAAAGCCCCAGTCCTCAGACTTCGGACCTTTCGCATTTTCGATTGTGATGTCATGAACCTTGCCGCTTTCGCCGCTTGGTTTGCGTAGGAGATCGCTCATGTCAGCCCCACTTCGCTTGCAATGGATTTCAGGGTTTTCAGACCCAGACTTTGGTACTTGAATGGCTCGCGGACTTCCGGATCCTGTTCGGCCTCAATCACAATCCAGCCTTCATAGCCAGCGTCTTTGAGGAGTTTCAGAAGCGGATGAAAGTCCACGCCGCCTTCTTCATCGCCTGGAACGGTGAAGACGCCAGCGCGCACGCCATCCATGAAAGACATGCCTTTTTCGCGCACATCTCGCATAACCGCCGGGCGAACGTTCTTGGCGTGAAAGTGGCCGACGCGGTCGACGTATTTTGCCAGAATTGGCGTCGGATCGGCGCCCTTTGTGCCGAAGTAGCAATGACCTGCATCAAACAGCAGTTTGGTGGCTGGGCCGGTTGCGGCCATGAATGCATCGATCTCGTCGGCAGTCTCGACAACTGTTCCCATGTGGTGGTGATAGACGAGATCGATACCTTGCGATGCGGTGAAAACAGCAAGCTCTTCGACCTTTGCACCAAAAGCTTTCATCTCGTCAACGCTTAGAACAGGGCTTTGAGACAGGTCAGTGTCCGAGCCTTGAATGGTGTTGGAATTCTCGCAGGCAATGCACACCTTGCAACCATTGTGCTTCAGTTTGTCCAGATGCGGCTGGATGGCCTTTTTCTCGTCTTCGACGCTTTGCACCAAAAGGTTCAAAGAGTACCAGCCGGAAATGAATTTCAGGCCATGACCGCCCAGCAGCTGCTTTAGCGCTTCAGGCTCATCAGGCCAGCGGTGGCCATTTTCAATACCGTCGAATCCTATTGCTGAGGCATCGCTGAGGATTTTTTCGGTCGGGATATGGGCGCCTAGGGTTTGATCGTCGTCATTTGCCCAGGCAATCGGATTGGTGCCGAAGAGGATCATCACTGTGTTCCTGTACGGGGGAGAGCCCCGGAAGAGAGGGAGACGCGACCGGGATCAAAAGCTCCCGTTCGCGTGCAAGGGTATTAGTTCACCGTGTTCTGGTGACGCATGTTTTCCACGTAGGAAGCGCGTGCTTCCTTAAGTTTTTCGGTCGAGCCTACTTCAGGTACAGCAACGTCCCACCAGTGTCCGCCGCCACTTTCACCCGGGCCATGCATCGGATCGGTATCGATGACAATCAGGGTGGGAATATCGCGATCGCGGCTTTCGAGGATCTTTGCCTCAAGGTCGGCGATGTTGGCTGCCTTGACTGCATGAGCGCCCATCGATGCTGCGTGGGCAACAAAGTCGATGTCTGGTTGGGCTTCGATGTTGCAATCCTTGTAGAGATTGTTGAACTGTTCACCGCCGGTGCCCATTTGCAACCGGTTGATGCAGCCGTATCCGCGATTGTCTGTGAGCACAATCGTGAAGGGGATACGACGCATAACGGCAGTTGCGAGCTCCGAGTTGGCCATCATGTAGGAGCCATCGCCAACAAAACAAACGACATCACGATGAGGTTGCGCGAGCTTTATGCCCATTGCGCCGGCGATTTCGTAGCCCATGCAGGAATAGCCGTATTCCATGTGAT
>JABXHV010000171.1 GCA_013373445.1 Paracoccaceae bacterium | reverse complement strand
GGCGCAACCGGCGTAGTTTTCCAGCGCATCTTCGAGCGCGGCCAATGTTTCTGTATCCAGATCGTTGGTCGGCTCATCGAGCAGAAGCACGTTGGCGCCCTTCTTCAGAACCTTTGCCAGATGCACCCGGTTCCGCTGACCACCGGACAGGTCGCCAACGCGCGCCTGCTGACCCGGGCCCTTGAAGTTGAAGGACGAGCAATAGGCGCGTGAGTTGATTTCCTTGTCGTCGAGGTAAATCACCTCGGCGCCGCCGGAAATCTCTTCCCAGACATTGTTGTCAGGGTTCAGTGCATCACGGGACTGATCGACATAACCAAGCTGAACACTGTCGCCGACAATCACTTCGCCGCTGTCTGGCTTTTCCTGACCGGTCAGCATCTTGAACAGGGTCGACTTACCTGCACCGTTGGGACCAATGACACCGACGATGCCACCACGTGGCAGCTTGAACGACAGATCGTCGATCAACAAACGGTCTTCAAAGCCCTTGGAAACATTCTTGACCTCGATCACATTTGCGCCGAGACGCTCACCGACCGGGATAAGGATCTGTTCGATGGTCGGCATGCGCTCTTCCTGCGCAGACAGCAGGTCGTCAAATGCCTTGATACGCGCCTTGGACTTGGTCTGACGGCCTTTCGGCGACATGCCCATCCATTCGCGTTCGCGGGCAATCGCCCGGTTGCGCGCCATGTTCTCGCGGCCTTCCTGTTCCATACGCTTGGACTTCTTCTCCAGATAGGAAGAATAGTTGCCCTCGTATGGAATGCCCGATCCACGGTCGAGTTCCAGAATCCAGCCGGTCACATTGTCCAGGAAGTAGCGATCGTGGGTGATGATCAATACCGAGCCCTTGAACTCGCGCAGGTGACGCTCCAGCCAATGAACGGTTTCCGCATCCAGGTGGTTGGTTGGCTCATCGAGCAACAGCAGGTCAGGTTCGGACAGCAGCAGCTGACACAGCGCGATACGGCGGCGCTCACCACCGGACAGGTTGTCAACCGGTGCATCCTCTGGCGGGCAGCGCAGCGCTTCCATCGCCATGTCGACCTTGCTTTCAAGGTTCCACAGGTCTTCCGCATCAATGATGTCCTGCAGCTTGGAGCCTTCCTCGGCGGTCTCGTCCGAGTAGTTCATCATCAGTTCGTTGTAACGATCGACAATCGCCTGCTTGTGGGCAACGCCCTCCATGCAGTTTTCCTTGACCGTCTTTGTAGGATCAAGCTGCGGCTCCTGCGGGAGGTAACCGACGCGGGCGCCTTCGGCTGCCCATGCCTCACCGGTATACTCCTTGTCGAGACCGGCCATGATCTTCAAGAGGGTCGACTTACCGGCACCATTGGGGCCGAGAATACCGATCTTGGCATCCGGGTAGAACGACAGATGAATGTTGTCGAGAACCTTCTTGCCGTTATAGGCCTTCGAAAGGCCATGCATGTGATAGATGAACTGCCGTGCCATGGGGCTCCGCATCTCCGTGTAACAGGATTTTCAAAACGGGAATAATTGACGCCCTTTTACGGGAAGATCGCCTCCGGGGCAATGGGGGCGGGCATCAGCTCCACCAATTCCCCGCAAGAGCGAAGAGCCACTCCATAACTGGGACCGTCGAGCGACCCGCTCATCGCCGCTGCGCCCCATGAAACGTCTGCCTGCAACTCTATCGCGATCGCAAGGCGTAAGGGCCAGCATCAACCAAGTAGAGCGGAAACAAACTCCGAAAAGCGCATATTGCCAACCATAATATATCAAGATATATAACATGCTATTGAAATGGAGTTTCCTGTGGTTGAAGATGTCGTCAAAGCACTGGGGTACCTGACCCTTGGAACAAGGTTGAAGCGGATCGGCGAAAGGCTGCAGAC
The DNA here is from genome assembly GCA_013373445.1 of Paracoccaceae bacterium. GTDB lineage: Bacteria > Pseudomonadota > Alphaproteobacteria > Rhizobiales > Stappiaceae > Roseibium. The sequence continues at coordinate 19,171 of JABXHV010000171.1, read as the reverse complement.
CGAGACGCAGGAAATCATCTCATCATTTGAAGACACTGAAATCTCGGCTGCCAACAATCCAGTTCTGGTGAGCCTGTACCGTCTCGGTCCAAGCTCAATTGGGACATTGTCGAAAGCGATTGGACACAGCCAGCCCGGCATCACACGCATGGTCAATCACCTCAAGAAGGTTGGCCTTGTCGAGACCCATAAGGACCCGGGCGACGGTCGCATCAGCCTGATTGTGCTGACAAAAAAAGGCATAGCCTTGACCGAACGACAGATGGAAACCGTCTGGCCTTTGATCGAGCAGGCGGTCCAGAACGCCTGCGCGAACCTGTCAGGCGATCTTTTGGCTCAATTGGGGCAACTCGAAACGGCGCTGGCCCGCAGGCCCCTGCCAAAACGCCTTCGCGTGCGGGTCAAGGCCGGATCCTGAACACCGCAAGCTATCTCAACCGAGCCAGAAACAAATAAAACAGAAGCACTTGTCATGACCCACACCCTCGATACACCGGTCTGGTCCACCCTCACATCAGACCATGCCAATTTTCGGCTTGGCAATGACATGGCCTTACGATTTGACCCGGAAGTCGCCATGTTCGCTGCAACCCGCGATGATACGCAAGCATCCCTTACAGCCTTTGGCACATTACTGCGGCAGACCCGTGAGCAAGCGTTCATGATGCAGGATCGCCCGATCTGCCTGCCGGATGACGTCCAACCGGTACTGCGCGCGGCCGGGCTACAACTGGTTCAAACTCGCGCAGCTCAAGTCCCGAAGGCAATGCCGGACTGGATCGACAAGATCACTTTGCTCGATCCTGAAGACCTAGAAGATATGCTCGCCCTCACCGCATTGACCAAACCCGGACCATTCATGCGACGCACGCCTGAGCTCGGGCGCTTTTGGGGAGTGAGGATAGACGGCAGGCTGGCCGCAATGGCCGGACAACGCCTTGCCATGCCCGGTTTCAGGGAAGTCAGCGGTGTATGCACCCACCCAGACTTTCGCGGCAAGGGGCTGGCTGCCGTTCTCTCATGCTTCGTTGCTGAACGTATTGCGGAAGAAGGCAGAACACCCTTTCTGCATGCCTATTCAGACAACGCCGGAGCATTGAAGCTTTATCACACATTGGGCTTCACAACACGTATCGAGGTGCATGTAGCTGTCGTGAAGCCGCTCAACTGACATGACCAAGTTACCCGCCACCGCTTCCACCGCTCGGTTTTCGTCCCAAAATGAGATGGCCTTCTTATGGAGCAATCCGGCGCCCCTGGCGGGGATTAGACCGAAAAACACCGACCTACAGATTTTGGATCATTAGCACGAAAAACGAACGGATTAGCCGTAATCTGTACTGGCAGTAGGCGTGGTCAACCGTTATGGTCTGCTCTCCCATCTATATTCACGCAGATTGATAAAACACGACAAGAGGAGACACCCATGGCGGACCTATTGAGCAGCGCCGACATTCTGCCCAAGGACGACAAGGCATTGCTGATTGGACGCGTCTGGGACGCAGCCCAAAACGGACCTTGCTTGGTCCTTGTGGATGGCGCGAACCTGAAGAACATTAGTGCGCTAGCGCCTACCCTCTCGCAGCTGATCGAGCGCGACGATCTTGTAAACCTCCTCAAGAACCCGGCGGACTTTGAAGACCTCGGCCCACTTGATGACTACCTGAACGAAGACAAGGGCACCCTTCTGGCACCTTGCGATCTGCAACCGGTGAAGGCAGCTGGCGTCACGTTTGCCGACAGCATGCTGGAGCGCGTGATCGAGGAACAGGCCAAGGGAGATCCAGCACGCGCGGAAGCGATCCGGGCGAAACTTGCACCCGTTATTGGTGATAACTTGCGCGGCATTCAGGCCGGTTCTGAAGAAGCCTCCAAGGTCAAGACCCTATTGCAAGACATGGGCCTCTGGTCACAGTATCTGGAAGTTGGCATCGGCCCGGATGCAGAGATTTTCACAAAAGCACCGCCAATGTCCTCCGTCGGCTGCGGCGCATCAGTAGGCATTCATCCGATTTCCAACTGGAACAATCCGGAACCTGAAGTGGTTCTGGCTGTCCGCTCATCAGGCTCCATTGTCGGTGCAACGCTCGGCAACGATGTCAACCTGCGTGATGTGGAAGGTCGCTCGGCCCTGCTACTCGGCAAGGCCAAGGACAACAACGCGGCCTGTGCCATTGGCCCGTTCATCCGGCTGTTCGACGACACGTTCAAGCTCGAAGACCTGTCCAATGTTGAAGTGTCATTGAAAGTCACCGGCAGCAAAGACGGCTTTGAGATGACCGGCGTTTCACCAATGTCTGCCATCAGCCGCACACCAGCCGATCTGGCAAGCCAGACGCTCAACGCCAACCACCAGTATCCTGATGGCGTCATGCTGTTCCTGGGAACCATGTTTGCCCCAACCAAGGACCGCAGAGGCCAAGGACAAGGCTTCACGCATGAGATTGGTGACCGGGTGGAAATTTCGGCTCCTGCTCTTGGCAGCCTGATCAACTGGGTTGATCGCACCGACGCCATCGCACCATGGTCGTTCGGCCTTTCGGCGCTGATGAGCAACCTCGTGAGCCGCAAGCTTCTCTAAGACTTAAGAGCTCCAACAGAAAAACGGACGGCGTGAGGGTCAGCGATCCTTCACGCCGTACCACCAATAGGCGCCCTGCAAATACAGTTGACGCAACCAAGGTAGCGGAAACTTCCGGAACGGCTTGTTCATCACGGCAGGCAGGTTTTCCGCCCGCGTTTTGCCAAGCATTAGTTCCGCAACCTTTTCACCTGAGAGTGACCCCATGGCGACACCACTGCCATGATAGGCCATCGCGGCGTAGACACCCTTCATATTCGGAACGCGACCAACAAATGGCGCCAGGTCACGTGCCATACAAACGTGTCCGTGCCAGGCAAATTCGCTATCAACATGCGCCCAGGCAGGGAACATGCGTTCAAAGTCCGCACGAGACGTCTTACGCACGCGCTCAATACTTTCGCGTGTCTCAAAAATACCGCCACGTGTTCCGAACAGGAAACGGCCGTCAGGCAGAAGACGGAAATAATGCAACAGGTTACGGGTGTCACAGGCCATCAGATCGCTCGTCCAACCCTGATCCGTCAACTCATCCCTGCTCAAGGGGCGGGTGACGAGGACCGACGACATCACTGGCAACAAACGTCCTCGCAACCACGTCGGTACGTTCTCGCGCGAGTAACCATTCCCCGAAAGAACCACACGGTGCGCCCGGACGGACCCATGTGGTGTTTCGAGCCGCCAATAAGACGCATCGCGTTCCAGCTTCAAAACCGGCGTATGAGAAAACAGCTTTGCGCCCACGCGGCGCGTATTGCGGGCAAGACCCTGCACATACTTCATCGGATTAAGGGCAAAGCCATGCCCAAGGTGCAACCCACCGTGAAACTCTGGTCCAGCAAGTCCCCGCTCGACGATTTCGCCTGCAGACCAAACGGTGGTTCGCAACCCAAAAGTGTCACTTAGAAAAGCCGCTTCATCCGCAAACCCATCAGCATCCTTTTGCCGGTGCGCAAGCAAGACTTCGCCGCGCGAATGCCTATCGACGTCGATTTCAAGCGTTGCGATACGCTCCGCCACTGTATCAATAGCCTGAACCTGAAAGTCGACAAATTTGCGCGCTTCCTCAAGACCAAAACGCTTGATCAAATCATGCTCGGAGTGTTTGGTTCCACCAAGACAGCACAAACCACCGTTACGGCCAGACGCCCCCCAACCGACACGATTGGCTTCGAGCACGCAGACAGAGGCGCCAGCTTCCGCCAACCGCATCGCCGCTGACAGCCCCGTGATGCCGCCGCCAATGACGGCCACGTCGAAGTAGGCCTCACCGAATAGCTGACGGTCCTCAGGAAGCTCATCAACTGAACTTTCCCAGTAACTGCCAATCATTATGTTTTCGCGGGCTCCAGGCTGCGCCATCGATCAAACTCCAAGCCGGTCACGGAGCGCGTACCAGGTCATAGCCAGTACGAGCAGCGGATATCGCAATTTGTCACCACCCGGGAAGGCAGGAATGTTCAACTTGTCAAACGCATCAAACCGGGAAGAGGTGCCATCTACGGCTTCAGCAAGGACCTTGCCAGCGAGCGTCGCCATTGCCACGCCATGACCAGAGTACCCAGTCGCAGTCAGGACATTGGGCGCCAAACGCGCAAAATACGGCATCCGCTTGGGAGTGATCGCGAGTGTTCCTCCCCATCCATAGTCGATACGCACATCTTTCAATTGCGGGAAAATTTCAACCATAGGACCGCGCACGAAAGACTTGATGTCGTGCGGGAAATTGTAGCCATAGTTTTCACCGCCACCGAACAACATCCGTCTGTCGGATGACAAGCGGAAATAGTTGATCACATGCTTACTGTCAGCAACGGCCGGATTGTTAGGCAGCAAGGTCTCCGCGTCACCCTTGGACAGCGGTTCGGTCGCAACGATAAAATTGTTAATCGGCAAGACACGGGCCGCCGTCGTCTTGTCCAGTTTGCCAAGATATCCGTTGCATCCCAGGATCAGATGCTTGGCTTTGAGCGATCCCGCCTCGCAATGCACTGTAACCGTATCGCCGTGGTCGTAGGAGAGAACGCGCGTGTCCTCGAAAATCCGAACACCAAGAGTTTCAGCTACATCGGCCAGCCCCAACACCAGATTGAGAGGATGCAAATGCCCCGAGCCTGCATCCATCATGCCGCCAAAGTATTTCGGGCTGGCGACGACACCAGCAACGTCTTTCTCACCGACAAAACTCACCTTGTTATAGCCGTAAGTCTTTTGCAGGTGGTCAACATACTTACGGGTATCGCGCAAATAAGAGCGTCGGTGATCGGCAAAAAAAGTGCCATAAGTCAGGTCGCAGGCAATCGCATGCCGGCGGATCAGGTCGACGGTAACATCCATCGATTCCATCGCCAGATCCCAAAGAATCTTGGCATACTCAAGTCCATGGCGCTTTTCCAGAACCGTTTGATCAACGCGCTGACCAACCCCCACCTGCCCGCCATTGCGGCCAGATGCCCCCCAGCCGATGCGGTTGGCTTCCAACAGAACCACATCATAGCCGCGCCGAGCGAGATGCAGGGCACTCGAGACGCCGGTGTAACCGCCTCCGATGACACAAACGTCACAGGTAAAGTCACCAGACAATGAAGGATGGTTGGTCGTACGGTTGGCAGTTGCTGCATAAAACGACGGCGCATGAACACCAGGAGTGTCATTGGTCGTGAGTAGATCCGGCCCGGATTGCATTACCACCTCTTACCAGGCAACTCACTTTGCAGACAAACACACACTACAAACCAGCTGCCAGTACTAAACGCACATATCTATTATCAATTACGCACAAATTTTACGATCATGCAGCACCTTTCGAGCATACTTTCCACACCAGGTCAAAATGCCCTAAGGTTAATCTCAGTCATTGTAATATTTCCGCTGACACAAGAGCCATAACTTGTCATCTATATGACGAACAAGCTCAAATAGTGCTCAAAACAAGGAACCGCCAGATGTCATCAGATGCTCAGCATCCGTTTTTCGCGCCACTTTGGAGGCGCGTCCTGCTGACTGCATTCTGCGGCGCATGGGCGGGATTTGAATTCTACAATCAAAACTCCACCTGGGGCTGGCTAACGGTCATGATCACCGTCTACGCTATCTGGACTTTTTTTATCACCTACTCTCCCCCACCCGAAAGCGGGGCACCAGAGAACGAGGTCGTTGAAAGCGTTGCAGAGGAGCCTGTTGAAATGCCTGACGATCCGTCTGAAGAAAAGCAAGAAAAATAGTCGACCGCTGACGCCCATCATCTTCTGCTAGTGAGCAAGTCCTTCCAGAATTGCGCATTCAGATGTGTCATCGCCACGGCATTCGGAAACCAGAGCTGACAGCGTCGCGCGCAAGGACTGAAGCTCCACGATCTGTCGGTCTATATCAATGATCTTGCCATTGGCGATTGACTTCACCTGCGAGCTGGCGCGCGCTGGGTCTCGCTGCAACTCCAGCAGCATGCGACACTCATCAATCGAAAAACCCAGGTCGCGTGCGCGGCGCAGGAACTTCAAGTCCTGAACATCTACCGCTGAAAAATCACGGTAGCCATTTTCCAGCCTCTGCGGAGCGATGAGCTCAATTTCCTCATAGTAGCGAATTGTTTTGACCGGCAAGCCAGACGTTTCTGATGCCTTACCAATGTTCATGCAAGGTCCTCTCCAAAAAACAGCGCTCATCCAATTGCATCGGGTGACTTCAAAGTTTCAATCGCTGAAGACGCAAGGCATTGGCAATGACGGAAACGGATGACAAGCTCATGGCAGCAGCAGAAATCATCGGCGACAACAATGTTCCAGTCAAAGGATACAGCACACCGGCCGCAACAGGAACACCAAGAGCGTTGTAGACAAAAGCGAACCAGAGGTTCTGGCGAATGTTCCGCATAGTCTCTTGTGACAGACGTCGCGCTCGGGCAATGCCTTTCAAATCCCCATGCATTAGCGTGATATCGGCGCTGTCCATAGACACATCAGCGCCCGTGGACATGGCAATTCCGACATCAGCACCTGCAAGTGCTGGTGCATCATTCAAGCCGTCCCCCACCATAGCAACGATCTTGCCCTTATCGCGCAATGACTTCACCAGCTCCAATTTATCCGCAGGTGTCAATCCAGCTCGAACCTCGTCAAGATTAAGCGTATGCGCCACTGCCTGAGCGGTTGTTTCTGCATCACCGGTTGCCATGACGACTTCCAGTCCCGCCGCATGAAGATCGGCAATGACATCATCTGTCCCGGACTTCACCTGATCAGCCAGGGCGATGAGACCAACCAACTGATTGTCCTGGACCACAAGCGTCGTGGTCTTGCCATCTTTCGCAAGAGCACGCTGATCCATCCCAAACGCAGAATGAGCGACACTAAGGGTCTCCATCAAACGCAAGTTGCCGATGGCCACGCGACGGCCCTCCAACTGGCCAGTCACGCCCTCACCCGCAACAGCGTTGAAATCTTCAACCTGACCCAAAACGAGAGCTCGCTCCCGCGCAGCAAGTGTAATGGCTGCTGCGAGCGGATGTTCCGACCCCTGCTCCAGTGCAGCAGCAATGCCCAGAACTTCATCTTTTGACAGGTGTGCGAACGGGACCACATCGGTGACCTTTGGCGTGCCTTCCGTCAACGTACCCGTCTTATCGACCACCAACGTTGTGACCTGCGCCATCTTTTCCAAAGCAGATGCCGACTTGACCAGTATTCCGGACTGAACGCCCCGACCGGTGGCAGTCATGATTGACATCGGCGTTGCAAGACCAAGCGCACATGGACAGGCAATAACCAGAACACTGACGGCGGCAATTGTCGCCCACACGAATGTGGGCTCTGGGCCATACAGAAACCATGCACAGAAGGAAACAATTGCGACCAGAACCACTGCAGGCACAAAATACCCCGAAACCCGGTCTGCCAGGTTCTGCATCGGAGCCTTCGAACGCTGTGCGGTTGAAACGAGATCAACGATCTTTGCGAGCGTTGTTTCCGCGCCAACTTTCGAGGCGACCATGAGGAAAGAGCCAGTCTGATTGACTGTTCCTGCGGCAACACCATCCCCGGCGGATTTTTCAACCGGCAGCGCCTCACCTGTCATCAGGCTTTCGTTGACGGAGCTCGATCCGGACACGACATCCCCGTCTACCGGAATGTTGTCACCGGGCCTGATACGCAGCTTGTCTCCTGGCAGAATATTATCCAGCGGTGCATCATATTCATCGCCGTCGTCCAGAACACGCCGCGCCGTCTTGGGCGCAAGCCGCATCAACCCTCGAATGGCGTCGCCTGTGCGTTCACGAGCCTTTAGCTCAAGCACCTGACCAACGAACACCAGTGCAATAACAACAACCGAAGCTTCAAAGAATACTGGCAGATCCCGCCCTGCCATAGATCGCAAGACATCAGCATCGACAAAAATGCGCAACAGCGCAGCAACCAAGCTGTAAACGTATCCAATCCCCACCCCCAGCATGATCAGGGTCCACATGTTGAAATGCAGCGTCCTGATGGACATCAAACCGCGACCGAAAAAGGGGGCTGCAGCCCACAACACAACAGGTGTCGCAAGCAACAGTTGGACGACAAGCAGAAACCAATCGCCAAACCACTCATGAACCGGCAGGCCGAACAAGTGCGCGAATTTTAAGATCAATAGAGGAACAGCAGCGACAACACTGACGACCAGACGTCGGGAAAAATCAATAAGCTCATGATTGGGCTCATCAGAAGCGCCGCTCATCGGTTCAAGCGCCATCCCGCAAATCGGACAGGTCCCAGGCCCGTCCTGAATGACTTCGGGATCCATCGGGCAAGTGAAACGGGTATCGGCACCAGCGGCAGACGATCTACGCTTGTTGTTACCTGACAGATAGAACCAGGGATCAGCTGCGAACTTGTCGTGACACCCGGAACTACAGAAGTGATAGTCTTCACCCTTGTAGACAAGCGTCGGCTTGCCTTTTCCGAGCTGGACTGTCATCCCGCAAACCGGGTCAACTACACTCGTTCCAGCAGCATTAGAACTGTCGGCTACAGAACCGTGTTCCGCGCAACAGGAAGCCATTTAAAATCTCCTGAATTTCATTCAGGCGGACCATAAAGCTTCCAGTCACTGGAGGGTCAAGGCGGTATTTAGCCGCCCCTAACCACCGATTTTGACGCGCGCGCCCGTCTCCGCCGCAGCAGCAATCGCGTGTATCACTTCCTCGAAATGAAGGGCAGAAGCAAAGTCGGTCAAGGCTCGGCGCCCCTCGACGATTGCGCGCAGAAACTCATGAATTTCAATTACTTTTAGGTCGCGAAAACCTAACTGATGCCCGGGCGCAGGGACAAACTCTCCGTATGGGGGGTGTTCTGAACCGGTGAGGATGGTCTTGAAGCCCTGCGTCGCTTTATCGCCCTGGTTTTGATAAAGCTGCAGCTCGTTCATACGTTCCTGATCGAAGCGGATCATACCTTCGGTGCCATGCACCTCGAAGCCAATATAGCTCTTGCGCCCCCAAGCACTGCGCGAGGTCATCAACACACCCGACACCCCGCTTTCAAAACGCACCAGCGCAGAGGCAACATCTTCGTTTTCAACATTACGCCGCTCTGCCGAACCGGCAACGGGCCGCGTTTCATGAACGGTTCGAATATCGGCACTCAGGCTCTCGACTGGCCCCATCAACATGGTGGCGATGCTGACCAGATGACAGCCAAGATCACCAAGCGTGCCAAGGCCAGCTTCAGATTGTGTCGCTCGCCATGTCCAGGCCAGCTCAGGATCAGCTTGATAATCCTCGTCTACCGCCCCGCGAAAATGAACCAGGCGGCCAATAGCGCCCTCCTCGATCAGACGCTTGGCATGGGTCAACGCCGGGTTATGCGTATAGTTGTAGCCCGTAATGGTGCGCCCCTTGGCGACCTTTGCCGCTTCGACCAACTCGCGCGCATCGTCAAGGGTCAAGGCCATCGGCTTTTCCAGATGGACGTGCTTTCCCGCCTCCAGAGCCGCCAAAGCCATTTCCTTGTGAACCTTGTTTGGTGTTGTGATGCAAACAATATCCACGCGCGGATCCGAGATGACCTTCCGCCAATCATCGGTCGCCCGTTCAAACCCGAACTGCTCGGCCATTTCGCCCGCACGGCTTTCTGGTACATCACACAAAATTTCAAGCCGAATCCCTGGCACATCGCCAAACACGGCCTTCACCGATCCATACCCAAGTGCATGGCATTTGCCCATGAAACCGGTGCCGATCAAACCGACACCGAGGCTCTGAATGGCTTTTGACATCACTTCCCTCCCAGGAAACCGATGCTGCATTTCAACAAAACAGCCACCGGTGACGCACCTTGCTTGTCGCGGAAATCAGATTTCGCTGACTGCAACAACCCTCTTTTCCTGAACGGATTTGAGCGCTGCTTCCGCCAAAATCAGTGCCTTAAGCCCGTCTTCACCGCTCGGGTTCGCAATTTTTCCGGTTGAGGCATATTCGACGAACATCGCGATCTCAGAAGCATAGGCTTCCATGTAACGTTCCATGAAAAAGTCGAGAAGCGGCGGCCGCGTATAGCCTTCGGCAGTGCCAACCTCGATTGAAAATGCCCGCTGGTTCTCGGCACTCACAACGCCTTTCGAACCGTGAACTTCAATGCGCTGATCATAGCCATAGGTCGCCCGGCGAGAATTGGAAATCGCACATTGCTTCCCAGATGCTGTTGTCAGAATCACCGAAGCGCTATCGAAATCGCCTTGCTTGCCAATTTCTGGATCGACCAGAACCGAACCAGCGGCCTGCACGGTTTCAACCTCCTCACCAAGCAGAAAACGCGCCATGTCAAAGTCATGGATCGTCATGTCGCGGAAAATACCGCCAGAGACAGCAACATAAGACGGCAACGGCGGGGATGGGTCGCGCGAGGTAATCTGAACCATCTCGACAGCCCCGATTGCACCATTGGAAATCTGGTCGCGTACTGCCCGGAAATGCCGGTCAAATCGACGGTTAAAACCGAGCATCAAGAACCCGTTTGTATACTCAACGACTTTCAGGCATTCGCGCACGCGCTCAACTGAAAGGTCCACTGGCTTTTCGCAGAAAATGGCCTTTCCGGCACGCGCAAATTGCTCAATCAGATCTGCGTGCGTATCCGTTGGTGAGCAAATGATCACGCCATCGACGTCTGAAGACGCTTCGATCTCGGCAATAGTGCGAACCTCTGCGCCATACATGTCTGCAAGGCTGCGTGCCGCCTCCTCAAACGCATCGGCAACAGCGACAAGTTCGGCGCCAACGGTGGCCTGAACAGCTTTCGCATGCACTTTGCCAATACGACCGGCGCCCAAAAGGGCCAACTTGAAAGTCATTGGGAAACTCCTCCGAAAACATACTCGCGGAATACCCCAGTATGAGGCTTGCAAGAATGGAATAAAAATTCCAACATCACTTTCCAATAGCGAAGTCAAGCTGAAAAGAACAATCCGGAGGCAAACAGAACATGACACTGCCGACACAGCCAAAGACAATAGATGAGGTTTTTATTGCACTTGGCGAGCGATCTGTGACGTTTCCAAAGCGGTTGAAACAATGTGCAGAATTTGTTGCTGCCAATCCGGATCGTGTCGCCGTGTCGACCGTCGCCGAACTTTCCGAGGCAGCTGGCGTCCAACCATCGGCCTTCATGCGCTTTTGCCAGGAACTCGGCTTTTCCGGTTTCAGTCAAATGCAGAAACTGTTCCGCTCGGATTACTCACAAAAGTGGCCCGACTACGAAACCCGATTGGCCAAATTGCGGGAACACGGCAGCGAATCGCCCTCCGCTCTTTTGGCAGAATTCATTGATGTTGGCCGGGCCTCGATGGAAAACCTCATGGTCTCGATAGACTCTGCTGCCTTGCAGGAAGCTGTCGACAGCCTGAGCAAGGCCCGCATGATTCATCTGGTCGGTTTTCGCCGCGCATTTCCTGTAACCTCTTATCTAGGTTACGCTTTTGAGAAAATGCAGATCCCGGCACTTTTGCATTCAGGGCTTGGAAACATTGATCTTGCCCACACCATTAGCGATCAGGACGCCGTTTTGGCGGTGACGTTCGCCCCCTACACCCAGCGCACTTTGCAAATCGCCGAAGAAGCAAAAGAACGTGGGGCAGATTTGATAGCAATCACCGATCTTGTCACAAGCCCGCTTGCGCGGCTGAAGCCGACATTTCTATTGGTGGCGGAGCGAGATGTGGGAGCGTTTCGCGCCCTCTCAGCCAGCCTGTCACTGGCAATCACACTGGCTGTTTCGGTTGGGACGGCGCGCAAAAAAATCTAAATTTAGAAAATATCTATTGCATCCACACTCAAATGGAATTTACATTCCACTCAATCTAGCCATCTAAAGCGGCACGAGATCGCAGCGTGAACTAGACTTGGGAGGAATGGTAATGGCTTCGCAATCTGCGAACTCAGACCGCTGGACCGCGGCGATTGAATGTATGCGGAAGATCGCTCTGGGACGAAATTTTTATTCCATTGCATGCGCAACGCAATTCCAGAACCAGTTCCTTCGTCACTGCCTCGCCCGCTTGATGCGTCCGCATCGGTTGGTTCACACCTGTGGAGACGCCGCATGACCCGCAAGTTGGGATGCTGCACATGGATCTTCGGCGACGCCTCCCTTGAGGATATCGCGCGCCGCGTGAAAGCTGCAGGTCTGGACGGCGTTGAGCTGCACGGCGACATTCACACCCTCGCACCGCAGAAGGCCCGTGAAATTCTAGCGGCGCACGGACTGGAAATCTTTTCGATAACACCAGCCGATGCAGATATTTCGCATCCGGATGCGACCAAACGTAAGTCGGCACTTGACTACTACGACCGCCTGATGGATTGGGCCAAGCAGCTCGGCACTCCCCTCATCTCGTGTCATGGCCAAGTCAAGCGGATCAAACCTGTCACAACGCAGGTCGAAGAGAACGCTTTGTTGGTCGAAGCGGTAAAGGTCATTTGCTCGTCAGCAAAAAAACGCGATCTAAACGTCGTGTTTGAAATTCTCAACCGCTATGAAACCCACCAAATCCGGACAGTTCAGGAAGGTCTGGCGCTATTGAATTCTGTCGGCGCAAGCAATCTGAAACTCCTTCCTGACGCCTATCACATGAACATCGAGGAAGCCGATCCCCCAGCTGCGCTTCGTAAAGGCGGCAGCACGATCGGTCTTTATCACGCAGCTGACAGCAACCGCGAAGGTATTGGATTGGGACATACGGACTTTGCGGCCCAGATCAGCGCTCTAGACGACATCTTTTACACCGGACCGATCATTCTGGAAGTGAATGCCCCCGGTCCAAATCCGTTCACACCGGAAAAGGCGGACGGTTTTCGTGACGTGGTCACAAGCCATCTCCAGACTTCGGTATCAGCTCTGCGTGCCCTCGGCACGTAAAGGATCGGGGTTGCCCGATCTCACACCGCGGCGCAAGCCGTTTAGTTAAGTACGCTCTGGGAGGAGCAAGAAATGAAGAAATTTGCAAGAACCCTTGTTGCAGCCGCAGCAATGACAGTTGCAGGTCCGGCTCTCGCGACTGACATTATTGTTGTTACTCATGGTCAGGCAAACGACCCGTTCTGGTCTGTTGTCAAAAACGGTGTTGAACTGGCTGCTGAGCACACTGGTGTAAACGTCGACTACCGTGCACCTGAAACGTTTGACATGGTTGCCATGAGCCAGCTCATCGATGCTGCTGTCAACCAGGAGCCGGACGGACTTGTCGTGTCAATCCCGGATGCAGACGCATTGAGCCCGTCCATCGAACGTGCGGTTGCTGCAGGCATCCCTGTGATCTCGATCAACGCCGGTTCTGATGTTTCCAAATCCCTTGGCGCTCTGCTGCACATCGGACAGGAAGAATTCGCCGCAGGTAAGATTGCTGGCGAAAAGCTCGCGTCCCTGGGCGGAACAAAAGGCATCTGCGTCAACCAGGAAGTCGGCAACGTCTCCCTCGATCAGCGCTGTGAAGGTTTCGCTGAAGGCTTCGGCGGTTCCGTTACCGTTCTGCCAACAACCAACGATCCATCAGAGATCGAAAGCAAAGTGCGTGCGGCTCTCGACTCCGACCCGGACGTTGACACCATCATGGCACTCGGTGCTTCCACAGCTGGTGAGCCATCCGTTGCTGCCGTAAAAGCTGTCGGTCGCGCAGGCGACGTACAGGTCGCCTCTTTTGACCTATCTGCAAGCTTCCTGGAATCTGTAGCAGCAGGCGATGCGACTTTCGCAATCGATCAGCAGCAGTTCCTCCAGGGCTATATGGCTGTCGACTTCCTTGCACTGAACGCTGAGTACGGCCTGATGCCAGGTGGCAATGTACCATCTGGTCCAAACCTGATCACTGCTGACAAGGCAAGCCAGGTTGTTGAACTGTCCGCAAAGGGCATTCGCTAACAAACTGAACATGAGGTTCCGAGGCGAATAGCGCCCCGGAACCTCACAAAGGGAGGATCCAATGACAGAAGAAGCAGAAACAGCCATGGATGAACGCATCAAGAAAGATCCGCTTTATCGGCGACTTATGAAACGGCCCGAACTTGGCGCGATTGCCGGCATGATCCTTGTAACAGTCTTCTTCCTCGCCACTGCGGATCCGGCCATGTTCACCCTGTCAGGTTTCATGAACTTCATGACCCCGGCAGCCCAGCTTGGTATTCTCGCCATTGGCGCCGCAATGTTGATGATCGGCGGTGAGTTCGACCTGTCCATTGGCTCCATGGTCGCTTTTGCAGGCCTTATCTTTGCTGCTCTTCTTGTCAACTTCGGTATGCCGCTCGTTGTGGCCATTCCCGCAACCTTAATCATTGCTGCAGCGGTGGGCGCCGTGAACGGTCAGATCGTTCTGCGCACTGGCCTGCCATCCTTCATCGTCACACTGGCGTTTCTTTTCGTATTGCGCGGCCTCTCTCTCGTTGGCCTCAAATGGGCCACTGGCGGCTCCACTCAGTTGCGAGGCATCCGCGACGCCGTTGAAAATGACTTTTTGACCCCGGTCTTCAGCGGCGATGCTTTCCCGGCTCTCTTTGCCTGGCTCGCCAACATTGGTGTCGTTGAAACGTTCAAGAATGGCGCGCCCAAGGTACCCGGCATTCCGGTTGAAATCCTGTGGTTCGTCCTGCTCGCTGCTGCTGCCACCTACATTCTGCTCAAAACCCCTGTTGGAAACTGGATTTTCGCTGTCGGCGGCGACACCAATGCGGCCTCCAACTCAGGTGTTCCTGTTCGCAATGTGAAGATCGCCCTCTTCATGTTCACAGCATGCTGCGCAGCGCTGCTCGCCATCATCCAGGTTCTGGATGCGGGTTCGACAGATGCTCGCCGCGGGTTCCAGAAAGAATTTGAAGCGATCATCGCCGCCGTTATTGGCGGGTGCCTCCTGACGGGCGGTTATGGTTCCGCTATCGGAGCCTTTTTCGGCTCAATCATCTTCGGCATGGTCGTGATCGGCCTCACCTACACCAACATCGACCAGGATTGGTTCCAGGTCTTCCTGGGAACAATGCTGCTCTTGGCAGTGATGTTCAACAACGTCATTCGCAAGCGCGTTACAGGGGAGCGATAAAATGTCGGAACCAATCCTTCAGATGAACAACATCGAGAAGCACTTCGGCAACGTGATCGCGCTCGCCGGCGTCAGTTTCGATATTCGCCCTGGTGAATGCCACTGCCTTTTGGGTGACAACGGTGCCGGCAAGTCGACCTTCATCAAGACAATGTCGGGTGTGCACAAACCAACTTCCGGTGAAATCCTCTTCGAGGGAAAGCCGATGAGCTTCGACAGTCCGCGTGATGCAATGGAAGCCGGCATTGCAACCGTGTTCCAGGACCTGGCGATGATCCCCCTGATGTCCGTGACGCGGAACTTCTTCATGGGCCGCGAGCCAACCAAGGGCCATGGTCTCTTCAAGCGTTTCGATGTGCAGCACGCCAATGAAGTCACCATGTCTGAAATGAAGAAAATGGGGATCAACTTGCGCGAGCCGGATCAGGCTGTGGGAACATTGTCCGGCGGAGAGCGTCAAACCGTAGCCATCGCCCGCGCGGTCTACTTTGGCGCCAAGGTGCTCATATTGGATGAGCCCACCTCTGCGCTCGGTGTCCGCCAAACATCGAACGTTCTTGCAACCATTGCAAAGGTGCGTGAACAGGGCATCGGTGTTGTCTTCATCTCACACAACGTACGTCACGCCATGTCAGTGGGCGATCGTTTTACCGTTTTGAACCGTGGCAAAACCCACGGAACAGCAAAGAAAGGCGAAATCACTTCTGAGGAACTTCAGGATCTGATGGCCGGTGGGCAGGAGCTCGCCGAACTGGAAGGTTCCCTCGGAGGAACAATTTAAGCAATGAAGCATCTCGATGTAATAACAATCGGCCGGTCCTCAGTGGATCTGTACGGGGCACAAATCGGTGGTCGTCTGGAGGACATGGCGTCCTTCAACAAGTACATAGGCGGTTCACCAACCAATATTGCTGCAGGCACTGCGCGTCTCGGTCTCAAGTCAGGCCTCATCACCCGCGTGGGCGACGAGCACATGGGGCGTTTCATTCGTGAACAGCTGGTCCGAGAAGGTGTTGATGTCAACGGCGTCAAAACCGATCCGGAACGCCTCACTGCCCTGGTTCTTCTCGGCATTCGTGATCAGGAACAATTCCCGCTGATTTTCTACCGTGAGAACTGTGCCGATATGGCATTGTGCGAAGACGATATTGATCCGGAATATATCGGATCGGCCCGAGCTGTCGTCGTCACCGGCACCCATCTGAGCCACACCCAGACGGAAGCGGCTGTCTTGAAGGCGCTCAAAATCGCCCGTGAGAAAGGCCTCCAGACCGCCCTTGATATCGACTATCGACCAAACCTCTGGGGTCTATCAGGGCACGGTGACGGTGAGAACCGGTTCATTGCATCCGAGAAAGTCACGGAAAAACTGCAATCCACCCTTCATCTGTTCGATCTCATAGTTGGCACAGAAGAAGAATTTCACATCGCTGGCGGCACCACCGATACCATCCAGGCTCTGCGCAACGTTCGTAAGGTCTCGAAGGCCACTCTCGTTTGCAAGCGCGGCCCAATGGGCGCTGCCGCCTTTGAGGGAGAAATTCCCGACACACTCGATGAAGGGGTCTCAGGTCCCGGCTTTCCCATCGATGTATTCAACGTCCTGGGTGCAGGCGACGGCTTCATGTCCGGCCTTTTGAAAGGCTGGCTGACCGAATGCGATTGGGTTACGAGCCTCACTTATGCAAACGCTTGCGGTGCCTTCGCCGTCTCCCGCCACGGATGCACGCCAGCCTATCCAAGCTGGAGCGAACTCGCGTTCTTCCTTAAGCGAGGTATCAAAACGAAATTCCTGCGCAAAGACGACGAGTTGGAGCAAATCCACTGGTCAACCAATCGCAAGACCGATTGGTCCGAGATGCGTGTCTTTGCCTTTGATCATCGCATTCAATTGGAAAACATGGCTGACGAAGCCGGTGCTTCCCAAGAACGCATTGGTGACTTCAAGAAGCTTTGCCTGAGAGCAACCCAGGAAGTCGCACAAGGACAGCATGGGTACGGTGTGCTGTGTGATAGCCGCATTGGCCGCGAAGCGCTTTATGAGGCAGCGGGCACCGGCCTTTGGATTGGACACCCTGTCGAATGGCCATCTTCACGTCCGTTGACCCTTGAACCCGAGATCGGTCAAGATTTCGGAGGGCTATCGGAATGGCCGTTGGAGCATGTCGTCAAGGTACTGTGCTTTTACCACCCGGACGATACGCAAGAAATGCGCGATGAGCAGGAAGAAACCTTGTTGCGATTGGCAGCAGCCTGCCGCCGCAATCGCCTGGAACTTCTCCTGGAAGTCATCCCATCGAAGGTCGGTCCGGTCGATGATGATACGACGGCCCTGATCATTGAGCGCATGTACGAAATAGGCATCTATCCGGACTGGTGGAAGCTGGAACCGCTAACCTCGCGCACTGCCTGGGCTAAGGCTTGCGAAGCGATCAATCGTAATGATCCGTACACCCGCGGTATCGTCGTACTCGGCCTGGATGCTCCAGAAGAAGAACTTGCAGCCAGCTTCAAGGAAGCCGCCGCCTTTGATCTGGTGAAAGGCTTCGCAGTCGGTCGCACCATCTTCGCTGCAACTGCGCGAAAATGGTTGGCTGGAAACCTCTCCGATGCCGATGCCATAAATGAAATGTCCAGTAACTTCCAACGCTTGTGCAACATCTGGGATGCTGCACGTGGAAGTGTCGACCAACCCGCCGCTTAGGATATTGATATGAGCACCATCCGTCTCACAGCCGCACAGGCAATGGTACGCTATCTGTCTGCACAACTGACAGAAGATGGCGAGCGTTTTATTGACGGCATTTGGGCCATCTTCGGTCACGGCAATGTCGCCGGCCTTGGAGAAGCCTTGCAAAAAGCTGGCAATGCCTTTCCGACCTGGCGTGGCCAGAACGAGCAGACAATGGCCCATACCGCCATTGCCTATGCCAAGGCCAACAAACGTACCCGCGCGATGGCGGTGACTTCTTCCATCGGTCCAGGTGCAACAAATATGGTCACGGCAGCCGCCCTTGCCCACGTCAATCGTCTGCCAGTGCTGTTGATCCCCAGTGATGTCTTTTCCAACAGACGTCCTGACCCGGTGCTTCAGCAGGTTGAAGACTTTGAAAATGGAGCCACAACAGCAAATGACTGTTTCAAGCCAGTCAGCCGCTATTTTGACCGGATTTCACGTCCAGAACATCTTCTGACCGCTTTGCCTCGCGCCTTTCAGGTCATGACAGATCCGGCGAATTGTGGACCGGTGACCCTCGCATTTTGCCAGGACACACAAGCCGAAGCCTTTGACTATCCGCAAAGCTTCTTCGAGCCAAAGGTCTGGCGCATCCGTCGCCCCGAACCTGATGCGGGTGAGCTTGCCGAGGTTTTAAAGTTGATCCAAAGCGCCAAGGCACCGGTCATCGTTTGCGGCGGCGGCGTGATCTACTCACAGGCAGAGGCAACACTCGCCGAGTTCGCTACCAAGCATTCCATTCCGGTGATCGAGACCCAAGCCGGCAAATCTGCCCTCGCCCAATCACATCCTATGAATTTTGGTGCGGCTGGCGTTGACGGATCCGAAGCTGCGAATGAGCTGGCAGAAGTCGCAGATGTCGTCATCGGCGTCGGCACCCGCTTTCAGGATTTCACTACGGGCTCCTGGGCACTGTTCAAGGGCAAGGATCGCACGCTCGTCTCCATCAACACCCAAGGATATGATGCGAGCAAACATGGTGCGATACCGCTCGTCTGTGATGCAAAGGTGGCGCTGGAAAAACTGTCATCCGGTCTTGGCAGCTACAAGGCAGACCATTTTGACCCAGAGGCACGTGAAAGCTGGCTTGCAAAAGTCGATGCCCACTGCGCCGCCCGCACCGACGTACCGGAGAACTATCTTCCATTGGACGCTGAGGTCATCGGTGCCGTTCAACGCACATCTACAGACAAGACCATAGCAATGTGCGCAGCAGGCACCATGCCGGGAGCGCTGAAGCTCCTCTGGCAACCCGCCCAGGGCGGCTATCACATGGAATACGGCTATTCCTGCAT